>JAJQFO010000075.1 GCA_021201095.1 Lachnospiraceae bacterium
TCGGCATCATCGGCATTGCGCTGATCCTGTCTATTTCGCAGGGGCTGACGACCTATATCGATGAAGTTGAGGAAGATACCCTTGCCTCCTACCCGTTGACACTGGAGGCGGAAAGTATTGATATGAG
The DNA here is from genome assembly GCA_021201095.1 of Lachnospiraceae bacterium. Classification (GTDB taxonomy): domain Bacteria; phylum Bacillota; class Clostridia; order Lachnospirales; family Lachnospiraceae; genus Choladousia. The sequence goes on from JAJQFO010000075.1 coordinate 128, forward strand.
CTCCATTCTGGAAACCTTTATGAATGTCGCCAGCAGCTCGGTTGATCATGAAAGCGATGCCGTTTACCAGAGAGCCGCCCTGCAGCAGATGCTGAACGCAGTCAACAATCTTGAAGAAAGTGAAAATGACCTGGCTTCCTTTAAAGCCTATCTGGAAGACCTGATGGACGATGAGGAGTCTGATCTGTACGATGCCTTAAGCGGCGTCCAGTATACCTATGATCTGAATCTGGCTGTTTATACGAAAAATGTAGACGGAGAGATTACTGAATCCGATGTGACAGACCTGCTGACGGATATCATGGCGAGCTATATGAATCTGGATTCGGAGACAATGTCCTCCCTGATGGGAGATTCCGACGACAGCTCTTCCCTGTACTCCTATTCCGCGATGAGTACCATGTCTGACTCCATCTGGCAGGAAATGCTCTCCGGCAAGGACGGATCCTATGTCAATGACGTTCTGGAACGGCAGTACGATCTGCTCTACGGCTCTTGGCCGAACGACTATGATGAGGTCGTGCTGGTTCTCGACGAAAACAATGAAATCGATGACATGACCCTCTATGCCCTCGGCCTGATTTCCGAAGACACGATCATGGAAATCGCCGACGCGGCAAATAAAGGCACCGATGCCGAGATTGACGATACCTCCTGGACCTACGAGGAAATTTGTGACCAGGAATACCGGGTAATCTTAAACTGCGACGCCTATACCTACAATGATCAGACCGGGACCTACACTGACCTTCGCGAGAGCGAGAGCGGTCTGCAGTATCTCTACGACAACGCACTTGTGCTGAAGGTCGTGGGTATTATCCGTCCGAACGAGGATGCGACCTCCGCCATGCTCGACAACGGCATCGCCTACACGAGCGCACTGACCGAATATGTAATTAAAAAGTCCAGAGAATCTGACGTAGCCGCCGCGCAGCTGGAAAATGAAACCATTGACATTCTGACCGGACTTCCTTTCTCTGACAGCAGCGAAAGCCTGACCGATGAAGAAAAGCAGGAAAAATTCCTTGCCTACATCGATGAGCTTTCTGAAGAGGAAAAGGCGGAATCTTATATCGAGATCATGAGTATTCCGTCCGATGAGCAGCTGAACGAGGCTGTCAGCGAAGCCATGGCAGAATGCTCAATTGAGGACATGCGTGCCTCCATTGCCGAGATGCTGGAGTCCCAGATGAGCCTGGACGAAGAAACCGCCACAGAATATCTCGACAGTATGAGCGATGAGGATGTAGAAACCATGTATACACAGCTGGTAACCGCCCAGATTACACAGCAGTATGCCAGCCAGGTCATGGAACAGCTCGGAACCATGAGTACAGAAGAGCTTGCCGCCGCCCTTGATGCAGAGGTAGCTGGCTACACAGCAGAGCAGTGCGCTGAATATTATGAGAGCATCATGGAATTTTCCGACAGCACCTATGAGGATAACCTGATCAAGCTGGGATATGTCGACCTCGACGACCCCTCCTCCATCAATCTCTACGCGTCTTCCTTCTCAAACAAAGACATCGTAGAGGACGCGATCGCCGATTATAATGAAGGCGTCGACGACCTGCAGAAGATCCAGTACACAGACTATGTCGGCATCATGATGTCGTCCATCACGACCATCATCAACGCCATCACCTACGTGCTGATCGGCTTCGTGGCGATCTCCCTGATTGTCTCGTCCATCATGATCGCCGTGATCACCCTCATCTCCGTACAGGAGCGCACCAAAGAGATCGGGATCCTGCGCGCGATCGGCGCTTCCAAAGGTGATGTATCCAGCATGTTCAACGCAGAGACCGTGATCATCGGCTTCCTCTCCGGTATCCTCGGCGTCGTGGTGACCGTGCTGCTGTGCTTCCCGATCAACAACCTGATCCACGGCGCGACCGGCATTTCCGGTCTGAACGCCTACCTGCCGACCGAGGCCGGTGTCATCCTGGTCATCATCAGCATCGTCCTGAACCTCATCGCCGGCATCATCCCGTCCCGGAGCGCCGCGAAAAAAGACCCGGTAGTTGCGCTGCGGACGGAGTAAATGATTTATCTATTAGCAGGAAATCGAGTAGGAGGCGATTCGTCGACTTCTACTCCCTCGCCGGGTTATGCCCCTCGCCAGGTGGCATCCCGCGCTTCGCATGAAATATTGCACAATCGGATAGGGGGAGTCCTCTCCCCCTATCCGCTGCGCGAGCCGGGTGCGGCTTTAGCCGCAAAATTCCTTACCCGGCTCTGTGCATCATTACAAAACAGGACAGGGGTGATTGATTCATACCCCTGTCCATTTTTCTTTATATCGCATCCTATCCTGATCCTTGTTTAAAAATCCTGCCAGAATACACCTGAAGCGACAAAGTATAAAATTTGGGATTTCATAGTAAAAACAAATTTTCCGATCATCAAATCACAAATTCAACAGATGACCAATTACTTTTTCACAAACCGCTCCACAATATACCGGTTTGCTTCCAGCTCCTGCGCATCATCCAGCGGCGCAAGCTCCCTCGTGCCATATTTTTTTTCAAGAGCATTCCCCAGCAGATAATCGCAGATATGCGGGTTTTTCGGAAGCAGCGGCCCATGCAGGTAGGTTCCCACAACATTCTTATAAAGCACACCCTCCGCGCCGTCCTTGCCATTATTTCCAAATCCGAACAAAACCTTCCCAAGCGGCCGGTTCTCTCCGATAAATGTCCGTCCTCCATGGTTTTCAAACCCGACAATCGGATGGGGAAACTCCTCATTTTCAATCACGATATTCGAGATCAGACGCGGACTGCCCTGCTCTGTATAGAGATCAATCAAAGAGAGTCCCTCAATCTGCCCTTCCGAGGTATCATAATAATGCCCGAGCAGCTGATAGCCGCCGCAAACCGCGATCACTGTGCCGCCGTCCTCCACATAGCCATGAAAATCCTCGCGGATGGTTTTCAGCTTCTCACACACCAGCATCTGCTCCCGGTCCGAACCGCCGCCAAGGAGCACAATATCCAGATCCGAAAAGTCCACATCGTCCGTGATCTGAAACTCACGCACTTCGGCCTCGATACCGCGCCACTCACAGCGCTTTTTCATACACTGAATATTGCCCCGGTCGCCATACAGATTCAGCAGATCCGGGTATAGATGCCCTATTGTTATTTTCATGGTCATTCTCCCTGCATTCTATAATAATTGGTTATTTTTTATGAACTGTACATCTTATATCTCTTTCTTTTAAAGTATTTCGATCTTACAATGATGTACCTTATCTTTTTTCTTATATCCAATGCCAACAGCTATGATTCTTCCTGTAGTCTTCGGTTTTTCACCAAGCTTTCCTCTAAACTTTAATGCATACTTTTTATTTTTAATTTGCTTAATCGCATTTTCTGCAGAATCATTCACTTTTAGTTCTATAATAATCCCATCACTTTTTTTATCATATGGATAAAAGATATAATCAACATAACCGATTCCGGACTGGTCTTCTCTTACCATATCATATTTATTTCTTGCGGCAATGTATGCCAGTTTGATACTTCCGGATAATTCCGCTTCGTTATTATATGCTTTTAAAGGAGATTCCGAATGATGAACAAATTCCAGTACTTCTTCAATGACTGCTGTATTTCCATCCAGAGTAGCCTGAAGGACTTTTTCCGATTTTTTTTCTAACTCCAGTACATAACTATATGTCTCCTCTGTTCGGATCGTCTTTCCAAATTCATCCATTAATTCCCGATTCGGTATCCTGACACAATTATTTTCATAATTCAGAAATCCATACACTACCATTGCTGAAAAAATTTCATCCTTTGTATTTAAGTTCATTGCAGTCGCAGCATATTCCTCTATATTTGCAGAAACAGCCTCTCCTGCAGCCATCAGAATGACGTCATCTCTTACTCCCTCAATATCATTTACAATATATTTGGAAATTTCCGCATACTGTCCGGAGCTGGTCCAATAACTAGCCAGATAATTATTTGACAGAGCATAAACTACTGAACGTGGATTATACATGCTCTCTCCTGCAGCAGTTTTATAACCATCATACCAGAAACTCAGATCCTGCCTGGTAATCACAGGATTCTCCTGATTCATACAGTATCTTTCATATAAATCATCTACTTCACTGTCTGTAAATCCAAAATATTCACTGTACTTTGGCTGAATTGCCATCGTATACTCCTTAAAATTATTTAAAGTAGCACTCTGTGAATATTTAGCGATAGGAAGTATCCCCGTCATATATGTCAAGGACACACATCCTGAATCTTTTGTCAGGCTTGCCAGAAAGCTCGTATAGTTTTTTCTGTCATTTTCTGTAAAGAAATCTCTGTGGAAGATATAATCCCATTCATCAAATATAAGAATAAATTTTCTTCCCTTTTTCTCAAAAATACGCAGCATATCCTCCAGTATCGTTCCCTTTTTACGAAAGGAAATATCTGGAAAAGCTTCATGGAAATCTTCTCTTAAAAGGTCTTTTATATATGATATATACTCTTTATAACTGCTACATTGATC
>JAJQFO010000147.1 GCA_021201095.1 Lachnospiraceae bacterium
TCATTTACACAAAGCGATGGATGGCAACAGAAAATGTTCGTGAAACAACCCTGGAATCATACCGAAAATTCTTGCAATCAGGATTATACAGTGATAAAATATCCTACGGTTTGGCCTGTCAGCGCCGGAAAATGATTTTAGCCGGGCTGTCTGACTGCCCGGCAGCCTGATTTGGCGGCTGCGGGAATCATGCACACGGAGAATACCATGCAAAAGAAATGTGCAATATTAATACCGGCTCTTGATCCGCCGGAACAGCTGAAAACTTACATCGCGGAACTGATCCGGGCAGGATTTTCCGCGATTCTTCTCGTAGACGATGGAAGCACAGACAAATCCATTTTTGCAGAGCTGTCCGGGAAGCCTGAGATTACGGTTTTATCGCATGACAGAAATTATGGAAAGGGTCGCGCACTGCGCACCGGGTTTCGATATTATAAGGAACATTTTCCTCTGGAGGAGTATATCGGAGTGATCACTGCAGATTCAGACGGACAGCATCTGACAGAGGATGTGGTGCAGATCCAGAAAAAGCTGTTAAGTGGAACGGACAAGATGATTTTGGGATGCCGGGATTTTCAGGAGGCAAATGTACCGCCCAAAAGTCGTTTCGGCAACACGCTGACCAGCCGTTGCTTTAAAGTCCTGCTGGGGCTTTCGGTCAGTGATACGCAGACGGGACTTCGGGGGATCCCGAACTCATTGATGGATCTGTGCCTTTCTGTACAGGGAGACCGGTTTGAGTATGAGACTGCGGTGCTTATGAAGACAGGAAAGACTGCGGGATTTGAGGAAGTACCGATTCACACAGTATACTTTGATAAGAATCAGGGGACGCATTTTCATCCGATTCGTGATTCCTTTTTGATTTACCGCCTGCTGCTGGGGACCTTTTTCATTTACTTACTGTCCTCGCTGAGCTCTACTTTGATCGATTTTCTGCTGTTTACTTTGTGTGACAAGCTTTTGCTGCGGCAGCTGGCCTGGCGCATTCCGGCTTCGACGATTGCGGCGCGGCTGGTGTCCGGCACCTTCAATTATCTGGTAAACCGGAACGTCGTATTTCAGAGCAGAGCCGGATATGCAGTTTCAGCGGCATCTTATTTCCTTTTGTGCGCAGCCGGAGCTGTAGTTTCCTCGATCCTGGTGACCGCATTGACTGCAGTACTGCCGGTGGATGAAATTCTAATCAAGATGTTTGTGGATACGGCATTGTTTTTCGTGAATTATCTGGTACAGAAAACATTTATTTTTAAAAATAAGTAAATCTGCGCAGTCTTATGCGTTGTTTTTGAGAGGAACTGCGTGAGAACAGGCGAAGAGAAAACAGAAACGTAATTATTCAGAAGCGTATTTCGCATATATTTTGAATTACCTGCGAAAACGTGTATCGAATCAAAAGAAAGGCAGCTTTGATAATGAAAAAAATCACGTTAAAGCACCTGATCTGGCTCGTTATTGGCGCTCTGATGGCGGTGCAGATCGTCTATGGATTTGCGTGGATGGTGCAGAATATTGCCGGATTTCCGCCGTTTGGAGACAGCACAGAATATTACAATCTGAGTCAGACATTGATCGTAGATGAATATCGCCCGATTTTGTATCCGCTGCTGGTCCGCATGGCGGATGAGATAGCCGGCTGTTTGCCCGGCGTCGAATACCAGACACTTTTATATATCGTACAGGCACTCGTTTCCCTGCTGTCGATTTATTACTTTGTCCGTACAATTGCCGGTGCGCTTTATAAGGGACAGCTTACGGCGGGACGTTATGCGGGAATTGTGTATTTTACGCTGTACCTGTTTTGCATCCCGATGATTACTCTGTTTAATTTTACTGTGCTGACGGATTCCCTTGCAACCTCCATGATGCTGTTTATGCTTGCTTCGGTTACGCGAATTTTTAAAAATGATTGTGTATCCTGGAAGGATTTTCTGCTGATTGCGCTTTCCATGCTGGTTGAGTACCTGATCCGTGCAGACCGTCTCTATACCTGTACCCTGTTTCTCGTTATCTGTTTTGCTGTTTACCTTGTGAAAAGACGCAGCCGCGCTGAAATAAAAAGAGCAGCGGTCTGCATGCTCTGCTGCATTTTGCTTAGTACCTGTCTGGCCTCTGCGATAAACAAAAAGACTCAGCAGCCGGGGGTCTATGGCCGTATTTCGACTTCCTTCGCGTTTATTCTTCTGGATCGGGTCGTATGGCCGCATATGGCTGCAAATTATGAGTCGTTTCCGGATGAGATTAAGGAAATAGTCTCCTTTGAGGATGCTGTGGCGTTTGATTCTCATAACAATAATGTCATGTATCAGATGGCGCCGCTGATCGTGGAGCAGGTGGGGGAGGAAAAAGCGGAAGAACTGTATCTGGAAATGGCCGCCATTGTGTTTGACACGCAGACAAAGCTCGTCCTTTTTGAAATCATGGAGGATATCACCTGCATGCTGTTCACGCCGGTTACGGCCTGTCTTGCCAGACATATGACGATTTCCACCTCCTACAGCTGGAATCTGTACTGTGCGAAAACGATCACTCCAAAGCTGGCTCAGTCCTGGTATGCGTATTACGTTCATTCATTTCTGGTTATGTTCATCCTGGCTGGTTTGTACACGCTGTACAGTCTGATTCGAAAAAAGTCTTTCGGGGATGTGGCAAAAAAGCTGGGACCGGGATTTGCGCTCTGTCTGATTATTACCCTGTGGTTTTCCATCGGAGACGGCGCGCCGCCTAATGATCGCTATGCTTTGCTCCACTATATTATCTGGACCTTCTGGGCAGCGGGGACCTTGCTGTATGAGTCGGCCGCGTGGAACGTTTCTTTCCATTCGGTTTCTCATGAAGCAAATCTTCCAGAGTGACCTTTCAATAAAGGTTCCTGTTTCCCTGCATCAGGTTTTTCATCAATCATTTAACAGGAGAGTTCTGATTCCGGCATGGCCGGTCAGAAAAAGAAGAAAATGTATGTCAAAGAAAAATTAAGGAAGAATGGCTGTTTTTTTATCTCAGGATGCGCACTTGTGATTCTTAACGCGCTGACGATTCCGAGACTTCTGGCTGGTCTGATCGCTGCGGCGTTTCTGCTTTTGCTTACTTTGCGGCTCAAGGATACGAAAGAATACGCGAGGGCGCATTCTTCTGTCGCATCTGCTGTACTTTCGGTCTTTCTTCTCTGGCTGTCCGGCAGATATTTTTTTGTCAACATGATAAACAGCAGCAAGCTTTCCGCTCTGGCGGACAAAATCAAAATACCGATCCGCGGAACAGTCCTTATAGTGGCAGTGGTATGCGCGGCATGTTCGTTTTACTTTGTAAACCTGGTTCTGTGCGCGCTGCTCCCGAAACGGGTGCGAATCTGCACTCTTACAGAGCTGATGGAGAAGCTGCCCGATCTCAGAAAAGCGGCTTCCCGGAAATGGGAGGAGAATAAAAAAACCTTCCTTTTCTGCATGCTGGTCACGTTTGCCTGGGGGCTGGCAGCGCATGCTTATATGTTTTTTAATAATTCGGTCTCGCATGATTCCCTGGTGGAATTTAATGCTGCCGTCCACGGTACGGATTTAAAAATACAGTCCGGACGTGTTTTTGTCCCGGTCTATCGGGCAATATCGCGCGGAGTTCTCACTCTTCCCTGGATGATTGGCCTGTTTTCTCTGCTGTTTATCGGACTTGCACTGTTTTTGACAGTAAAATTGTTCGCTCTGAAGTCAGCCTGGATGATCGCACTGACCGCCGGAATACTGACAACAAATATCACTGTCACGGCCACGACGGCGACCTATATCCATGACCTTGATTCCAATATGCTCTCTTTGCTCCTTGCCGTCTGCGCGGTTTATCTCTGGAAACGATTTGACAGAGGTTTTCTGTATGGCATCATCCCAGTCTGCCTTTCTCTCGGCCTTTATCAGAGCTTTGTCTCCGTAACGATTACTCTGATTCTGATAACTCTGATCATGGAATTGCTGAATTATGAAAAAGTTCAGAACATTTTGAAAAAGGGAATCAAAAGCATCGGAATGCTTTTCGGCGGAGGTCTGCTGTATTTTATATCCATTCGCATTGGCTGCCGGATTGCCGGTTATTCTCTCTCAACCGGAAAAGTGAATTCGCTGGATACGAGCCTTTCTACGCCGTTCCGGGAGCTGCTTGGCTGTGCCGTGAAGGGATATGTGGCTGCACTGCGGACGTTTGTATCGGAGACGTCCTTGTTTTCAGATGATTTTACGTTTATGCTCCATGTACTTTTGCTCGCAATTGCCCTGATGGCAGTGATTTTCGGACTGTCGCAGAGAGAAATTCATATACCGGAAAAGCTTTTGACGGTTCTGCTGATTCTGCTTATGCCGATGGGAATGAATGTGTGCTACATATTGACAGATGGTTACGTACATTTGCTGATGTATTATTCCGTCTGGCTGATACATCTGTTTATTTTGCTGATTGTCAGATGGCTGATGGAGAGTCCTTCGCTGGGCGAAAGAGGGAGAGCGCAGGAATGTTTCTGGGAAACTGGTTCACCTGAAGCCGAAGCTCCTTCCGGCGACGGCGGATGGCTGGAAATGAGCGGAAAGGCGCAGGAAGCAGCAAAGGACAGCGAAACTGCAAACGACCGGGAAGCAGCAAATGCCTGGGAAGCGGCAAAGAACCGCGCAGTTGTAAAGAAAGGTGCGGCTTTGGTTCTGACAGCTATGGTGTGTGTGGTTTTGCTTGGAAATGTGCGGACGTCGAATGCGGCATACCTGAAAAAAGATATAGAATATGATGCAAATTTATCCTTCTTTACGAGAGTCGTATCCAAAATGGAAGAAGTAGACGGCTATGTGACGGGAGAGACGGAGGTGGTATTTGTCGGGAAACCAAACTCCTTGTTTGAAAGCATGTCTGGATTTGGGCATATTTACCGGCTTACCGGCTCTGGCAGTACCTTTTTCTCGCCGTCAGCAAGCCACGATTACTTTCAGGCTTATTTTGATTATGTATTGCTGAATCCGGCTGTGATGGCGGATCTGGATACATGGAATGAGGTACGGCAGAGTAAGGAGGTACGCGCTATGCCCAGCTATCCGGATGAAGGCTCGATCGCAATGATGGACGGCGTGCTGGTGGTAAAGCTGGGATAAGCGGCGCCCCAAACAGCTGCAGGACACTTTGGGACGGCGCCGCTTTATTCATAGGATACGAAGTCTTTGCCTGTACTGACGCATTCTGTCAGCTGCCTTCTCCAACGTGCCCGGATCCGGATCAATGGTGATGGTTCCGGCGCTGCCGTCAATGACCGCCATCCGGCCGTCCCAGTCATCCTGAAAATGGATTCCGGTTATGGCAGGGATCTGCATTGCGCGAATCAGGAACGCGGTGTGTGAGTCGTCGGAGCCGCGGCGGGTGACGAAAGCCAGTATTTTGGATTTGTCCAGCAGCACGGTCTCACTCGGGGTCAGGTGATCGGTCAGAAGAATGACAGCCTCATCTGGCTCGCGCGTTTCTATGCCATTTCCGGACAGTGCCGCAGTCAGCTGCCCGGAAATGTCCCTGATGTCATCTGCGCGTGAGCGCATATAGCGGTCTTCCATCCGGGCAAACTTTTCTGAAAAATGCGCACCGGCCGCATTGACAGCGTATTCCGCATTGACCTGTTCCTGGCAGACCATGCTGCGGATAAAATCCAGATAATCTCTGTCGCGGAGCAATATTTTATGTACCGCAAAGATCGCCGCATCATCTGCACCGACCTCGTCCAGTGCTCTCTGATAGATCTGATTCAGTCTGGTAAGAGCGGCATTCAGAGCTGTTTCCAGCCGTGCAATTTCCGCATCGGTTTCTTCAACGTGTTGTTTCAAAACCGGATTATTGTTTTTCCTGTATAAAAATGTCCTTCCAATGGCGATTTTGTCGTTAATAGCTCTGCCCTGGTATTGTTCCATGAAAGGAGCCTCCTTACGCTTCCCCATAAAATGTTAATTTTGTTCGGCATAGTTACAAAAGAAGCATTCCTGCCCCGCCGAACCAGAAAGAAAATAGCACATTTATGCCCAAATGGCAAGAGCCGTCTGGTCATTATCCATTTTTTTGGCAAGAATTTGATATGGTTTTTCCTTCCCTTTATACGTGATTCATGTTATGATGAAAATCATCAGAATCTGGCAAGGAGGGTTTTGCAATGACGGATGCTTCCGATAAGACGAATTTAAGTAAATTTATCAGCCTTCTGCTGCGCCATCATCCGGAAAAGGTAAATCTGACTCTGGATGAACATGGCTGGGCGGATGTCGACGAGCTCCTTGCAGGCATCAATCGTACCGGACGCTCGATCGACCGCGCTCTGCTCGAAGAAATTGTCGCCTCAGATGAGAAGCAGCGATACAGCTTTGATGAGCGGAAGGAGTTGATCCGTGCGAATCAGGGGCACAGCATCCCGGTGGATGTGGAACTGGAAACGGCAGTCCCTCCGGAGATTTTATACCATGGTACGGCTCAAAAATACGCGGACAGCATTCGCCGGGAAGGAATCAGGCGGATGAGCCACCTGTATGTCCATCTGTCAAAAGATATAGAGACCGCTTTGAAGGTGGGGCAGCGGCATGGAAAACCGCTGGTATTTGAGATTCCTGCCGGAAAGATGAGCAGAGACGGCATTCCATTTTATTTATCCGCGAATGGGGTATGGCTGACAGAATATGTAGATGCGGAATACCTCGAGAAAATGGCGGTGCAGTGAATTCAGACCTGGAGATGCAGGGGCGCGAGCCGGAGAGATAATTCTCTTCGGCCCGGCCCCTGCTTTTATAGAGGTTTTTAACAGTAAACCCTCTTACTGCAGTATATTTCCTTGTGCCAGCAGTATTTTATATAGCAGCCTCTATTTTTAACATACGCAGTATTCTGTGCATCATATTTATTAATGCTTTCATTAGCCCGTACAGCTGTATTTATCTCAATGCTTTGAGTGCCATGTGCTGGCGTATTTATCTCAATGCTTTGAGTGCCATGTGCTGGCGTATTTATCTCAACGCTTTGAGTGCCATGTACTGGCGTATTTATCTCAACGCTTTGAGTGCCACGTGCAGCCGAACCTTTCTCAACGCTTTCAGTATCCCATGCGGCCGAATTGCCCTCAACGCTTTCAATACCCCATGCGGCTGCACTTTTTCTCAAGCAGACTCAGCGCGCCGTAGAGCAGCACCGCGATTATGCACAAAATTACAATCGACAGGATCAGCCAGTCCAGCTTAAAAATCTGACTTGAGTAGATGATCAGGTATCCAAGTCCTTCCCTTGCTCCGATGAACTCTCCGATCACGACACCGACCAGACACAGGCCAATGTTGACCTTCATAATGCTGATCAAAAGCGGGAGTGTCCCCGGGAGGAGCACCTTAAACAGCACATCCTTCTTTGTTCCCTGAAGTGTATAGATCAGTTTGCTGCTTTCTGGATCCATTTCATGGAAACCCGTATAGAGGTTCAGAATGGTTCCGAAAATCGCCACTGATACGCCGGAGACAATGATGGACTTCAGATTTGCGCCGATCCAGACGATCAGAAGCGGCGCGAGGGCAGACTTTGGCAGACTGTTCAGGACGACAAGGAAGGGCTCGAAGATCTCAGAGAGCGCCCGGTTGTACCAGAGCAGGACGGCACAGCCTACACCCAGAAGGACTACAAGAGCGAAGCTGGCGAGCGTCTCCAGAAGTGTGATCCTCGTGTGCCGGAGAATGCTGCCATCCGCCCACAAGCGAAGAAACGCGTTTGCTACCCTTGACGGACTGCTGAAAATAAAGCCGTCAATCCAGCCCTGCTGTACGGCCGCTTCCCAGAACAGCAAAAACAGGACAAAAATTGAAATTCGCGCTGTCCAAATCCTGCGTCTGCGGCGGTCAAGACTTTTCAGATACTGCTTTTGAGAGAGAGACATGGCTTCCATGTTCTTCATTTCTATACTCTTCGTGCCTATGCTCTTCATGTCTGTGCTCTTAGTTTCCGGGTTCTTCATTTTTATGATCTTCATTTTCCTGCTTTTCACCTGCATTCAGCTCCTTCCATAGAAGATGAAAGTATTTTGAAAACTCGGGTGCGCTACGGCGCTCAAATGGAGTGAGTTGATCTCCGGAAAAATGCACCTCCAGAACTGCCTGGATGCGTGCCGGCCGCTTCGTCAGGACGATAATCCGGTCGGCCATGCTGATCGCCTCCGAGAGATCATGCGTCACAAGAAGCACCGTTTTCCGCTCTTTTCTCAAAATAGCTGCGACATCGTCACAGACATTCAGCCGCGTCTGATAATCCAGCGCAGAAAATGGCTCATCAAGCAAAAGCAGCTCCGGGTCATTCGCCAGCGTACGGATCAGCGCGGCACGCTGGCGCATCCCTCCGGAGAGTTCGCTGGGGCGGGCATTGCGAAACCCGTCCAGCCCATATTCTCTGAGCATACTATCGATCCGTTTTCTGGTATTTTCATCCAGACAGTGCCTGATCTCAGGCCCAAGGGTAATATTGCGGTAGATCGTGCGCCACTCAAACAGATGATCCTTCTGCAGCATATATCCGATCCGGCTATTTTTAGCTGTCCTCATTGCGAAGCGATTTTTCATGGGATGCGGGCATCCTCGCCCTGCGGGCGGGCTATATGTTCCCTGAAATGATATAGACCCACTTTCCGCACTTAACAGGCCTGAAATTAAAGATAACAGCGTGGATTTTCCACAGCCGCTTGGGCCGACGATAGCAATGAATTCTTCGGGAAACACCTGAAATGAGATATCGGATAAGGCACTGGTTTCACCATTTTTACCGTGATAAGCGTAGCTTACGCTGTTTAATTCAAGCAATGGATTCACAGCGATACCTCCTGACCAGTTTATTTCGAAACTACCCACGAAGAAGCAATTTGTGTATAAGGCGCGTCTGGGTAGCTCTTTATAAGATATGTTGGTCAGGAGACAATGTGAGAGACTGGTTCTAAGGCCATAGTATTGTCCTCCCCCCTTATTCGTGTTAATTTCAGGTATATTATAATAATAACAATAACGCGATCAGCAGGTGTTCTTTTCCGGAACGGGGGAAGATACCTGGCTTTTTGCGTGGAGTTGATTGAAAAAAATCGCACCATGACAACTGAATATCGATAGAGCATGTGGATGTTATGGATGTGGTTTTATGACATAGATTCGTACGGAATATACAATTGAGAAAATATTCCGATCTTTACTTTACAGAGAATCGAGAACGGTATCGATTCTCCGCAGCGCAGTTTTAGTGGATAAGATGAGAGGAGAAGCTGAAATGGAGAATAAGTACAGTATTCCGAACGCTTTTATTCGGATTCAGGGCCGGGTATATTGCACGAAGTGTGGAAAAGCGCAGCTGCAGGATTCTTATCATCTGGAGACTCACGCAGAAAAATGCGGATTTCGGGAATCGAAAGAATATGGAATTCTGACAGAAAAAGACCTGTTTGGCTATACCTTTGCAATTGAGCAGGATAAACTGGTTTTTCGGGTATATCAGGTGGTGGCGGATTTAAAGAAGGGGCCGGTGAATCATCACCTGGAATGCTCCTGGAAGGAGATATTTTCTGCGAAATTCAGCAGGGAGAGCAGGGAGGTCGAAGAATCTGGCTTCTACAATGTGGACATATGGATGAGAAAATTTATGGATGAGAACTTTATGACGCTTTTATATCCTGACGCGGGCATTGAGGTGATCTATCGCTATTTTGTCAATATTCCCCAAATCTTTAGCTGCGGAATGTTCCTGGATATTTACAGGCAAAAAGGATACCGTCAGAAGGACTATGATGTACAGGAGGAGCTGCATAGCCCGCTGGATGAGACCATAGCTTCCATTTTCAGGGAAAATGATACAGCCAGAGATGCAGGCTTTAGCCCCGAAAGCGTGAAGGACAGAATGGTTGCGATTACGAGGTTTGAAAAGTACGGGGAATTATTTCTGCAAATCGACGCAAGCTTTTTTCCTCAGAGAGTGATTTTATCCAGAGATTTTATGGTGTATACCGGTAAGCGGCCGGATTTTTCTTTTCTGACGAAAACCATAGAGGAAAAGAAAGCTTCCGGATGGATTCGCAGTGCCGAAAAACCAATTGTATTTCTGGAATATCCTGATAACGGGGTGATAGAAGAATTCGCCCGCAGATATCCGTCGTTTATGATTCAGGAATATCTGGAAGGAGGCGGAGAGGACTGCCTGGTACCGCTGCTTTCTCCCAATTATAATAAAAATCTGGAGCTTCTTTCCAAGGCAGGGCTTGGGAAGCTCTGTAATATCTTTGAAAAGCTTGGGAAGCTTTATGAGATCGAAGACGCAGGGAGAAGGGGGGATGACAGAACTCATCAGCAGAAGAAGCTTCTGAATGCATACGCTACGGATGTGAAGGGCATGCTTCATTTACCGGTAAAACTGCTGAAAAAGATTCAGGAGCTAGACGAGAAAGAAATCCTGAGAATTCTTCCGTCCGCCGTGAAAATATATGCCTGCAAACCTGCATTTCTGCAGGTGGAAGCTTTCACACCATCGTATGTCAGGTTTCTGTCGGACTGTGCAGCTTCAAAGGTCAGAAGGGATGGAGTCCCGCGGCCGGTCAGGGAAATGAATCAGTGGTCAGAAAAGGAAATGATAAAAACAATCCGTTATGTGACAGAACTTTTCTCGGAGGAAAATTATACTTTATATAGAGATTATATTACCTGCTGTAAAGCGCTTGACTCATGGCGGTATGGAAAATGGCCCAAAATGCTGAAAAAAGCGCATGATGAAATGGCACTCCAGTATTATTTCATAAAAAGACTAACCGATGTAGATGGCTCTGCGTTTCTGGAAGCGATAAAAGAGGAGGAATATGTCAGCCTCGGTACGGAGGTCCCGGAGAAAAGGAAGGAAACAAAAAATTCAGATACAGGCATGGCGAAAGTGAAATATTCAGATATAGACACGGAAAAAGCGAAAAATTCAGATATGCACACGACGGAAGCTGAGAAACGGAAAGCGGAGGAATCCTATATCGTAAGGCTTCCCCGGGAAATGGAGGATCTCGCCAGAGAATCATCGGTGCTTCATCATTGCGTTGTCACATACACAGAACGTGTCGCGAGAAAGGATACTTACATATTGTTCCTGAGAAAAAAGGAGCAGCCGGATAAGCCATTCGCGACTATGGAGGTTCTGCCGTCGAGAAGGGTGCGTGATACCAGGGGAAATGCGCCGTGTCTTATTCAGCTGAAAGCGGTAAACAATAGTAAAGCACCCGAAGATGCACAGAGGTTTGTGAGACGGTGGGCCAGAACGAAGGGAGTGTTGATCCAGTCGCCTGACATTTGTTTTTTCTGAAATATTTCTTTTACATTCAGGGAGGAGATGTTATACTGTAGCTCATAAGCCTTTGCACACTTTATTCATCCAAAGCAGCTGAACCTGCTGGCCGGCGATTTGAAAAACCGTCCTGCTAATGGGATAAATGATGTAAAGCTTGTATGTTTAGAAAAGAAAATATAATATTGAAACAAACAATGGGGAACGAGAAAAGGAACGGGAGGCATTTACAAATGATGAATCAAGGATTGAAATCAGTTTTTCAGGAGCTGCTGTACAGGGAGCCGCTGTTTCAGTTTATCGGGAAGCAGGAGCGAAATATGAATGTGCTGGTGCTCGGCGGGGATGAAGCGGCTTTGATGTTTGTCGATCAGTGCCTGCAGGCCGGTCAGATGACCGCGCATGCTTTATCCATCACGGTTCTGGCGGAGAATGCTGCGCTGGTGCGCAGGGAATATCTGAGTGCACGCCCGGCTCTGGCAGATTTTGTAAATGTCAATGGCTCTCTTTCGAAGCGAACAATAAAAACGTCTGCACACGGAAATGAGGAGGCGGAGCAGGAGATTTCGTCAGAAGCGGTTTCAGAGGCGGAGGCTTCTGCGGAAGCATATGCGGTCCTGGATTTCGTCGGTCTTTCAAAGGAAGAGCAGTCGAAGCTGTTTTCGGATAAGCGGGAGCTTATGGAGGAACAGCTGATTGATATACTGTCGCAGGCTCCGGATGAGAAGTATCATTATTTTCTGATATCGTTGGGGGACAATGCCGTAAATCAGCGGCTGGCTGCCTGTCTGACGCAGGTTCTTGGAGAACTGATGCCCTCAGAGCCCGGGGCGGTGCACTATATTATGGACAATTCCTTTGTTTCCGGCCAGGAAGCAAATTCCTTTGCTTTCGGCCTGGATGTGGAAAGGCAGGAAGCAAATTCCTCAGCTTCCGTCCAGGAGGCGGAAGGGACGGAAGTACCCCGGAATGTCGCGCCAGTCCCAGAGGAGGGAGCAATTTATCAGGGCGGCGTGATCTTTACAGAATATGAAGAAGGCCCTTCCCTGATTGATCCGGAGCTGGAGCGCATGGCATTTAATGCGGATCAGGCATGGTCGGATTCGATTAATGGCAATCTACTAAACGAGTGGGAGGAGTTTAAGCGCGACAGCTATCGTTACCAGTCCTCCACCGCGTTTGCCCTGTCGATCCGTTACAAGCTGGCAGATCTGGATATTCCGCTGGACGATCCCTCGGTCGCGGCGGATGCTTTCGCAGCTGCGCTTGAGAATTCATGGAAGCGCCCCCTCGCTGCGCATCGGCGGCAGGACGAGCCGGACATTAAAAAAACGCTGCGCGTTGGTCCGGCTCTGGCGAACGATGAGCTGCTCAATCAGATCATTGCGCTGGAGCACCGGCGCTGGGTGCTGGAAAAGGTGACAGAAGGATGGACAGCGCCGGATCCGGACCAGATGGAGGCGTTTTACGAGGACTGCCTTGTGCGGTGTAAGGTAAATGATAAAGAAAAGAAGATCCATCCCTGCATTGTGAGGAGTACGACCGCCACGCCGCTTTCCACCGGCGCATACAGCCGCGACAGAAGCTGCTGGGACCGCGACAGGGAGGATCCAGAGGAAATAGAGGCACGGGATGAGCTGGATCGGTCGCTGGATCCGCTGGATCGGATGTCCGTGGAGCTTCACCGGTTCATGCATGCGAAAGCAAAGCGCTTTAAGGATACAGATCCTGTAAAAAAAGGCGTGATAGCGGATATCCGGGGCATTCTGGAGTCAGAAGGCCTGAAGGACAGACGGATGCGCAAATGGGAGCATTTTGTCTATTGTGTAGAAAATATACTCGATGGCAGCCGTGCTTACGCGAAACAATATGGATTATACAAGGAGCGGTTCCTGGCTGTTACCGGTGGCTGCTCAGAGGAGGCCAAAGCACAGATCGGGGAAAAACTGGCTTTGCTTGACCGGGAGATCTGGCCGGCGATCGAGTCAGCGATGTACAGGGATTATAAAAAATACGATGATACTCTCGTGCGCAAGATCAGCTTTATCCTTACCTACCGGATGAACCTGACTCTGGCGGCTCCCTTCCAGATTTCGGATTCCGTGTACAAAATGAACCATATTATGTTTCAGAACACAGCCTCCGCTACGGTAATCAAGCCCGGCAAAATCCTGTGGCTTCTGTATCTGGATTCCGACGCTTCTGAAGAGCTGGTGCGCCCGATGGTGCGCAGATCAGCGAATTATCTGAAAAGCAAGGGAATTTACTGCCAGAAGCAGTTCTGCGTCATTGGCTCTCCGGAAATCAGTGAGGAGGAGAGGGAGCTCTGGGAACGAAGCTTTAACAAGATGGTAAAAGACGGAGTGATTACGAGCTTCTGTCTGCAGTTTGATAAGGATAGCCGTGAGGCAGCCTCAGCCTTCCGGGAATACCTTGCGCAGGAAAAACCAGACCTGTTTGACGGAACGTCAGCGCTGTTTTCTTCGGCTCTGGAAAACGCCCGCTTCCTGGCAAAAATGGAAGAGGACCTTCCGTATTTTGAGTTTGAGAGCGCCAGAAAACGTTTTTCCCATAATGAAAAGTGCCGGTATCTCTCTTATATCAGCGATCATACCTACCTGGGCATTGAAGAAATGTTCGGACTGGCCGGGGCGGAGGACATCGAGTTTGACTATCCGATCTTCGGCAGGGAATACCGGCATCTGTGGAGTATTTATGTCGGCAAAAACAGATCAGGGAGCAGCCGTACACTTGCGGTGAAAAACTGGAATGATCTATGCAGAGCTCTTGAAAAATATGAGGAGAGCAAGATTGACAAAAAGTCTGGCAAAAAGCCTTGCATATCGCAGATAAATCTGTCAGAATTAAAAAAGAAGTATACTGGCGGCGATGATCATGCATGGGACAATGTCGTGGAAATTATAGAAGAGCTGACCGGTGAGAAATCTGGCAAAAGATATCTGATCCCAATTCGGGAAAACGGCAGGCTGACCGGATTCCGCTATACGGGGGAGGATATCCATTCCCTGCTGACAAAGGCCGGCAGTATCCTGGAAATCTGTATTTATTTTGAAGTGTGCCGGCTGGGCTATTTTGATGATGCGTCCTGCGGGTATGAGTTCCGGTGGACGGAAGGAAATATCAAAAATGAATTTGACCTGGTCCTGACAAAGGGCTTCCAGAGCGTTATCGTGGAGTGCAAGGCTGCCAGAGAAATCAAACAGGAATATTACTTTAAACTGAACAGCCTCGCTGATCTGTTTGGCATTAACGCGTATCAGGTATTGCTGACGAACAGAGAAACGGATAAGGGTGATAATAAAGTACAGAAGAGGCGCGGTACTCTGATGGGAGTTGTCACCATAACAGAGACGGACGATATCGCGGAAATGGCCAGAAAGCTGGTGGAGCTGGTGGAGGAAGCGTAAGAAATTCAGAGTTCGTGCGGGGGGCGTGTGACGCTTATCCTACTCTTCGCCTGGGATAAGCCACGCTTTGCTCTGCGCAAAAAAAGCCGCACATTTTCAAATGCGCGGCTTTCGTTCGTACTCGCTGTAAGATGGTTACAAGACTTTATTCAGGAAATCAATGGTGCGCGGCTCCTTTGGATGCTGCAGCACCTCCTGCGGAGTGCCTTCCTCCACGATATAGCCGCCGTCCATGAACAGGACGCGGTCTGCGACTTCGCGGGCAAACCCCATCTCATGCGTAACAATTACCATGGTCATTCCGTCTGCCGCGAGCTGTTTCATGACCTGAAGCACCTCGCCGACCATCTCCGGGTCGAGCGCACTGGTCGGCTCGTCAAAAAGCATAATATCCGGCTCCATACACAGGGCACGGGCGATGGCGACACGCTGCTTCTGCCCTCCGGAAAGCTGATTCGGATAAGCATCCGCCTTGTCCTCCATACCGACCTTGACCAGCATTTTCCGTGCCCGCGCTGCAGCTTCCTCTTTGCCGGCTTTTTTCAGGTCCACAGGCGCCAGAGTCAGATTCCGCATAACATTCATATGAGGGAAGAGATTGAAGTGCTGGAATACCATACCGATGTTTTCCCGCACCTTATTGATGTCGGTGCTTTTGTCTGTCAGATTCATACCGTCAATGACAATCTCTCCGGCGGTGACCTCCTCGAGATGGTTTATGCACCGCAGAAAGGTGGATTTTCCGCTGCCGGAAGGGCCAATGACAACAACAACCTCCCCTTCGTAAACGTCTGTGGAGATATCCTTGAGCACCTCCAGCTTTTTAAAATTCTTTTTCAGATGAGACACATGAATTTTGATCTTTCTATTCTCTGCCAACGTTCAGCCTCCTCTCCAGCATTCTTGACGCTACAGTCAGAAGCTCGATGATGATCAGATACATGACGGCGACAACGCCCCATGTCTGGAATGACAGAAATGTGTTCGCAACCACATTTTTTGCTGTATTTACCAGCTCCGGGAAACCGATAACCGACAGGATAGAGGTATCCTTCAGCGTGATGATGAACTGGTTGATGATGCTGGGGATCATTGTGCGGATCGCCTGCGGCATGACAACCCGGTACATGGAACGCCACCATGGCATTCCCAGGCTGCGGGCTGCCTCCATTTGTCCCTTGTCCACGGACTGGATGCCGGCGCGGATAATCTCCGCCATATAGGCGCCGCAGTTCAGAGCAAGACAGATCGTACCGGCCTGCAGAGCGGACAAAGTAAAGGGAATGCCAAGTATATTTTTCATAGCATATGGAACGCCGAAATAGACGAAATAAGCGAGAACGATCAGAGGAACCCCCCGGATCACGTCCACAAAGACCCGGTCGATCGCCCGGCAGACTCTGTTTTTCATAACACCAAGGATGCCAAAAAGGATACCGAGAATGCAGGCAAAAAACAGGCCACAAAGGGCGAGAAGGACGGTCTGCCCCATCGCCCTTAAGAGGAGCTGCCCATATTGAGTAATAATCCGAACCACGAAAAACTCCTTTCAGAATGGAAAAAGACTGCTGCTAAATCCCCCTCGGATCTGGCAGCAGCCTCTCTTGTCTTCAGGTTAACCATTCACCAGATTTCCGTACAAAACCGGTACGGGTTTATTCTGTAACCGCCTCAGTTTCGACTTCTGTCTCGGCCTCAGCATCGCCCAGCATAGAGGCTTCCGCCGTTGCTGCCGCGTCCTCGCCGAGGTATTCAGCAATGATTTCTGCGTATGTACCGTTCTCTACGATATTCGCAAGACCTGCGTTGAACATGTCAAGGAGCTCCTGGCTGTCTTCTGAGAAGATGGCAAAGCCATAAGGAGACCCCTCATTCTCTGTGTCATACAGAATGGTCAGATCAAGCTCGCCGCTCTGAATGGAAGCAGCCATGATCGGAGTATCCTCGAAGCAGGCGACAACCTGTCCGCCGAGAACCGCCTGGTACATGGTCGGTGAATCCTCATAGTAGGTGATCTCAAATCCGTACTCATCCTGGAGACTCTCTGCATAGGAGGCACCCTGCGTACCGGTCTTTACACCAACGGTCAGACCTGAGAGATCCTCAAATCCGGTAATCTCAGAATCCGACGCAACTGTCATGGACTGTGTCGCATTGTAGTAGCCGTCAGAAAACATCCAGCCGCTTTCCTTACGCTCGTCTGTAATGGAAGCGCCCGCGATCATACCGTCTGCCTGCCCGGCCTGGCATGCCGCGATAGCGGAATCCCAGCCGAGGGAATTCAGCTCATACTCGAAGCCCTGATCCTCAGCGATAGCAGCGAGAAGGTCAACATCGATGCCGACAAAGTCACCATTCTCATCGGTGTATTCGAATGGTTTGAACACGGTATCGGTCGCGATCACCCAGACCTTGGAATCCTCTGCTTCTTCCGCCATTACCGGAACTGTCATACAGCCTGCGATCATCGCTGCCGCAAGTACGATAGATAATTTTCTTTTCATGATTGAAACTCTCCTTTTCTTTTATTGAATGCAGTTGTGAACGGGAATGAATTGTGAAACTATAAAAAGGGCGCAGCTAACGAAAGCTGACGCCCTTGTCACTCTGTTCATTCTAGCACCACAAAATGATGCTGTCAACGATAAAAAATATGGTACAACTGTAAAATTTATATTAAATTTTGTATTGATTATGAACATTCCTTGTTATTCGGGCTGCATCATTCTGATACGCTGCACTTATTGGATAATCTTTGCCGCATATGGCCAGGCAGATGGAGCGGATAGTCATCCTTGCACGCTGCACTTATATAGATAATCTTTGCCGCATGTGGCCAGGCAGATGGAGCGGATAATCATCCTTGTACGCTGCATTTGTATAGATAATCCGCGCAGATGACATCCTCTGCTGCCAGCCCCAGCGACTCGAAGACTGTGATTTCTTCCTCAGTTCTTCTGGCAGGGACCTTGCCGTTGATGACTTCGCCGATGCTTCCGGCGATATGTCCTTCATGAATGCTGCCTTCTGCGAGCGGGATCAGGTAGTTGCCGCTTTCGGCCAGGCAGGCTTCCATCTGGTCAATGTAAAAACGGGATGCGGCGACCAGGTCAGAGGAAAGGTCGCGGCTGACGCTGCTGCATGTCCCGGCGGCATTGATATGTGCCCCGGGCTTTACCTGGCTAAGCTCCAGAAGCGGCTCCCGTGTCCGGCAGAGTGTACAGATGATATCGGCGTCCTGTACGGCCTCCTGCACCGTGTCGCAGACGGTAATGGGTACCGGATGCTTCGCGGACATTTCTTCTGCATATTTTACTGCATTTTCTTTGTGATAGCTCCAGACGGTCACTTCATCAATTTCTCTGACGGTCCGCATGGCGGCCAGATGAGTGCGCGCCTGCGCACCGGAGCCAATGATGGCAAGCTTATGGCTGTCCTTGCGGGCAAGGAGATCCGTGGCGGCGGCGCTGGCAGCCGCTGTCCTTATTTCAGTGATGGCACAGGCGTCCGCCATGGCGGACGGGACTCCGTTTTTCCCTTCAAAAAGCAGGACGACGCCCTGATGGGAGGGAAATCCCTGCGCTGCGTTGCCGGGATATACGGATATGATTTTGGCGCCAAAGCTGTTTTCCGCTGCGAGATAGCAGGGCATATAGGCCAACCCGCCGCCGGAGACGCCCATGCCGGAACGGACGGGCTGCTGGATTTCATTCTTATCAAGCTGAGAGAAGCATTTCTTCATCAGGCTGATACATGCCGGGTAGGAGAGAAGATTGTGGACGTCGCTTTCGGAGAAAACCTTCATGGAAATATTACACCTCTTTCGTTTTTTTTCTGTTTTTTTGGTGCCGGACCGATTTATGATTCTTCTCGTGATCTTCGTCAGGCCGGTTTTACGTTCTTCCTGCCTGGTCCTTACCATCAGGCCGGTTTTTCAAGCTCTTTACGCATGATCTTTATCGTCAAGCCGGTTTTTCACAATTTTCCCGTCCGCCGCGACAAAGGTGATATGCTCCGCATCGGCCAGACAGCTGATGTCGGTAAGCGGGTTGCCGTCGGTGACGGTGATGTCTGCTAACATGCCGGGCTTGAGTGAGCCGACGTCGTCCATCATCATCAGCCTCGAGGCGTTGCTGGTACCTGCTTTGATCGCTTCCATCGGGGTCAGCCCTGCGTCGACCATGGCTTCAAATTCTCTGCCGATTTTGCGGTAGGGCGTGTTTCTGGAATTGGAAAAATCTGTGCCCAGGACGAGCGTGATCCCGGCGCGCCGGGCCAGCTCAATGCTTTTCCGGTTTCTGTCTGCGCAAAGGCGGGCTTTTTTTACCATCCAGTCCGGGAATCCGGGAAGCTCTGCTACATGGAGGGAAATCCAGAGCGTGGTGACAAGAGGAATGTCTTTTTCTGCCATCAGGTCAATCTCACGCTGTGTCAGGGCTACGCCGTGCTCGATGCACCGGACGCCGGCGAGGATGGCCTGGTAGGCGCCTTCATAGCCGGTGCAGTGGGCTGTGACATAGGTGTGATGACGTTCGGCTTCCTGCACGATGGTCCGCAGCTCTTCGGGCGAAAACTGCACGTCGTCCAGGCGGTCTGTCGGTGAAGAGACGCCGCCGGTCGCGCAGATCTTGATAAATTTTGCCCCCTGGCGGAACTGCTCGCGGACGCCGCGCAGGCATTCTTCCGGACCGTCCATCAGATAGGAGAGATGGTCAGCGGCGTTGTATTCTGCTTTGGATCGTTCAGGTCCCATGTCGATGTGGCCGGAGGTGATGCCGAGGACTTTTCCACCGGGTACGATCCTGGGACCTTCCAGGACGCCGCGCTCGACGGCACGCGACAGATACAGACCTGCCTCTGACATGTCCCGAAGTCCGGTAAAGCCTGCATCAAGCAGCAGCTTCAGCTGCCAGGCAGCTCCCAGGAGCTGGTCGCCGAAGAGTTTTCCGTTGCAAAAGGAACCGGCGTCCTCCTCGCCGGTGAGGTGCGCGTGGCAGTCAATGAAGCCCGGCAGAATGGTACCGTCCCCTGCCGAATGCCGGATCTCATCTCCTGACGGCGTATATCCGTCCTTTTCACCTGCATATAGAATACGATTTCCTTCAAAGGCTACAAGACCATTTTCGATTGGCACATCATCGATGCCGTTGATGAGGCGCCCTGTAAGAATATGGATCATGGGAATTCCCTCTTTCTATCATCAATTTTTTATAAATGTTCTGTAAAAATTTTTCAGCAAAATATTTTACATAGATTTCCTGCAGTCAAAGACTCCCACGGCTCTGCCTGCTGCGCCCCGTCCCGATACTGCGAAAACCCCATTCGAAAGTAATTTTCTATGAAGGCATTTTTCTGAAAACGCATACTGCACTGCTCACACGTAAATTTTTTCATTTCTGAACAGTCTACAGCTACAAGAATAACAGGGAACCCCGGTAAAGTCAATCATTCCTGCGATTTATTTTTTGAATAAAAATAAATATTTCACATTGACATGTTCAGAGGCAGGGGCTATAATTCACTAAACAGTTCACCAATTTCACTAAGGAGGTTTTCTATGAAAAAACGTACACAAAAACTTCTGTCTGTACTGCTGACGGCGGCTCTGACTGCCGGTACCTTCGGCACATGCTTTGCAGGCGCAGAGGAAGTCTCAGACACCTTTACCTTTGTTTCTACGGAGCCGAACACGCTGAATATGATCGAGTCCTCTTCGAATCTGGACGATTACGTGTTCTATCTGACCAACGCGATGCTGTACCGCTCGATTGACGGCGAGGTGACTGCGGAGCTCTGCGATTCGATGGAAGTATCGGACGACGGATGCACCTACACCTATACGATTAAGGAAGCGTATTATACCGACGGCAGCCAGATCGTCGCGGATGATTTCGTGTACTATTTTGTAAAGCATTACATCACCTCTTCGAATTATTCCTACTTTGTTGGCGGGGAGGATACCTACAATGACAGCCTGGACACCTGCGAGGGTGTATACAGCCTGGATGATTCAACCTTCGTCGTGACCCTGGTGCAGCCGACGACCGCATTTGACGGTCTGCTGGAAATCTATCCGCTGAATCAGGCGTTTGCCGAGGAAAAGGGCGATGCGCTGGGCGGCACACCGGATGATCTGATGTATTCCGGTCCGTATGTCCTGACCGAGTGGGTAGTAGGCTCCTACATGACATTTGTGAAAAACGACAGCTATATCAATGCGGATACCCTCTTCCCGACAGAAAACCTGAAGATGATGGTCTCCACAGACAGCTCCACGACCTATTCCATGTATCTGAACGGCGAGGTTGACGCGATTATTTCCGTAAATTCAGACCTTTCTGAGATGCTCGGCGTAGAAAACTGCACCTGGTATTCCTCAGGAAACGTATGGGGCCTGGAGTTCAACACCACCGGCTGCACTTATAC
>JAJQFO010000046.1 GCA_021201095.1 Lachnospiraceae bacterium
CTGTGGAATTCCCAATCGCAAGTATCAGAGAAAAAGCTGCCGCCATGATTCGTTTTCTTTTCATATTCATATGATAATCCTTTAAAATGATTTTCTTTATCATATGAAGTATTCGGGAAAACGCTACTTGATTCATAACTCTCTTTATGGTATCTTTTAGTCAAATAAACAACAGGTTCGAATTGAACCAGGGAAGTGATTAAATATGGATGGTCTTTCATTTGCATTAAACGATATTTCAATCAAAAAAATCGGAAAAGAAGCTGCGCATGCAGTCAGACATGTGATGGCAAATGATCTTGTGAAAGTAATTTTATATGGCTCCTGTGCAAGAGGAGACTTTGATTCAGATTCAGACATGGATATTGCTTTGATCACCAAATGTGATCGTCTGGAAGCCAAAAAGTATAGTGATGCCCTTGCGATGATATCCACGGAGCTCGCATATAAATATTTTGCTATTGTAAATTTTGTAAGTATTCCTTACGAAGAATTCCAGGAAAAAAAGAACTGGTATGGTTACTTCAAAAATATTGAATCAGAGGGAGTGCTGCTCTATGGATAAAGATTATAATTATACTCTGGCAGAAGTAAGGCTATGCAGGGCAAAAGAATTATTAGATGACGCCAGAAATTTGCTGGATAAGCAATCCTACAAATCCGCAAACAACAGAGCCTTTTATGCAATGGAAAAGGCAGTCCGTGCTTTGCTTGTCCTTGAAGACATAGAGCCTCAGACACATAATGGAGTATTAAAACAGTTTAATTACCTGTTCATCTTTAAAGGAACAGGATTTTTTACGCAAAATGACTATCAGATACTGGCAAAATCTGAACAAATACGAAATGCTTCAGATTATGATGACTTTTATCTTGCAAGCAAAGAAGAATCTACGCAGCAGATTGAAAATGCCACATATATAGTAGGAAAAATTGAAAAGTATATTTCTGGTCTTCAGTAGAGCAGGCTGCGTTACTTACGCAGCCTGCAAAAAATTCCCACATACAGTAGAACTCACTGATTTTAGTCTTCGAATGTCAACGTGATTTTTCCCGCTTACTCTTTTCCCATTTCGTCATCTGCCTGCTGATCTGACTACGCACTTTCTCCCCTCCTGCTTCCTCAAGCTGTTCAGTAAATTCTTCCAGATCAATATTACCTTTCATATAAGCATACGCTGCCTGTGTGGCAATATCGGAAAAAGCACTCATTTCCTCATCAAATTCCGAGCGATCTATGCAAAAGTCTGTCACAGTCGAATCTTTCTTTCCTGTATCGTTATACAAATCAGTTTTCGTCAGCAGGCTTCCAGTAGTTTCAGACAATGTCTCCTGTTCCTGATTAGCAGACCAGATTCCTTCGTACAGCCCGGTCCAGAACTGTTTTATACTGATGCTCACCGCCCGTTCTGTCAATGCGGTGGCTGTCCCATCTGTCACTTCATAATCTGTACCCTCTTCTCCCCAGAGCAACAGGTTCGCACAATCCTCATTTGTATAGAGCAGCGTCAAAAGTTCTAATGCCGCCTTCTGACAGTCAGATTGGCTGTTCACCGCAACATTATAGCCAAGAGTATTGGAATATGCGTAAGGCATCTGCACCAGAATGACATCATCCTTTACTTCTTCTGAAATCTCCGCTGCGTCTATGCCAACCCAGACGGCAACGCCGCACTTCAGCCCCGCCTTTGTGACAGACACCGTTGTTCCGGGCTGCCAGGAACTTCCATCTTCCCCAAAATATCCATTCTCGCGCATCGAACGGATGGCATCCGCTTCTTCCATAAATGCTTCTGACCCGGCAAGGCTTCTCACCTTACCTGTCTCCAGATCAAGCAGCACACCATCTGTATATTGCTGCCCTGCCGAATACGCGAGCGAAGTCAGATCCGCACCCCAGACCACCTTCAGATTTTCTTCTTTCAGATTTTCTTCTTTCAGATTCTCCTCTCCGCAATTTTCCAGGAGCTGCAAAAGCGACTGCGCGGTTCCGTCAAATGCAGCCAGGTCCTCCTC
This sequence comes from Lachnospiraceae bacterium, assembly GCA_021201095.1. Lineage (GTDB taxonomy): Bacteria > Bacillota > Clostridia > Lachnospirales > Lachnospiraceae > Choladousia. The sequence continues at coordinate 2,017 of JAJQFO010000046.1, forward strand.
TGTAAAATACGTTTTGTTAAATGCATAATAGTCAGTTCCATTCACAGCAAGTTCTGTCGGAAGCAGGCAAAGAGAGCTGTTCACACAGACACTTTCCCAAAGTTCTTCATAAAATACGTTTTTCAACGCAAGTCCTTCGTCTGAATCCAGATAATCCGAAATGTCCGCAAGATAACCGCCGCGCACCAGCTCCGAAATCGCGTCTGAACCAATCGAAACGCAGGAAACTATATCCGCCGTTCCATCCTCCAGAACTTCTTTTAAGGAAGCATAATAATCCTCTGCCGGATAAGCCTCATTTTCCCCCGTCTCGATGAATTCGCTGCGGTTATTGCCCCATGGGATATATTTCACTTCCAGCCGGAAGCTGTATCCATCCGCTTCCAGCTGTTCATTCAGCAAATCCGCGTTCAACCGGTCTGTCTCCTTATACCAGCTTTTCACTCCAGACCCGTAAAACATAGTAGTATTGCTCTCCGGTACCGCCCAGACAATTGTGGTAATTCCGCTGCTTTCTTCCGCACAGGATACATATTTCGTGCCGGCAGCCGCCGCTGCAAGGAAGCTTACTGAAAAAAGTACGCATGACAGCAAGTTACAGATCATTCTTTTTCTTCTTGATACTCTCTTTTTCATAACCACACAAATCCTTTCTTTTACCGCGTTTTTGCCAAAAGCCAACGGCTGCACCGGTGTCACCCTTCTCAGGCTGCTGCACGCCACAAGTGTCTTTGCGTATAAAACGCGGTCGTCATCGCTCATATCCTTTGTCACTTTTTCATCACAAGATAATTCCAGATCCGCGCAAAAACAATGAAAGGCTACCCACACAAATGGATTGAACCAGTGCAGCACCACGATCAAAAACGCTGCCGACTTCCATATGTAATCGCGCCTTTTTCTATGTACTGTCTCATGCGCAGTAACATATGAGATCTGCCATTCCTCCATATCGGGTGGAATAAAAATCCGAGGCTGCAGATAACCAAACAAAAACGGAGAATCGATATCATCGCAAAGCCAGACGTCACTTTCACCGTCTTTCCGATTCTTCCTCATACATATGCTCACTCGCTTCTTCATCACCGCATGACCAACAAGCAAGTAAAGACATAACAACACGACCCCAACAAGCCAGATAACCGGCAGGACAGAAACAATATATTCCGGCAGTTGAATTTCACGGAACAGACTGTTCTTCCAAGAATCTCCGGCATCTGCCGTCTCCGTTGTTGCATCAGACCTTTCTACAATGACATTCCCTGTGTCTGTAGCCATTTCCGAATTCCCTGCGATTGCGTCTGATATTCCCGTAGAAATCACTGTATTCCATTCGCTATCTGCCTCGCCGTTTTCATCTTGTTCATCTGACACACCCATACCTAAAATGACAGAGCCCGTTATTACTGACTCCGCTCCATCTGTATCCAGATTTATGTCATAACTCTCCGAATGATCTCCAGACTCTGAAGTCACTTTGGCTGATTTCATTCCCACCAAAGCATCACCCGCACCGTTTCCAGAAAGAAATTCAGGAATCGACAATGGGAAAAGAAGAAGTACCCCAACAAAACCCCAGAAGATACAGCGGATGAATTTGGATCCATTCCGAAAAATGCAGCGCAGCAACAGCACAATCACGATCAGTCCTATAGACAGAATGCTTCTGTTTGCTATATATAAAAAAGCCGCTTGCATACGCTCCTCCTTTCACCGTTTCCTGTTTCTCATAAAATTTCTGGTAACTGTTCAGTACCTTCACAGTTACAATTACTGCTCCTCACGGTATGCTTTGATAATTTTTTCCAGTTCCTGGACTTCCTCATCAGTCAGCTTCCTTTGTTTCGCAAAAGAGGTCACGAATGCCGGCAGAAATCCGTTAAACTTCTTATCCACGAATTCCGCACACTGTATCCCTGTAAACTCTTCCTTCGAAATCACGGAAGAAACTACCCCATTCACATTCTGAAAAATTCCACGGTTGCAAAGTTTTTTCAAGACCGTGTAAGTCGTTGATTTTTTCCACTCCAGTTCACGATTGCACAATTTTACCAGTTCGCCGGATGTGATCGGTTCATTCTCCCAGATTAGATTCGCAAAATGCGCTTCTACTGTCCCAAGTCTCATATCATCCATTTTGCCCGCCTCCGATAAATTTTAAATATCGTATCATTTAATATCCGCCTAATAAAACAAGCCTTTAGTCTATTTTGAATAGACTTCCATGAAGTCAGTCTATCAAAGATAGACTGTTTTGTCAATGAAAAGTTCAGGAACTAAAAAGTCATCTCCAAAAAGACGACTCCACTATTCCAATACATAGTCATAATTCATTCCACTCCTGCTTGTCTTTTATTTTTTGTCCGCATTTAGAAACACAAAAATGAGCATCCGCGATAATAATTCCACAAATACCAATTTTGCTCTCATTTTTTCCTTAAAAATAAGGCTTTCTAAGCCCTTAAATACAGACTGCAAATCCCTGTCAAAACAAAAGCGTCCGTATAAATCTTAAAAAGTCTTAACGCAGCTCTTTTAATCTGGTAAGGTGGCAATATGACCCTTTACCAGTTTAAACTATATCATTCAGAC
>JAJQFO010000235.1 GCA_021201095.1 Lachnospiraceae bacterium
CGGACTCTGAGACAGTATCTGAGTCCGATTCGGAGACTGATTCGGAATCGGAGACTGAGACGGAAACAGAGACCGAAACGGAGACTGAAACGGAAACCGAAACGGAGACAGAAACGGAAACCGAAACAGAAACCGAGATCCCGCTTCCGACTACGCGTTTCTACGGATCCCTGAGCAGACCGAACGACGGCGATACGGTCAAAGGTGAGCTTTCCATGAAAGCCATGGTCCTGGTCAACGATACCGTGAGTGATTTTGAAGTGTATGTGGATTTTGTGTCAGAAGACGGAACTACATATTCCAAATCTATCGAATATTCTGAGATGGATGAAAAGTCGCTTAACAGCTATACCAAAAAATATGCGTCAGAGATTGTTGCCGCAAATGGTTACGATATAAAGGGCAAAATTTCTGCAGAGGATATACCGGCCGGAGATTACACTTTAAACCTGCGTGTAACGGATACTCAAAACGCCGAAGAGGAGATTCTGGGGGCAGTCTCTGTAATTGTAGAGGATAGTGACAGCGGGGAGGAAAGTTCCAGCGATGGCTTGATTGCCTTCTTGGGACTGGACGATGCTGAAGCGGTAGAATCTGACGAGTCTTCTCTCTGGCAGTACGTCATCACAAAAGAGGATTACGTGATTGGACTGGATCTGAAAGAGGATTCTAATGAAGATGATGGAGATTCCGAAATAAGCACAGAGGGTACCGAAATTGTGATCACGGCGAATGCGGAGCAGATTCTCCTGACGGGCTGGATCAACGCTCCGGAGGGAACCAGCATCGGCATGATTTATGAGATTGATTCCGTGGCCTATTCAGCAGATATGATTAAAGAAGCGGGAGGTGTTGCCACGCTTGTACAGACAGCCAGAAATCTGGAACTTATGGACAGTGAACTGATCGGCGGGAGTGTGCTAAGTACGGGGAAAGCAGGTTTTATCATTGACCTGAATCTGCCGTTCCTTACCGAGGGGACGCACACTCTTGTGCTTACTGTCAGCGTGGGCATGCCGGGAGCAGATGTGGACATTATTGATTTTGAGACTGTTACGCTGAATATCGATTCCTCTGTAGAGGTGGACGAGGAGACAGACGCGGTGCAGGAGATCATCAGCGCCTGGGAAGCAGAGTTCCCGGAGGAGGAGACGGAGATGGAGACCGGGAATTCCCCGGATGACAGCAACACGGAACAGGGAGAATAAAGGCCGATGCTCCCTCAGACGACAGCTGCGGCACCTCCGGAAGGATACAATCGAAGCTCCCCGGACAAGGGAGGACCCTCGAACCAGAGTGATGCAGCGCAAAAGGGATAGAACCAAGAGAACACTCAGACGACATTGACACAACCCAGGAAGGATAGAAATGTATGAGCTCCTATCAGTATGAACCAACGATATCCCTGTGGGACAATGAGGACCATCGGAAAATTACTCTGAAAAACCGCAAAACCGGGGAAGAATTTTCCTTTGAACTGCAGCACACCTGCGTCGTCGGGCGCAAGCAGGAGGCCTGCGACATCCAGATTACCACGGAGGACAGATACATTTCCGGACGCCACGTCATGTTTAGCCTTGACGGCTCCACCGTTTATGCGGAGGATCTGAAGACCAAAAATGGGACCCGGCTGAATGGAAATCCTCTGACAGCCAAAAAGCAGGTCAGGCACGGCGACATGCTGAGAATGGGACGGTCGGAATTCGAGATCCGAATGTAGGGAGCGAAGATCATGTAAGAGCCGAACGCAGATGAGTGAAGCAGGCATGAGACTGTATGTGTGCCGAACGCAGATGAGTGAAGCAGGCATGAGATCATATGTGTGCCGAACGCAGACGTGTTAAGTATGGGTATGCAGACCGTAAAGGGAAGGTGGGCAGCTGTATGGCGGAACTGTTGTTATCAAAAAAAGCAGTGACGGTCTATGAGATTTTGATCATCCTGGTCTTGATTGTAATTCTCATTCTCCAGTCAAGAAAAAAGAAAGCACAGGAGCAGCGGCAGAAGATCATCGAACAGAAAAACCGCAACAGTCAGCTGGAGGAACGGCTGCGGAATCCAGGCGCTCGGCTGAAGGATTCCAGTGAACCGAAACCATTTGATGTGCAATACAAGGGCGAAAAGGATTTTGGTCAGAGCGTCCTGCCAGATCTGCAGATCGAGATTGAAGTACGCTCCCGGACGAGTTCACGCAAATATTTGCTTGATTTAAACCGAGAGGTGACCGTCGGCAGAGATGAACGGAACGTACTTCCGGTTGCTGATCCGGAAGCTGCAGCGAAAAGCTGTACCATTTTTCAGAAAGACGGAGCGGTATATGTAAAGAACGACTGTGCTTCGGATCCGGTCTGCGTGGTACGTGGGAAAAAGCGAAAAGAAGTCATGAACCAGATCGTAAAGCTTGAGAATCGGGATATTCTCACGTTTGGAAAAACGGAATTGCATATTTCTCTTTATAAGAATAAAAAGTAGGCGGAGGAAAACGATGGGCCTTGTAATCGCGGTATATACAAAAGAGGCATTCAAAGAATATGTCATGCCGGCAACCGACAACGCGGACTATTCGATCGCGCTGAATCGGCATGATTTCCGGCTGCGCTATGATATCAGCCTGGAATTTGAGATTATTAATGAAGTCTGGAAAATTAAAAAGGGCCAGAATTATCGGATTATTCTCGATAAGCATGAGATCCGGGAGACGAATGTCCTTGAGGATGCCCAGATGTACCAGATCATGACCTATGACAAAAATCAGATCATTCTCCTGGTGCGAAGCTGCGAAGAGGTCTTCAGCGCGTTCGCGAAATATGATATCCGGCGCAGCGGAAACATTTCGATCGGAGAGGGAGAGAAGAATCTGATCCGCTACGACTACCAGCGCCTGATTTCCAGAGAACACGCCGAAATCATCCGCAAAGGGAAGACCTATTATATTTCCTGCAAAGGAGCAAACGGAGCATATGTAAATGCAAAACATATTACTGGGACGGAACCGCTTCATTTTGGGGATTTTATCAATATTTACAGTTTACATATGGTTTTCCTGGGAGATATCCTGGCGATTGATTCCGCAAACGCAGCCGTGCGGATAAATGAAAAATTTCTGGTCCCGATAGAGCGGGAGGAGAAAGCGGAAAATAGTGAAGGCTCCGTGCAGAAGGATGGCTTCGTGCAAAAGGACGGCACTGCGCAGAAGGATGCTTCCGGGCAGAAGGACGGCGCCCCGGAAGAGACCGGTCCGGTGAAGATTATGTTTCACCGTTCGCCGCGTATTATCGAAAAAATCGAGGAGGATGCTATTGAAATAGAAGAGCCTCCAAAGGAAATGAAATCCCAGAAGAAGCCGATGCTGATGACGATTGGACCGTCCTTTACCATGGCGATTCCGATGCTGCTGGGGTCTCTGCTGATGATCGCCTCCTCGCGGATGAGCGGCAGTTCGAACGGACTGCTGATGTATTCCGGCATGGTGATGGCTTTTTCTTCGGCGATCGTTGGTGTCATCTGGGGAATCGTCAACATGCGTTACCAGCGCAAAACGGAGGCGGAGAATGAGACACAACGTTATGAGGCGTACAGCGAGTATCTGATCAGGAAAACGGAGGAAATCAAGGAAAAATACGTACATAACCAGACCGCTCTCGGGAAGATGTATCCGGACGCGGATACCTGCCTGGACTATGATGAAAAGTCTACGATGCTCTGGAACCGCAATGACACGCACAGAGATTATCTGAGCTGCCGCCTGGGACTTGGGGAGATGGAATTTCAGGTGGATATCCAGATTCCGAAGGAAAAATTCCGCCTGGAGCGGGATGAGCTTGCGGAAAAACCGGATTTTATTGAGAAAAACTACAAGACGCTGACGGATGTGCCGATTCTTTTGGATCTGCTGGAGCACAGACTGGTTGGAATCGTGGGCGGAAAAGGTAAGGCGGGGGCGATTCAGGCTGCAAAACTGCTCGCAATCCAGCTGGCCGCATGCAATTGCTACACAGATGTAAAGATGGCTTTTATCTATGACGAAAATAATTCGGATGACCGCGGCGAATGGGAATTTGCGAAATGGCTGCCCCATGTGTGGTCGGAGGACCGGAAAATCCGCTATATCGCCTCAAACAAGCTGGAGGCGGGCGAGGTGTTTTACGAGATCGCGAAGGTTTTCCGGCAGAGAACAGAGGACGCAGCTGCATCGCCGCAGGAGAGAACAAGGCTGCCTAGACCATATTTTATTCTGTTTTTATCGGATCCTGCTCTGATTGAGGAGGAGCTGATCGCAAAATATGTCTTTGACACATCCAGCCAGATCGGGCTGAGCACGCTGATGCTGGTGCCGAGCGCCGAGATGCTTCCGAATGCGTGCGAGTATATTGTGGAGAATGATAAATATTTTCAGGGAGTCTACAACGTATCGGCGCAGAAGGAAGACCGGATCAGAGTGCGGTTTGACAGCTTTGAAAATTCAAAGCTGGAGGCGTTTGCCCGCCGGCTTTCCAACCTGGAGGTACAGGAGCTCGAAAATGGAGGCGAGATTCCCAGTTCCATTACCTTTTTTGAGATGTACGGGATCACCAGACCAGAAGAACTGCGGGCAGACGAAAGATGGCTGAAAAACCGGAACTATGACAACATCAAAGGCCTGATCGGACAAAAATCCGGCGGCGCTCCCTGCTATATGGATGTGCATGAAAAGTACCACGGGCCGCATGGCCTGGTGGCCGGCACGACCGGTTCCGGAAAAAGTGAGACGCTGCAGACCTACATGCTGTCTCTCGCGATCAATTACAGCCCGGATGACATCGGATTTTTTATCATTGACTATAAAGGCGGCGGCATGGCACACCTGTTTGACGGACTTCCCCACATGATAGGTCAGATTTCCAACCTTTCAGGGAATCAGGTTTACCGCGCGATGGTCTCCATCAAAAGCGAAAACCGCAGAAGACAGCGGATTTTTACCGAAAATGGAGTCAACAACATTAATAACTACACGAAGCTTTATAAGAATAAGGAAGCTTCTGTGCCGATTCCGCATCTGTTTATCATTATTGACGAGTTTGCGGAGCTGAAACGGGAAGAGCCGGACTTTATGAAGGAGCTGATCAGCGTCGCACAGGTAGGACGAAGCCTGGGTGTCCATCTGATCCTCGCTACGCAGAAGCCGAGCGGCACCGTGGACGACAACATCTGGAGCAACTCGAAATTCCGCCTCTGCCTGCGGGTTCAGGACCGTCAGGACAGCAATGACATGCTGCATAAGCCGGATGCCGCCTACATTACGCAGTCAGGGCGCTGCTATCTGCAGGTTGGAAATGACGAGGTTTATGAGCTGTTCCAGTCGGGCTGGAGCGGCGCGCCGTACGATAAAAATATTGAGAGCGGCAAGGCAGAGATTGCCAGGCTGCTGACCCTTAACGGCAAAACAGAGCTGATGGGCGGACATGCGCGGGCACTTCGGAAGGAGCAGGTACTGCACGCATGGATTTCCAAATTGATCCGGGCCCTGGAAGAAACCGGGATTCAGGAAGGGGATACACTGCAGAAGCTGCTTTCCTACCGGGGGAGCATGTCTGAGACTGTGGACGCATTTTATGATCGGATTGCTGCGAACGCACTGGATTATCCGAGAAGTGAGTTTAATACGAAGAGACTGGAGGATTTTATCCGCCTGTATGGCGAGGCAAGGAACCAGAAAGACCCAGCTGCGGCGATTGTGAAGCTGGCGGCCGTCAGGGGCGTCAAGCTGCCGGAGGCTAAAGAGAGGACCCAGCTGGATGCCATCAAGGATTATCTCCAGAAGACTGCGATCAGCAACGGGTATCAGCAGACGCATCAGCTGTGGATGCCGGTGCTTTCTGACCATATTTATCTGAAGGAATTTGAAGAATACCGGAATGTGGCATTCCAGGACGGAAAATGGCAGACGCAGGAGGGCGAGTGGGCGCTGGAGGTGCCGATCGGTATGCTCGACGACCCACAGAATCAGGCGCAGCTTCCGCTGGAGCTGAGCTTCTCAAAGGGCGGACATCACGCGGTGATCGGTTCAGTCGTCAGCGGCAATAGTACGATGCTGCAGACGATCCTGTATGGACTGACGACCCGGTACACCCCGCAGTACCTGAATATTTACGCACTGGATTTCAGCAGCAAGATGATGTCTGCATTCGAGGGACTGGCGCATTTTGGCGGCATCATGTACGAGGGAGATCAGGAGAAGATCGCGAAATTCTTTAACATGATCGAGCGAATACTCAATGAGCGGAAGAAGGAATTCCGGGGCGGCAATTACAGCCAGTATGTGCAGGTACACGGTGTGACTTATCCGGCGATCCTGATTGTGATAGACAATTTCTCTTCTTTTAATGAGAAGACAGAGAACGCATATGAGAAGCTGCTCATTCAGCTGTCAAAGGAAGGCGTAGGACACGGTATTTTCCTGCTTCTTTCCGCCGGCGGATTCGGAATGACGGAAATTCCCGGACGCATCGGTGAAAATCTGAAAACAGTGCTCTGCCTGGAGATGCCGGATAAATTTGCGTATAGCGACGTGCTGCATATGACGCAGATTCAGGTGCTGCCCGAGGCGGGCATCAAAGGAAGAGGCCTTGCCATCCAGGGCGGACGGATTCTGGAATACCAGACCGCGCTGGCGCTGGAGGCAGAGGATGACTATAAGAGGATGGAAAAGATTTCCGAAGTCTGCGCTTTGATGAATCAGGCGTGGACGGGACGGCGCGCGCAGCCGGTTCCGGAAATCCCGGCAAACCCGACCTGGGAGCTGTTTACCGATCTGGAGGATGTGGGCAGGGCAGCCGCCTCCGACCACCTTCTGCCGGTTGGCTATAATGCTGAGAACGCGGAGGTGTACAGCGTCGACCTGAGCAGTGTTTACTGCTATCTGATTGCGGGCGCGGCGCGAACCGGCAAGAAGAATTATATGAAGGTGATGATCGAATCTGCTCTTCTCAAGGACTGCATGATCTCTGTCATCGACGGCACTGGCCTGATGCCGCAGTATTCCGGCCAGGAGAGGGTCAGCTATGCCGGAAGCGCGGACGAGCTGTTTACCTGGTTAAAGACGACCCTGGCTCCGGAGTTTACGCGCAGGAACCAGTTCAAGAAGAAGCTTCTGGCAGAGGGCGGCGAGGAAGAAGAATTGTATGAGATCACGAGGAAGGAAAAACCGGTCTTCGTCTTTATTACGGACATGCTCTGGTTTGTCAGCACGATCTATGACGCGAAGTACGCTGCAAAAGGCGGGAAGGTCTTTATGGAAAGTCTGACATCAAAGGGCCGCTGGCACAACATTTATTTCATCGGAATCCTGAATCTGGAAGATAAAAACACAGTTCGGGCGTATCAGACCTTCGTAAACTTTACGTCTTATAAGACTGGGATATATTTTGGCGGAAATGTTTCGCAGGGCGGATTCTTCAATTTTGATTATCTGTCATTTAAGGAGCAGACGAAGACAGAGAAGGCGGGGATTGGACAGATTCCTGACATGGAAGCTGAGGTCATGGCCAGAAAAGTCGTCGTACCGCTGATGGGGAGAAAAAGGAAATCATCATGATTTTTGGATTACTGCTGGATTCTGATACAAAAGAAAAAGAGAGAATTCATCAGCAGCTTGGAAACCTGACCGCTCTCCATACGAACGAAAAGCTGGATATTCAGACATTCGACAAAAGCAGTCTGCTGCTGAAACAACTGGAGAGTCTGGAACTGCTGGATCTGGCGATTATTGATGTCACGGTGCCCGGGGCGCTCGAAAGTGCAAGGATAATCCGCAGAAAATTTCAGGAAACAGAGATTCTGATTATCGCGGATATTTCTGTGTCGCCGATGAAATATATGCACCCGTCGATCCGGGCATCTGCCCTTTTGCTCCGCCCGGCCGCTTCTGAGTGGGAGGAGGCTCTTCGGGATTTTTTTGGACGGCTGCTGGAAAAGGGTGAAAAGGAAAACCGGGATCATGTACTCTGGGTGGAAAACCGGGACGGGAAATTTCGGATTCCATTTGCACATATTTATTATCTGGAAGCGCGGGAGAAAAAGGTTTTTATCCGGACCAAAGCGGAGGAATTCGGCACCAGAGGGACAATCGAGAATCTCGCAGAACAGCTGCCGGAAAATTTTCTGCGCTGTCAGAGAAGCTATATTGTAAATACGGATTATATTACCCGGATCCGGCTGTGTGAAAACCGCCTGTATCTCAGGGATGATCTGTGGGTTCCCATATCAAGAAGCTACAAGGAAGAATTTAAGAGGCGTATACATGAGTGATCTGACTTACAGAAGCTTTCTGCTCTCTGAGCAGGAGTTTATGGTGCTTTCCGCTTTTACGGGAATAGAAAAGGTGCATATGCTGATCGAGAAACAGCCGGATTTGCCTGACAGGAAGGAATTGAGCCTGACGATTTTCGGACTCTATCAGAAGGGGCTTCTCCATTGGGAAAACGGAACCTGCGGTCCGAAATCGGAAATCCGCGATCTGTTCTGCAATATCCGCTCTTCCCAAAAAGAGCTGTTGGTTTTTCACAGAGAGGAAAATGCACCCCTTCTGTGTTATTGGGCTGACTCTTCCGTGCTTACCGAACTGAGTGAAAATGACCGGGACAAGATCAAACTGCATGGCCTTTCAAAGAATGATTTTTTATCAGAAATGAAGGAACGCGGTATTCTTCCGGAAAAAAGCTCGCGGCTGGCGGAATATGACAGGGTTTTGACGAGAGAGAATAACAAAACCTTGTCAATGCAGGCTGAAAAAGCCTTACAGGTGGAAAATTCGATGCGGGAATACAAAGCTTTGCGAAGAGAAGGCCCGGCGATTTCGCCGATGGAAGACTGTATGGGCTCGTTTTCGGAAGAAATTTCAGCTCAGTTTCTTTGTAATTGCCCGGAGCTGATGAAAGATGGAGAAATCCAGTACGCCCATTTGCGGGAATTATTTGAAAGAGAGAATGAGCTGGAGACGGCAATCACGGTTCATAACAGAGCCAGCGGGGAGGATGAGGGTGTGATTCTGATTCTGGACTGCGGACTCTATGACGGGATCGTACAGGTCGGTGACGGAGGCGTCCGGGCGGAATATTACAGCCAGGAAAGCCTGCAGGAGCTGCTGGCGTAATGCCCACTAAATGGTAGAGGAGGTGACGAGTATGATTCTGACTGACATTTACATTCCATCCATGGATCAGTCTTTTGATTTTCAGCTGGACGAGACGGTGCCGGTGAGCAGTCTGATTATTGAAATTGCGGAAATGATCGGAAACAAGGTGAAATCCGGAAAACAGTACCGGGCGGAGGATTTTCTCCTGTGTTCAATGGATCAGGAAGTAATCCTGAAAAAAACGGAAACTCTGGCCTCCTGCGGGATTAAGAACGGGTCAAGACTGATGCTGGTGTGACGCATTCTGTCCTCAAAAAAGTGCTTTTTGTCACAGAATTAAGACAAGATCAGCTTTTTCAGTATAATGGGAACAAAGCAAGGAGAGACAGAGATGCTAAGTGTAAAGACTGAGACGCTTAAGAAAGCAGCAATCATATTTAAAAATGAAGCCGCGAATCTCGGCAGACGCCTTTTGCAGATGCAGGATACGATTTCCTGGATCCGTCGTCAGGAGTTCTCCGAGGCTCTCGAGCTTCGCCATGCGCTGGAAAAGGAATACGAGGAAATAGAGGCGCAGAGAAAAGACCTGCTGCAGCTGTCTGAAGCACTGACTCGGATCTGTGATAAATACGAAAAGACAGAAGAAAAAGTCGTCGGGGCGCAGGATTCGCTGCTTCGGCTTCAGGTGAAGAGTATTTTTGAGATGGATCCGTCTCTGGTGATCAGACTGAAGCCTCTGATCAGCCAGATGAAGGCGCTGGGGATAGATATACCGGACGAATAGCTAATTTATTCAAGCAGGAAAGAGAGGGCAAAAGTATGGCATCAGCCAAAATCAGAGTGAATACCGGAAGCCTGAGCAAGACACAGAAGGAAGTTCAGGCAAAGCTTGATAAGATCCGGTCGGATATGGACAAGATTTCCGAGGACATGGCAACGCTGAATTCCATGTGGACGGGCGACGCCCATGAAACATTCGTACAGAGCGTAACAGAGGATCTTGGCCTCCTTACGGAGGTGTGTACCGCTCTCCAGAATATCATTAGCTTTGAAGGCAACGCGGTGACCGAGTATGACAAGTGTGAACAGCAGGTCGCGGACATTATCGCACAGATACGGATATAGGCGGATGCGGACCATACAGAGCGGCGCGCGGAATCGGACATATCCGTGCGCAGCAGATAGAAATCGCACGGAATCAGATATACCCGCGTGCAGCAGATAAAAATGCGCGGAATCGAACATATCCGTGCGCGGCAGATAAAAAAACGTGTGAAATCGGACGCAAGCGTTCCCGGATGACAGAAAATGCAGGAGGGTAAGGAAGATGGCGATTGTCTTAAAAGTAGAGCCGAACACACTGGTTCGGATGGCAGAGGATATCGAGTCGCAGCTTACAGATGTACAGACTCAGTTTAGTGAGGTGGAGTCCGCTATCAATGCTACGCGGTCTTACTGGGAGGGAGACGCCAGCGACGCACATAAGTCCCAGTATGATTCACTGAAGGATGAGATCAGCGAGACCATTGCAAGGCTGAAAAATCATCCGACTAACCTGCTCAAGATGGCGGGGCTGTATACGGAGACTGAGTCGGAGCTGGAAGCACTCGCCGAGTCACTCGCGGCAGATGTCATAGTGTAAGCTCTGAATTTATGATAGGAGGAGGGAGAAGCAATGGCAAAAAGTGCTTTAGAGATTCGGATGGATTATAACAAGGCGAAAAAGCAGGCGGATTCTCTGAGTGAGATCGCGACGCAGCTGCGCAATGCCGCGAATGGAGATCTGCAGGACTGTATTTCTCAGATTTCGGCCAGCTGGACAGGGACAAATTCCACTGCGTATCAGGCAAAGTGCCGTACGCTGAAATCCAATATCCTGACCACGGCGGGTAAGCTGGACCAGACGGCAGCTACAATCCGCACAATTGCGAAAAACACTTACAACGCAGAAATGGCGGCTCTGAAGATCGCGCAGCTGAGAGCTTATTAAAGTATATATAATATCTCGAAGAAGAGATGTTTATATAAAATATCATTTTTAACAAGATAAGGAGGAACTTTTCATGAGCGAAATTCAAGTGACATCATCGACATTGCGAAGCAAAGCGGAGGAGCTGAACCAGCTGAACGAGCAGTTCAAGAGTGCGTACGGTACGTTATCTGACGAAGAAGCTTCCCTTCGTTCGCAGTTTGAAGGCGAGACCAGCGATACATTCCACAGTGCTTTCACCTCCGATATTACCCAGATGGGCAATTTCTACAACGCGATTGCGCAGTATGTGCAGAAGCTGATCACGATCGCGGAGGGTTACGAAAAAGCGGAGGCTGCGAATGTTTCCACAGCCAGCACAAGGAATTATTGATGCTGGAAACGTGACCAGGCAGTTGGCAATGAAAGTACAAAAAATGGAAAGTGAGGAAAATCATTATGGCAACAGGGTATTTGAGAGTAGATCCGAGTGTTTTGCAGACAACAGCCTCCAGTTTTGAGGCGACAGCATCAACTGTGACGAATCTGACTGAGCAGATGACGTCAATCGTTACCAGCCTTACGGGACAGGTCTGGAGCGGCGAGGCGGCCACCGCTTATGTGACAAAGTTTAACGGTCTTCAGGATGATATGAACCGCATTTATAAAATGATCAAGGAACATTCCGATGACCTGATCTCATTTGCACAGCAGTATACCTCGGCTGAGACGGCAAATGCAGAGCTGGCAAACAGTCTTATGTCGGATGTGATTGTCTGACTCATGCGGCACTGCAGTTTTGCGTTTATGCTGCATACAATCCGGGGAAGTCAGGCGATATTTCTGGTGGCTCAGGCAATGAGCGACATTGCCGCCGCAGATTTAAAAATGATGGAAAACGCTGATGAGAAGGGTCGGCGTTTTCCGGCATTTGCTAATCTGGGCAAGCCGGAACCAGTCTTTTGTTTTTTGAGTAAAAATTGGCTCCTGAGTGCCTGACAGAGAATGGGTGATACAAGATTAAGAGTGGGAATGAAGATGACAGGAAGGAAACCCAGGACGGAACAAATGCCGGGGAAAAAACAGACCGGAAAGAAATGCAGAGGATGGGCAGCTGTACCCATGCTTTTCCTTTTTGTAATAATTTTTAGCCTGGCATTCAATTTTTTCGGGAGTGCACAAGAGGAAACGGAGAAAACAGAAGAGCAGATGATCCGGGAGCTGAGAGAACGGTGCGGAAGCATCGTGCGTGTCGAATCCATCTGTTGGGACGGGGAATCCGTTATCTATGGCACAAAATCCTTTTCAGGCTTTGTCGTGACTAATGATACATCAGGAGCATATGTCCTTACCATTCAGGATGGCCTGACCTGGACGACGGAAGAAAAAGAAGAAATCCGTTCACAGTATGCATTGGAGGACAATGCTCGGATTTCCGAGAAAATAGAAGTTGTATTTGAGGGAGATCTGAGGATCGAGGCCAGTTCAGCCGGGGAGAGTGAGCAGAGAAATCTTACTGCGCTGAAGCTTTCCCAAAGCGTTCAGTTTGAGACAGTTCTTATATTTGCCGCGGAAAGCGCTTCTAAGGACAGTCAGATATTTCTGCTGAGTTTCCCGGAGTCTGTCAGGGAGGCGGGAGATCCTTATAACAGCGAAAATGTCCAGATCACGCAGGGAACCGTAACAAAGATTTATCAGGAAAATGGAAACGAGTTCCTAAAGCATGACATCCCGACAGACACAGAATCTTTCGGCGGCCCTCTTCTTGATGAGGATGGCTCAATCGTTGGCCTGCTGCTCACATCCGGCGAAGATGGCGGCACAGCTGTCAGCGCAGAGACGATCAAATCCTTTTTGGATACGTTCGAAATCAGTTACGAAGAGAAAATCACAGAGTCCCGAAAGCAGGGGATTCCAATTTTGAATATTGTTTTGGGTGTAGTGGCAGCAGTACTGCTGGCGGCCGTAATTTTGCGCGGACGGAAGGCGGTCCCTGCAGCGGACGGACGAGGAGAAGTGCAAAATGGTTTTGCCCCCGGTTCCGATAAGGAGAGCTCAGGCCGGAAAGGCCTGAAAAAGGGAAAACTCAGGCAGAAAGGTTCGCAAAAAGGAGAATCAGGCCGAAAAGGTTTGCAAAAAGGAAAACCGGGGCGGAAGGGTTCTGAGAGCGCGGATTTCGGTCAGAAAGAAAAGACTGCCCGTATAGACTACCCTGATGCCAGGAGGGCGGCAATAATCGGAAAGGCGGTTTTTGTGATCGGAAGATCGGAGGAGTCAGACTTTGCCATCCCTGAGAGCAGGGCAGTCAGCCGCAGACACGCAGTGATCCAGAGGGAAGGCAGCTGCTTCTATCTGACAGATCTGCAGTCTTCAAACCATACTTTTTTAAACGGCCGACAGCTGGTGCCGGATCAAAAATATGCGTTGAATGATGGCGATGAAATTGTAATTGGAAAAGAGCGTCTGTTTTTTTATCTCCAGTTATGAAGAGAAGACGGCGATGCGTGGAAGAAATAAAACGAGTTATAACCTGGGGCGAGGAGGGAAATGGGAGTGAGTGAATTTTCGATTATGACGGATAAGGGCATCAGTCTTGCAGATCTTTTGGACGGGCAGGCGGCTGCCCTGGAAAATGCAGCGGGGTCTGTCGATTCGATCAGAAGTAATCTGAGTATACAGGGGACGGCAAAGACTTCTGTCATGTCTGCGATGAAAACGATCAGTACGGCGGTTCGGGATGAATCCACAGCCGCGGCAGGTCTGGGAAAAGCACTCCGGGAGATTGCGTCTGCTTATAGCACGGCAGAGAGCAGCATTCTGGGGAGTGTGTCCGCCGCCGTCGGAAACGGAGCCGGTACGGGCAGTGGTGCTGGAGCCGGCGGATCCGAAGAAAACCAGCAGACTGCTGAGCAGGATGAAGAGGAATCCTATGACTGGGGGAAACTCCTGTTGAAACTCGTGGGAAACGCGGGTATACTTGGCAGTGGGACGGCGATGATAGCATCCTGGCTTACTGGCGGCAGTACCGCGAAAGATGTGTTAAGTTTACTTAAGGATTTCACGGGCTTTGCCGGTGGTATTGCCAAGGCCGTGCCAAATTCAGGTGAGTCCTTTGACTGGAAGGCATTGGTGGGGGTTGATGCAGCTGTGAAAACCACTACGCCGACTTCCTGGCTGGGCGATAAGGGCACATTGAACAAGGAACTTTCAAAACTAAAGTTTTCTAATGCTGAGACGGCATCGGAAAAAGTTGCCTGTGCGGCCAAGTGGGCCGGATATACATTGACGGCTGTCATTACCGGGTATGATAATTTTACGGATCCCGATAATACTACTTTTTCACGCCGGCTGGCCGAGACTGTGGGTGAAACTGCAGTGAAAATAGGAGAAGGTATTTTGGTGAAGACTGCAATTACAGCGGGACTGGCAGCACTTGGGTGTGTCGGAGCACCGGCGATTGCCGTCGGGGTGGCTTCGGTAGCTGTTATAGAGCTGGCGGATGTAATTTCTACCAAATTAACTGGCAAGGATGTAGCGGAGTTTGTGTCGGACACAGTGATTGATGGAACAAAAGCTGTTGTCAAAGGTGTTGGAAATGCGGTAAAATCAGCGGGGAAAGCAGTTTCAGGATGGTGGGATTCTATGACAACCTCATTTTCTGGCGCATTGAGCTGGTAGCTGTGAATTCTATTGTGATCATTAAAAAGAGAGGTATATGAGATGGATTTTAAAAATTTACTTCCGATAGGGAGCATAGTGCTTCTTAAAAATGCGCAGAAGCGTCTGATGATTTTTGGAATAGGACAAAGAGATGAAAACAAAGGCAAGGATTATGATTATATCGGGGTGATGTATCCGGAAGGAAGCATGGGCGAGGGATCGCAGTTCCTGTTTAATCATGGTGATATTGACCAGGTGTTTTTCAGAGGGTTCGAGGATGAAGAACGCTCCGCATTCCTCGACAGAGTGCAGAGGATTTATGATGGCCAGAATTGATTTAAGCGAGTTTGATGGGATCCGGAGACCCACTCCGGATGAAACCTATAAGATCACACGGTATTACGAACATTTATATGGGAGAAATGGCAGGACAAATAGAATACTGGGTAAGGTGTTTATTGTTCTCGGTTTTGTTTTTATATGTGGATATATGGTAAGTGGGGCGGCATCCATAGTATTTGGTGTAATATTTTTTGCGATTGCATTTGGGTTTATAAAAGGGAAAAATGAAGCGAAGGCTGATCTAAATGTTTTTCGCAGCGGTGATTTCATCGTCATTCCGGGCAGCGTATGTGAAATCAAAACGGATACGACGGGAATGTTGGGTGTGAGTGTTGTGCGTTTTATCTCTCATGGTGGTAAAAAGTTGGACGCGCAGTTTGAAGTCAGACGGACGCAGCTGCAGATGGGTACGCCGCTGCTCCTGATTCATGTGGATGAGGACAAGATCAGACATGGACTGACGCGGGTGTTCACGCCATTTATGCTGACTGAGGAAGGGCTGGAAGGGACGCTTTTTTGACCGGAACCGAATCATCCATTCATGACAGATCATCTGTGTGTTCTGGAGAAACCAGATCTGAAGACGGAAGAACCGGAAAATGACGTAACTGGTCTTGTGCGACAGTCCTGTGGCAAGCTGGTTCTGGAAATGTGGAGGAAAATGCTATGGCGAGTATACAACGTGTTTCCTGTAAAAATATGGAAAAGGATGCGGAAGCTCTTTCAACAGCGCTGAAGGATATCCCGCAGACGATCACGCAGATGCAGGCATCCCTGAAAAATCTGGCTTCCTGCTGGGAAGGACCTGCCTGGGCGGCTTTTCAGGAGCAGGTAAATAAGGATATTGAAAACATCAATGAAGTCTATCAGTGCCTGACCGAGCTTCAGAAAGGACTCGGGACTGGCAGAGAAACCTATCTGAGGACAGAGTTTGACGTTTATACTGATGTAAAGGCACTTTTGATTTAAAAAATTTCTAAAGGATATCTTTGGTTTTCACTGGCTGATATACAGATCACACACTTCGAAAGTATTGACGCAGCTTGCTGCGTCAGTGTTTTTCGGGCAGTATCTTACGAAGAGAGGAAGTTATTATGGCTGCGTCATCCGGAATGTACCTGAGAGTAAACTCAGAAACCTTGCTCACGGCATCCAGTGAGGTGCAGAGCCAGGTTGACTCTATGAGAAGGCAATTTAACCAGGTCAATGAAATTGTTAACAGAAGCAGTGGATACTGGGAAGGGGAAGGGCAGGAAGCCTATCTGAAGGCGTATCGTTCAAAATACGAAGGTATCGAGGAAGCGCTGAATCGATTTTCCAGTCATATAGTGAATTTGCAGACAATGGCCGGCGTTTATAAGGCGGCAGAAGCAGAGGCTGTGGAAGAGACAGAGTCCCTGTTGAGTGATGTGATTGTGTGAAGTTTACATTTAGAGTGGCAGATGATATGCCAGCTATTTCCGTAGGACCTGCTGAGACTGCATTTTTGACTGAGATCATCTATCCTGGACATACAAAAGAAGGAGGCGCAGAATATGGCAAACTCAAACAGTCAGATTTATATGGATTATCAGGGCATGTGTCAGAAAGCACAGGAACTTGAGGAGCTTGCTGACAAACTGGAAGCACTCGCGGAGAATAAGGTCGCATGTTATGCAGCGAATAAAAGCTTCTGGCAGGGGGATTCCGGAGATGCCTGCCGTCAGAAGCTGACAAAGCTCGACAGTGTCATGAGAAGCCGCGCAAAAAGTATTCGAAATACAGCGAGCGGCCTGAGAAAAGCAGCAGAAAGACAATATCGTATGGAAAAGACACTGTCCGCGATTATTTCGAGATGACGGGTACCTGTTATTGGGAGCTGAAGAATGATTTCCTGTGCAAAATGGTGAATTTTGGTTTCAGCTCGCTATCCTGTTGCCCGCAAGAACAGGGGGCCGCTTTATGAGACGAAATTTACCCATAATTTTACTGACAGGAGTGATTATATTGGCAGCTATTGCAGGAATAGAAGGATTTGTCAGTCCGTCGGCGCGAAGAAA
The DNA here is from genome assembly GCA_021201095.1 of Lachnospiraceae bacterium. Lineage (GTDB taxonomy): Bacteria > Bacillota > Clostridia > Lachnospirales > Lachnospiraceae > Choladousia. Next base: position 17,123 of record JAJQFO010000235.1, read on the forward strand.
ACAGGCGGAAGACCTATTAAGAGAAAAATACCAGGAAGAGTTTGTAGTCACTTCTGTGAAAGAAGGCACAATTTTCCTGGACTATTATACTGTTGTGGCGTATTCTCGGGATTATCCGGAATTACTGTTTCAGGCAAGCATTGAAAATGAATCCGGAGAAATATCGGATTCCTACGTTTCAAAACGTGTATGCGACCGGCTTTCTCAGCAAGTTAGCCTGAACCTGGGAAATCTCGAGAGTGGGTATTATGTTTTTACAGAGGTGATGCTGGGAGATACTTTGCTTACAAATCCAGAGGTTTCTCTGGAGGACTATCTTGCGGAATATCCTTCCGCCCGTTTCACGATTTATCTGTGCATAGAAGAGGGAGGATGCAGCGCGTCGAACATTGTTTCCGCAGCCGCGCATATGCTTGATAACCTGCCGGCAATCAATGGCTCTATCGTACTCTACCTGGCTGACGCGGAGCTGATGACAAAGATACAGGACTATGTTGCCTCAAACGTTAAGATCTATACAGACTTTGATCGGATGACAGAAGATGCGGAAGTCGGAATTGCAGCGGTTAATGAAGGGAAGTTTTCCCTGACAGAAAATGAGTTAAAAGATATGGCAGGTGAACGACTGTGAGTTATACAGATGCAGAATTATTAATGGCGACACAGCTTGCTTATTTGAATTATGATGGTAAAACACAGGGGGATATGAATGCAGGTGAGCTGGTTGAAAGTATTTTACAGCAATACGGGACCTATGACAGCTCCACAGGCACATGGACGATGAATGACGGTGTGAGCGGCGCGGCTGAAAAGCAGTTCGAATATGCACAGAATCTTCTCACATTGAGCGATGAAAATAATGTGTATTCCTGGCGCAGCTGGAAAATTGTCGATTCCTGCAACAATGAGAACACGACCGGATTTTACGCCTGCCTGATTGATACTGGAGACGGCAATGCGGTCGTTGGCTGTCGGGGAAGTGAGAGTTATGATCTGGAACAGACCGTAAAAGACTGGGTGATTGCTGATGTAGGAAGATTAAATAATGAGCTTACGGCCCAGCAGGCGGACGCTACAGAATACATGGAATACCTGTACGAAAAATATGGGGATGATTACGATAGCTTTAGTATTACCGGGCATTCCCTTGGAGGGGGTCTTGCTACACATTCTGCGATCACTGCTCCGGAGGGAATGCAGGATAAGATTGATCGCGTTGTCAGTTATGACGGTCCCGGATTTTCGGATGAGTATCTGGATGCACACGAAGAGCAGATTAACAGAATACGAGATAAGCTTACCCATTATGAGTACAGCTGGGTTGGAGCACTTCTGATTCAGCCCTCGGGCATTGATAATCAGGTTATATCGGCACATGATGATTCAGATTATTCAATACTTATGGCTCAACTGCAGCGGCATGCAGTAACCAATATAGAATTTGATGAAAATGGAAATGTAATTGAAGGAGAGAGAGGAGTGCTGCAAACCCTCATTGCGGATCCCAGCGTCATGCTGGAACTGTCGTTGCTGTCCGTACCTTCATTTATCACTTATGCTATATTTGCCTATCTGGTCAGTGTGGCAGATCAATTGCTGCAGAGGATGGACGAAGTGATTGAGAGCGTAGTGGAGAAGATAAACGATATTTACAATAGCTTTGTTTCTCTGATTGTTTCTGGAGAATATGAGATACATTCGACAGAAATTGGCAATATGGCAGATGATCTCGCTTCCGTTCAAAACAGTATAAATCAGATTGCTGCTCAGATAAGTGTGATTAGCAGGAACCTGCCTTACGATTCTTTAAGTGCAAATTATTATAAAAACTTGCTCCGGTTAACGACTACGATGCTGCAGGCCGACGGAAGGAAAGCCAAGAAGATTTCCAATGCAGCGGAAAAAGCTGTTACAAAATATAATCAGGGTGATCAGAAGGTGAGCACCTGCTTTTAGGGTTACTGAATAGTTCGTATTTGTATAGTGTTTGCGTATTTGTCAGTGAACGGGGGGAAAATTCCCCTGCTCGCTGACATAGTGTTTTTAAAGCGAAGAAAGTTCGCCTCGTACAGCCGTCCACACCTGCATTTCGGCACCGTCCGGCGTTTCGGAACGGTTTGCCCACATATAGTAAGGGATAAATTTCAGAATGGCGGGCTCATATTCCGGCTTTTTCCAGGAGCGGTATAGCCGTCCTCCTGCTGCGCCGCGCAGACAATGTCAATCGCGCCGTCGGCGATGGCCTCCAGCTCCGGATCTGCATGCTGCGCAAGGGAGTATCCGACCGCCTCGATCCATTTGAAAAAGTCACTGTCCTGAAAAACAAATCCGTAAAACGCATTCTCCTCCGGATGCTCCGGGTCGTCCGGCAGTGCCTCAAATCCGCGGAACGTGTATTTCGGCTCCTCAAACGCAGCACCCTTTTGGGCCTTCTCCTGATTCAGCCTTCCGGCGATCCGGAAATTGTGCATACAGTAGCTGGGCGCGGCTCCCTCCACCTGATCATTCAGGGCGGCCCACTGATAAGGGATGACCTCCGTGCGCACCAGCTCCATTTCGTGCTTCCAGAACGGATCGGTGACCTGTATTTTGCCAAGAGGGAGCGGAGAGCTGCAGTTATATTTGGATGGTTCTGACTGGTTTTTATTCATGAGAGATATCCTTTCTGCGAAAAAGCAAATGAGACCGGTGCGGACAGATATATAAAAACAGCACTGTCGGCTACATGTAAAAACAATCCGGCCAGGCACATGTAAAAATCAGCACGGTTGGGCATGAAAAACGCCGATCGTGAGAATTCTGATGCTGCTGGCGAAAATACACCCAATTGAGTAAGAGACTGCATATTTTACAGCGAGGATATTTTAGCATGGAAAGATAGAAATGGAAAGGATGTGTTTGTAATGAAAAATATTGACTTTTTCATTACAAATGATATAATGTGTTTATTCCCGCGAAGCAACGAGCCAAGTAGCCTGAGTCATAAGGAATCCGTCGGCAAGCCGACACCTTATGACATAGCTTGCATGGATATTTGGAGGTGCTGTGTGCCGGTGGCACACGTTTCATGTCCCGATTTTCGAAGAAAATCGAGGACGCAGGCACCGACCGGAGCGAAGCGTAGATGCCGCGAGGGCGCTGGATGTCCAGTGGACATCCGTTTAGCGCCGACCGAAGCGGGGCGGAGACAAATACTCCGATGCTTGCATCGGGGTATTTGTCTGATGCATGGCAAGACAGAAAAGTTTAATAAATGTAAAAACGAGGAGGCACATTATGGCAAATGCAGTGAATGTTAATTTTCGTATGGACAGTGATCTTAAAAAAAGTATGGAAGAGATTTGCGAGGAAATGGGGATGTCTATGACTACAGCTTTTACTATTTTTGCAAAAAAAGTGACCAGGGAGAAGAGGATCCCATTTGAAGTATCTGCGGACCCTTTTTATTCAGACAGTAATATGGCTCATCTTCGCAGGGGAGTTGCAGCTCTGAATGCGGGCGAAGGCGTGGAGCATGAATTGATCGAGGAGGATGAATGAGAAAGATCTGGTTTGATGAAGCCTGGGAAGACTACCTGTACTGGCAGCAGCAGGATAAAAAAACACTTAGACGGATTAACACGCTCTTGAAGGATATAGAACGTGGCAATTTTGACGGAAAGGGCAAAGCGGAACCGCTAAAAGGGGATCTTAGCGGCTTTTGGAGCAGGCGCATTGACAGCGCAAATCGCCTGGTATACCGTATCAGCAATGGATTTCTGGAAATTGCTTCTTGCAGGGGGCATTACGATGATTAATATCATATTGTTTATGCGATGCGAGAGGGCAGAAAGCCCTCTCGTTTTGTTGAAAGAAGTTGGTCGCAACCCCATTGGTTTTGGACGATGGGTTAAGGCTGGCAATAGCTTCTCGATATTTTTACGCATTTACCTTAACTTCCAGAAAAATTGTTTCTCAAATTTGAAAACGCAGTGAAAAAAGTC
>JAJQFO010000329.1 GCA_021201095.1 Lachnospiraceae bacterium
ATGAAACGCCTTGGCGTCGGAGAAAGTGGCAAGCGGCCTGGCAGCGGAGAAAGTAGTAAGTGGCCTGGCAACGGAGAAAGTGACAAGCTGCCTGGCAGCGGAGAAGGCGGTAAATGGCCAAGCGGTGGAGAAAACGGTGAGTCTCAATGAGCCTGAGACGGCTGTGCGATCTTGCGCAGCTGAGTCAGCGGCAGCGCCGCAGTATGGCAGTGCGCGACTTTTGTGGCTGCACATCCGAAGAAAATCGATGCCGGCGGCAAAGGATCGGCTGTGCATCGGCAGGTTTTCCTGCCGCAGTCTATGCATAACAGTCCTCAGGATTTGGGGGGCGTTTCGCCCGCATCATTTTCTGTAAGGCGGTCGATCATCTGCTCGATGACCTGCTTTTTCAGGTAAATATCAATACTCAGCATGCAGATGAAGGAAAAAAACTGCAGGGTTTCCCGGTCTTCATCCGCGCAGTCTTCAAAGGAGTTGGAGGCGGTGTGCCAGGACTCCATAATGTCATGGCAGATGTTGCTGATCCACTCCTCGCTCAGTTCGTACGCTTCAGCGTAGATTTCATCGATAGAGATCGAGTCCTTCGGATCAAAGAACCGCTCCGTGATCGGCTCGAGGATCGTCCGAATATCGGTCAGCGGCAGGAAATCTTTAAAATAGTAGATAAAAATCAGAAGAAGCAGATGCTCTTTCGTGTAGCGTTTTTTCGTTGGATGAGGCAGAAGCTTTTTCTTTGTATAATTATTGATCATGGTTTTCGTCAGGATCTTGTCATCCTGATGACGGCGGGTATCGCCGAGATGGTCGTCCATAAAGGTGGTGACCTGGTCCATGTACAGGTTGATATCAGGCACCTCGCCGGGGCGGATGTGGGGCGTATTGGCGATGTTCCGCAATATTTCGGAGAGAAGCTTTGTATGGTTCTGATTCATGTAATCACCTCGAGTGTTTTTGGATTCCGGAATGTCAGTATCCGGCGGACATCATTCTGGCAGTGACCGCTGCGAAGTGACGACGCAAAACCTGGAGGAATCCATAAATAGTATTGTTATTATTATTTCGTGTCTCGTTTGAGCCTGACATCATTATATAGTTTTGGAAACTATATGACAAGGAAAATTATTATTAAATCGGTTGATTATATTTTGATATACAGAAGAAAATTTTGATGTGCAGGGGGCACGGGGAAACGGATGATTTCCGTCACTTGTTTTTTGTGCGAAAGAGAAGAAAATGACAGCTGGTTTTCAGCTTGAGTGCGAGAGAGAAAGAAATGACAGCTGGTTTTCAGTTTAAGCGAGAGGAAAGATATACAGCAATGAGGACAATGGAATTTAAAATGGAGAGGGAGGGCCTGGTGAAGCCGGGAGACCGCATCCGGGTTTCAGAAGGCGTGCTTCCTTCGAGCTGGTATTATACCATAGAGCCGGCAGTGGCGATGTCCGCGAATTTTACCAACCGGGAACGGCTAAAGACCCGGGAAGGTGTCGTCACACAGGTGCGGACAGACGAGAGCGGCTACACCGTCTTTGCGGAATTTGAGGAATAAGCTGTGCATAGCAGGCAGTCCGAGGCATGCTGTTTGGAATGGTGTACAGCAGCACTCGGGCAGAAATACAGACTGCGCGGGTTTATCTGCGGGCGGCTTACACATAGACCAGG
>JAJQFO010000252.1 GCA_021201095.1 Lachnospiraceae bacterium
TAAAAACGAGTCAGAGGTGAGATTGTGACGAGAAATTTTAAAAATGTCAAAAAAAGTTGTTCAGGTAGAAAAACGATTCTTTAAACATATTCATGCCTTGATGACCACATAAACACCGCTTTCTGATCCTTTTTTTGCCCCTATTTATACAAACGCACACTCCCAGACATCAACTCCACTATCCTGAAAGACTTCGTTTAACCGCAATTTCAAATCATCCTTTGTAATTCCTTTTTTTAATACTACCTGCAAAAATCCTCCACCTCCGGCACCGCAGATCATTTTTCCATCAATCAAATCGTCGATGACCGTAAATATCTGATCAATACAGGTATTGGTACTGCCTTCATCAATACACTGACTTTCATGCCAGTGTTCGGTCAACAGGGCAGCGAATCCGTCTACATTATCTTTTTCTAATTCATAGCGCATCAGTACAGCGAGCCGTTGGATTGCATCATGTGCCTGGATAGATGTCTTATCGTTGCAAATATATTTTCCAACCACATCACGCAGCAGGTTACGCGCCAGGCGTCTCTGCCCGGTATAAATCAGCGCAAAGCGTTCGTTGAGCTCAGCAATCGTTTTTTCGCTGATGGATAGTGGTGTACAAATGATTTGTTGAGCAAGTCCCGGTCTCGTGGTGACCATCTTGATCCCCGGCACGATGCCTCCAACCTGATCCTGCCAGCCGCCGCCGGTGGACATAAGCTGCTCCATGCAAAGTACACGATCGAAGATCTCTTCATCCGTCGGATGCTGCCCCAGAGCTTCCAGGAGTGCCTTTACACATGCCCCGGCAAGGATCGAGCTGGTACCCAGACCACTGCCTTTTGGAATGTCGATGACTCTTGTATTCATGTACATGCCGCCGCCCAGATTGTGACAAAGCTCTGCAACTGAACAATTTACAGGGACTATTTCTTTCGTATTTTGTGCCTGCGCTTGTGCCGGTATTACTCCGCAGGCGATCAGAGCTGCCTTGTGCAGGGCAAATGGATCAGATGGATTATGACAATCCTGCAGTTCGGAAAGGCTGTCAAATTCTTTGTAGCTGCCTATATCGGTGCTTGCCAGAGCGATCACAAATCTATCCAGACGTTTTACAGTTGCCTCAATAGGCAATCGGCCTTTAAGAGAAATGGCTGCGTTCAGTACCGTACCGCCATTTTCCATGCAATAAGGAGGGGTATCGCTCCAACCACCTCCCCAGTTCACACGCACGGGAAGATTAACTGTCACGCTGTCCTTTTCTAAACGATGTTCCCGGAAATGTACCTGATCCATGGATTCAGAAAGGGTTGCGTCACAAATCGCCCCAAAACACAGGTCACTATACTGATCCTCATCCGTTATTTTCCAAAGATAACCATAAATACGAATGAGTCGTCCAAATTCGTCCAATCGCCTGATATTCTGTTTCTTTGCCCGATTCAACAGGTATTCAATCGTATGACGATTAATAGTTGGGTAAATCTTTTTTACTTTTTCCGCCGGGACGCCGTTCTCGATGTGCTCCAGAATTGCTTCTGCCACCACCTGCTCGTACAGATTTTCCTGCCAGGGTAAAATTGCTGTCACATCTGCCTGATTGAAGCTTTCTTTTAAGCTGAGGAACTCTTCGTCGAGTCCTCTGTCTTCACCATCATTGGAAATTTCAACTCTGATAGATTTATTCGCATCATAGAATCCATCTGTTTCATGAATTCCATTCTTTTTCTGAGATTTTTTTACTATATAAAGTCCATTGCCATTAGCATAATCAAGAGCCAGCGTCGCTTTCACGGCTTCTTCAATAGAATCACAGACCGGATATATTTTCGCTGTCCACAGGGAATCATCGGATGTATTCCCAGATGTTTTTATCTCGTGTCCAAACAGCTTATTTTCCTTCGGATTGTCGTAAACTCCAAACATCCTGCAGACAAATTTTCCGTTTTTCAATTTCAGCGCATGGAGCACAGTTCCATCCGGTACCGTTTCGCCGGTGAGTGTCACACCAGAGATTATGCACCCTTTACCCACATGACTGTGACAGTGGATGCGGCTGTCCTCGATATAACTGCCCGCGCCGACATTCGCTCTACGGCTGATATAGCTATTACTCACAGCGTAATTTTGCGGAGCCAGATTACTATTGATCGTCCCCGACCAATCAAGGAACCGATACTCTTCCATGCCATCCGTCATCAGATGCAGCAATTCTGCTGTCGTCCCAAAATGAATAAAAGACGCTGGGGAAAGACGGATAAGCTTCATGCTATAAGGGGAAAGCACCTCCCAAAGTGCTGTGCGGCAATCATGCAATTCTCTGGTATAACTTCCCTCCGGTTTTTCTTTATAAAATTGTTCCAATGTAGAAGCAGAAGCCAGTGGATATAAAAAGTCTGCGTAAAAAGACAAACACGCGTTGGGATTGACAAACTGGCGGTATTTCTCCTCCGTATCGATAAGCCCATACAGATCCTCCAGCAAATCCGGACGCAAAAGCACAGCACCAGTATCAATGTCTACCATGCCACGACTGTCAACCGCGCCATGCTCCTTCAAAGTTTCTACGGTCTGCTTATGCAAAAAATTACCGACATTGCCATCTGCGTCCTTTAAATACACACCATGGTTTTTCCCAGTCTCGGCGTTCTCCTTAATAGAAAGAGCGGCCGCACCAGCGCCATAAAAATCTATTTGCAGCGCATTAAACAAAAGTAACACATCGCCTGAGCAGACAAGCATTCCTTCACTGATCCGGCTGGCTACCGTGCTCATTCCGATCAGGAATTCATCAAAAAGGGTTGAACGTCTTCCATCCGGAAGTAAACGCGGCACCGGTGAAAACAGTTTCCCACAAGCCGAGTATTGCGGCACCCGCTTACTATCACCACCGGAGTGAATAACGAGAATACGTTTCCCAGAAAACGGATCAGAATCGCGCATTTTGCTCTCCACATGATTTCTCACATACCGAATTGCTGAAAATGTCGCGCCGCCACTGCCTACTCGTTGTCCATTCAAATCTGGAATCACTGCGTAGTGCGTACGCATAGGAATCTTTCCATCCTTGAGACGATGCGCGATCTGCATCTCGTAAGAGCGAGCCTGATCATCATTACTCGCAGTCAGGATCACATAATCCCAAACGGCATACTTGGAATTTGTTAATGATTCCATAAAAAAAGCGAGCGCGTCCTGATAGGACTGACGCTCGAAAAGTGTCGTATATTGATTCATAATACTATCCCTCTATATGTTTTGGAAACTCTTCTTGCCTTAATTAATATGGCGATGATTACTGTCCGACTTTGTTTTCGGTTATAATCGAATATGCCGTCAGAACCAGGGGGCAAATTCTTATCGAATCCTCGCAAGCCTAGACACTATGCGGTCTAAGAACGCTTCAGTGGCACCCCATTTCACGGAGAGCCATACTTTTCTATATCATAATCTATGCGATTCGCTACTTTACCGTTTCCCGTTTTCCATCTTTATTGTCGCACTTATGTCCCCTTCCATTCGTCTAGCCACCAAAATAGTACCTTCAGAATTTACTTAAGAGAAAAAAGAGAGTCTAAAATCTCCAATGTATATGTATCAGTTTAATAGCATACTCCTTAACTAAATCAGCAATTTCATTGCATATTTTTCTCATAAAAACAAATGATATTGATAAGCCAGATACAATATAGACAAAAAAACCAATCATTGAATTCAAAAAATATCCACAGCATATATATATACCCATAATAATAATAATTGCTACATACTCATTAATGCTAAATCTTATTACTCGATAGTCAAATTCGCATACTAATAGCCAAATAATTGCCGTAACAAATGTCGCTACTGCTATTGCAACCATAGAAGGACAAACATTGTAAAAAAGAAAGTTCAATGTTGCGCCAACTACAATCATAGCTAACATCTGCATCAAATACTTGTTTTGTTTCTTTTCAGCTTTATAGATATTTACATAAACACCTTTAATTATTATTTAAAACATCTGTGCCGCAAATAGTAAAAATACTATATTATTTGCTGCCATATATTCTGTCAAAAAATTTTCAAGAATCCATTTTACTGGAAATGCCAATGATATTACTGCAATTCCCCATATTAAAGCATATTGTTTTGCCTTTTTATAATCCTTAATGCTAGAGTGTCGGCAAAAGTAGTTATACATTGAAACCGTTATTGGCGTAACAAAAATCGTAACAATATTTTCCATACTTACAGCATAGGAATAATTAGCAAATGACTCAGTAGCCATAAGTATTTTTACAAACCATCTGTCTAAGCCAGTAAAAATATTACTAGAAAAATTTCCAAGCATCAAAATAAAACCTGATGAAACATTTTCCTTTATTTCAGTAAAGTGCATTTTCAAATTCGAGTGAAATTTTGTTTTTAATTTAAGCAAAATTAGCAAGTAAAACGCAACTAATAAATCAATTATAACTTGTATCCATACATATAAATACCCATTAGAAGAATGAACAATAAATAGTAATACTATATTTCCAAAAAAAATAGCAATTTTCTCAAAATTTAAAGCAATACTATAATATTT
>JAJQFO010000290.1 GCA_021201095.1 Lachnospiraceae bacterium
GGGGCGACCGGCATAATTACGACATTATGCTGAACAGCGGGGAAATCGGGCTGGATAACTGTGCAAAGATTATCTGTGCCATGGCCGGGATGGATTCCTGAACAGATGAGGCTCCGCCTGTAAATGGCGGAACCTCTCCTGAAAAATTTGTTTACAGCAAAGACGGTAAAACGATAGTTTTACAGATGATTTCGGAAGGAGGACGTGTATGTGAAATATGATGATCTGGATTGCGCCGGGCTGACAAAGCATATCCACGATAAAATGGAGAAGGGCGCAAATGAAAAGCTTGCGCGGCTGGGGCTTACATTTGCACAGATGCAGATGCTGATGACGCTATACCGCATGAAAAATGATTCGGTACCCCTGAAGGCGCTGGAACGGCATTTTGAGGTTGCCCAGTCGACTGCTGCCGGACTGATCGTCCGCCTTGAACGGAAGGGGCTGGTAGAGAGCTTTGCCCCTTCCGAAGACAGGAGGCTGAAATATGTGCGGCTGACGGAGAAGGGAAAAGAAATCTGTGCCACCTCGGAGGAGGACGCGAAAGAAGGGGACAGGATTCTGCTTTCCGGACTGGATGAGGAGGAGCGGATACAGTTTTATCACCTTCTGACAAAGATAAAAAACAATCTGAAATAATTTTCACCTGATAAATACAGGTGTTTTTAAAAAAATACTTAAACGCCTGCGATTAAACAGATACGTTTGTCAGCAGACGGTTAAATAATGTGACCCGAAGAGATTTCCACCGCCTGCGAGTGGAAACCACGAGGGTCAGACGAGCAGCTTTCTGCGAGTATAATATATATAGAAAGGATAGTGACCTGCACAATGATTAAAACGTTGCTGAAAAGTGTACGTCAGTACAAAAAAGACTCATTATTGGCACCTCTGTTCGTGGCGCTTGAGGTGGCCATTGAGTGCATGCTGCCTCTGGTTATGGCGGAACTGATCGACCGTATGAGCGGCGAATCGTTTGGCCCGATTATGAAGCTGGGGATTGCCCTTGTCATCCTGGCATTGTTTTCCCTGCTGTTCGGTGTCCTCTCCGGCAGGGCTGCCGCTGCGGCTTCCTGCGGCTTTGCCAGGAATCTGCGGCAGGATATTTTCTTCCGGATCCAGGATTTTTCCTTTGCCGACATTGACCGTTTTTCCACGTCCTCGCTGGTCACAAGGCTGACGACGGATGTGACGAATGTCCAGAATGCCTACCAGATGGTGATCCGGATTGCCATCCGTACACCGCTTATGCTGATCTTCTCGGTGCTTATGTGCATGACGATCAGCGTGAGGATGTCGCTTATTTTCCTGGTGCTTATTCCGATCCTTGCGGTTGTATTGTTTGGGATAGCGATCTATACGTTCCCGATTTTCCGGCGCATCTTTAAAAAGTATGACGCGCTGAATAATTCCGTGCAGGAGAACGTGTCGGCTATCCGCGTGGTAAAATCCTTTGTCCGGGAGGATTATGAGAAAGAAAAATTCAACAAGGCCGCTGCGGATGTATGTGATGATTTTACAAGCGTGGAAAAAATCCTCGCCATCAATAACCCCTTTATGATGCTCTGCATCTACACTGCTTTCATGCTGGTAAGCTTTTTCGGGGCGCGCATGATCATCAATACCGCGGGCTCAGCCCTTACAACCGGCCAGCTTTCTTCCCTGATCAACTATGGGGTGCAGATACTGGCTTCCATGATGATGCTTTCCATGGTGTTTGTAACACTCAGTATGTCATCGGAGTCGGCAAACCGGATTGTGGAGGTGCTTACCTGGAAAAGCTCCCTGGTTTCACCGGAAAATGGAATCCGGGAAGTGCCGGACGGAAGTATCTCTTTTGACCATGTCTCGTTCCGCTACCACGCTGACAGTGAAAAGGATGCCCTGTCCGATGTAAATCTGACGATCCAGTCCGGACAGACAGTAGGTATTATCGGAGGGACTGGCGCTTCTAAGACAACCCTGATCCAGCTGATCTCGCGCCTTTATGATGTAACGGAAGGAAAGGTCAGTGTCGGGGGACACGATGTCCGGGAGTATGATTTAAATACACTGCGGGATTCCGTAGCAGTGGTTCTGCAGAAGAATGTGCTGTTTTCCGGGACAATCAAAGAAAACCTGCGCTGGGGGAACAAATCCGCTTCCGATGAGGAGCTTGTAGAGGCCTGCAAGGCAGCCCAGGCGGATGAATTCATCAGCCAGCTCCCGGATGGTTATGACACGCGCATTGACCGCGGCGGGACGAATGTATCCGGCGGTCAGAAGCAAAGGCTCTGTATTGCCAGGGCACTGTTGAAAAAGCCGAAGGTGCTGATCCTGGATGATTCCACTTCCGCAGTGGATACGAAAACAGACGCGCTGATCCGCCGGGCATTCCGGAAGGAGATTCCGGATACCACAAAGATTATCATCGCGCAGAGGGTTTCTTCGATTGAGGATGCAGACATGATTCTTGTACTTGATGACGGACGAATTGTCGAACAGGGCACTCACGAAGAACTGCTGGCCCAAAACGGAATTTACCGGGAATTGTATGATACACAGACAAAGAGCAAGGAGGCGGTCTGAAATGAAAAAAAATAAGAAACAACAGCCGGGCAGCTTTGTCCGTCTGATCAGATATCTGTTCCATTATTACCCGGCCCATCTGGTTACGGTAATGGTGTGTATTGTCATCAATGCCTGTGCTTCTGTGGTGGCAACCGCCTTCCTGCAGCGCCTGATTGATGAATGTATTACGCCGGGTATCACATCCGGTATGGACGCCGTATGGAGCCGTCTGGTTTCCATCCTTATTACCATGGGCGTGATTTATGCGCTTGGCGTGGTGGCCTCATTTACCTATACAAGGATTATGGCGATTGTCACACAGGGTACATTGAAGCATTTCCGTACGGATATGTTTGACCATATGCAGACACTGCCGATCAAATTCTTTGATACCCATGCGCATGGGGACATCATGAGTACATATACCAATGATACCGATGCCCTGCGGCAGATGATCGGGCAGAGCCTGCCGCAGATGTTTCAGGCGGTGCTGACGATGGCAGCGATCCTGTTCCTGATGCTGTACTACAGCCTGTGGCTGACGATCGTTGTGATCCTTTTCGGTGTCGGTATGCTTCTGATCACTTCAAAATTCGGCGGGGCAAGCTCCCATTATATGGTCGCCCAGCAGAGATCGCTGGCCGATGAAGAAGGCTTTATCGAGGAGATCATGGACGGGCAGAAGGTGGTAAAGGTATTCTGCCACGAAGAGGACAGCAAGGCAGATTTTGTAAAGCTGAATGATAAGCTGTTTGAGGACGGAAAAAAAGCACACACCTATGGCAATATCTTAGGCCCTATCCTGAATAATGTGGGAAACCTGATGTATGTGATCCTGGCGCTGGTCGGGGCTGTCCTGATTTACTTCCAGGTGACAAATGTCGGACTCTCCGGAGTCGGTACGATTTCAGCCGGCATCATTATCTCTTTCCTGAGCATGGCAAGGCAGTTTTCCCAGACGATTTCGCAGATCTCCATGCAGGTGTCCATGATCGCCATGGGAATTGCCGGTGCAGGGCGTGTATTTGAACTGATGGACGAAGAGCCGGAACAGGATGAGGGGTATGTCACCCTTGTAAATGCGAAAAAAGACGAAAAAGGAAACCTGGTGGAGGCAGACCGTCCGACCGGCCTCTGGGCCTGGAAGCATCCGCATAAGGATGGCCAGCCTGTGACCTATACGGAATTAAAGGGAGATATCCAGCTGGAGCACGTTGATTTCGGCTACACGCCTGAGAAAATGGTCTTGCATGACATTTCCCTCTATGCGAAGCCAGGGCAGAAGATTGCCTTTGTAGGATCCACCGGTGCCGGCAAGACAACGATCACAAACCTGATCAACCGGTTTTATGATATCGAAGATGGGAAAATCCGCTATGACGGGATCAATATCAATAAGATCAAAAAACCGGATCTTCGCCGCTCTCTTGGTATCGTGCTCCAGGATGTCAACCTGTTCACAGGCACCGTAATGGATAACATCCGCTACGGCAGATTGGATGCGACGGATGAAGAATGTATTGCCGCGGCAAAACTGACAAATGCGGACAGCTTTATCCGAAGACTGCCGAATGGCTACCAGACCATGCTGTCGGGAAATGGCGCAAACCTCTCCCAGGGACAGCGCCAGCTGCTGTCGATCGCCCGCGCCGCAGTCGCGGATCCGCCCTGTATGATCCTGGATGAAGCAACCAGCTCGATCGATACCAGGACAGAGTCGCTGGTTCAGGAGGGTATGGACAACCTGATGGAAGGCAGGACCGTCTTTGTCATTGCGCACCGGCTATCCACTGTACGCAACAGTAAGGCGATCATGGTATTGGACCATGGCCGGATCATAGAACGCGGCAGCCATGATTCCCTGATTGAAGAGAAGGGGACGTACTACCAGCTCTATACCGGGGCATTTGAACTGGAGTAATGATATCTCAG
>JAJQFO010000152.1 GCA_021201095.1 Lachnospiraceae bacterium
AAAATCTCTAAAATAGCAAAGAATATACTCATGAGAAACAGATATATGCTTGGAATCATTTTTTCGCCCAGCAGACCAAATCAGTTCAGCAATAAAATTACTTGCACCAAATATTTCATCACATATAAATTTTAACGTATTAACTTCATTCTCATCAATACTTATGAATATAACACCATCTTCTGTTAAAAAGCTTCTGGCAATCATGAGTCTAGAGTATATCATGCTGCACCAATCAGAATGGAATCGCCCATTAGTGTCAGTGTTTTTGAACAAGCGATTACCGTTCCCCTCGTCATATTGACCAGATTGTTCTGCGTACTCTCCAGCGGTTTTTGCAAAATCATCTTGGTAAATAAAATCATTTCCCGTATTGTAGGGAGGATCGATATATATCATTTTAACTTTTCCAAGATAGCTTTCCTGTAAAAGTTTTAATACTTCAAGATTATCACCCTCGATATAGAGATTTTCAGTGAAATCCCAATTTACGCTTTCCTCTGGATATGGGCGTAATGTTTTACGAATTGGTTTATTAGCTTCAATGATAGAAGCTTTTTTACCCACCCATGTAAACTCATAAGCTTCGTCACCGTCGACTATATCCTCCGACAACATTTGACGCAACATGTCAAAGTTAATAGCTTTTTTCGTATTCCCATCTGAGCCAATCGTTTCAGTAATGCAATTAGGGAACAGAGCTCCAATATCATCAATGTTTTTCAGCATTAAATTTGAAGTCTCCATTTTCATTTTATCCATTTTTTATCCCCCTATAAAACCTTTATGGTTGTATTTGGTGCTAAAAGTTTAAAAATTTCACCCACATTAATCTTAGCAGGACTCCCCTCAAAACTACTATCGCGAAATACTGCACGAAGAGGTTGTTTCTTAGCAATACTCTTGATCACGCTGTCAGGCATGTTCTCATCGAAGCAGGCAACCAAGTCACCATCATTATAAGTATGTACCGTACACCCGTCAATCACCTCGGAGGTGTAAGGAAGAGAAAGTGGCAGTCCCCAGTCTAACAGGCAACCGAAGAACAGGTCGAGATCGGTACGGTCTTCCTTAATATTGGATTCCAGACCAGCAAGCATACTTTGGCTGTAATCTCCGGCAGAGTAGTAAACATCCTTCATATTGGAATCGTCCAGCTTGAAAACGCGAAAGCCGATATCAAGGTTAGTCGCTTGAGGATTTTCTTCCTTTATTTTTTTACCAGCGCGGCGGATACGTTCCTTACCGATTTCACAAATATCTCTATATCCAACTTTGTAAGCTTCGGATTTGTCATGGCATGCTTCTGGTAATTGAATCATAATAAATTTTCGTTTTCCGTTATCTTCTGCATTAAGTTTCATAATAGCTTGAGCAGTAGTAGCAGAACCCGAAAAGAAGTCAAGAATTATGTCCTCCGTGGTTGCATTTGTTGCATGTTCAAGCGCTCGAATAATCAACTTGACTGGCTTAGGATTTTCAAATATTTTGCTCCCCATAAGCTCTAATAAATCTGCTGTTCCTTCATCAGTATTGCCTGCATATTCATGATCCCAAAAGTTTGTCGGCGTTAATCCTCTTGCATCTGATAAAAACATTTTAATTGATGGGACGGATGATTTCCCATCAATTCCCCAGTAAAGTTTATTTTCTGTAAGTAGTTCTTCATATACTTCTTTAGACCTTCTCCATGCATTTGTAGTGGGATAAGTTGTAGTACCCGTGTTTGGATTAGTAATTGGATAACATAAATTAGGACGTTGAGCTGGAGTAGCAGGGTTAAGGAAAGATGCCCCTTTCCACACACCTCTTGGGTCATTGTCTGGATTAGTATATCGATTATCAGCTGCTTCTGTTCTGGGAAGCAGATTAACATTAAAGTCATCGGTTTTCGCATATACAAGAATATGCTCAATAACATTTGTAAAATCGACTGTATTATTACTTCTTGTGTACCTTTTTTGCCATGAAATGTCACTTCTAAAATTAATTTCCCCAAACACTTCATCACATATTTTTCTCAAATTTTGACATTCGTTATCGTCTATTGAAATAAAAATAACGCCATCTTTTCTTAATAAATTTCTTGCCAGCATCAATCGCGAATACATCATACTGCACCAATCAGAATGGAATCTTCCATTGCTATCTGAATTTTTAAATAAACGATCACCAGTATCCTCATTATACTGACCTGATTTATCAGCATATTCACCTGTAGATTGGGCAAAGTTATCCCTATAAATAAAATCATTGCCCGTGTTATATGGAGGGTCAATGTATATCATCTTAACTTTTTCAAGATAGCTTTCTTGTAAAAGCTTTAAAATTTCAAGATTGTCACCTTCGATATACAAATTTTCAGTAGTATCCCATTCAATGCTTTCTTCAAAACACGGACGCAATGTTTTATGGGTAGGCTTATTTGCTTCTGCAATAGAAGCTTTCTTACCTGTCCACGTAAATTCGTATGACTCATCACCATCAATTACATCATCAGATAACATTTGTCGGAGCAAGTCGAAATTAATAGCTTTCCTTGTCTTACCGTCGGTACCCATAGTTTCCGTGATGCAGTTTGGAAACATAGCACCAATTTGCTCGATATTTTTGGTCGTCATATCTACTGACTCCATTTTCATTTTATCCATTCGATTGCTCCTCCGTAACATCAGATTCGTTGTATAATTCACTTATTTCCGCTAATGAAAGGTCTCCATATAGTAGTTTTCGTAATTTTTGCTCTCTTGAAACAAGGTACGCCTCTCTTTCTTTCCAAAAATCGTCTCTAATTTTTGCCATTACAGCCAAATCGGAAGCCATATCTCTTGATGGGTCATCCCTGAATTTGCCTAAAATATTTTTTGCCTCGGCATATAAAACAGCATACATATTTTTGAGAGAGGACTCATCGTTTTTCTTTATCTCACTATCAATTCGAAGGCTTCTGCCAAGTGCCATAAACGATTTGTCAATTCTTTGTTCAAGCTGTGCTGAGATCACTAATTTCTGTGAATCATCGTCATTGTTTGCAAGTAAAATACCAAAAGTTTGGGGATCACAGGCTTCCGAGAATTCAATAAGATTTACCTTTAATTCTTTTAAATTCTCGCTTTCGTATTCTACAATTTTGCTTGTCAAAACTAATTCGTTTGCTCTTAAAGCTATATCCTTTAGCCGTTCCTGACTTTTTTCATTTTCTTCTTGAAAAGTCGAATTCTGCCAAAGAGCTATTACTCCCAGAGATACTGTTCCTATGTAGGATAAGATATCCCCTGCAGACCATTTTGCGACAAGGAAGTCGCATGGAGCATTAATCGAAAATAATATTTGTATTATGAGAGCCGCTGTGATTGAGCATATTATTGCCCATATAATCAAACGATTACGTTTGTAAAAAGAGAGTCTATTATCCCTCATTTTTTAGTAATTCCTCCCTTAAATTCTTCAATTCGGAATTCATTTTCATCTGTTTATTCAGTTGTTTTTCCTTCCGAATCTTCGCCTGCAAAGCATCAATCTGTTTCTGCAGTTGTTTTTTCTTCTCGGCGCGAACAACCGTCTCCTCTAACGATTCTCCGGTCGCAGTCTGTAGCTTATCTCCCGCAATCTGTCGCACATAATTTTCATATATAGCATCTACATTGAGCCCATCTGCTTTTATGCCAAGAGTATCTTCGGTAAGCCAGTCTGTGTGGTAATATCCGGTAACCTTGAATGCATTGTTACCAGACTGCGCTGCTTCTTTATACCCAATCCATGCTTGATACTTTCCTTCGTATTCCAGCAGGAAGAGGATATGGTAGGGGATTTCTTTATCAATCTGCCGAAGTACCGCTTCGTCCAGATTTCCTGTGTTCAGCTTGATTTCAAACACTTCCAGCTCCGTGACGTTTGTTCCAGGTGCCAGATTCATGGTGGTGGCTGCGACTTTGTTTCGCCAGTATATTACCTTAATCTGCTCTTTGAAAGCCGTTTTGAGTGCCGGTGTGACAGTCAGGTTCTCATAGAATTTCTGCTTAGGAATTCGTTTATTGAATTCCGTTGATTTTGGTAAACCGATCATTGTGCATCCTCCTGTTTTATTACAAGGAAGCAAATTAGCTCAAAATCATCCAGACCGGAGACGTTTGACATCAGGGCAGAAGTGCCACCGGCGGAGAAGAGGCTGTCAATATCGCTTTCTTCTTTGGCATCGATGATGGAATCAATCGCAAAGCTTAACAGTTCAGACATTTCTGCCATGTTTCGTCCATCATCAGTTTCTTCGTTGAATTTTGTGTAAACACTTCGTATCGGCTCATCCTTGCCACGGCAAAGCAGACGCACATCATCCAGAAGTTTTTTCGGGTTCAAGTAATCGCAGACCACTTCACCGTCCTCCCCGATGTAAACCATATAAAATGGGTGGATGCGGTTCCGGTTATCTATATTCACGCTATTATTTACATTCCGCAGGACAAAGATTGCACC
>JAJQFO010000031.1 GCA_021201095.1 Lachnospiraceae bacterium
CTTCAAATACAGGTACAGATACAAACACAAATACCGATTCTGATATAGATTCGGATGAAGATTCAGATACTGACGTGGAGTCAGAGACCAATACGGAAACCATTACAGACACCGTACTGAGAATTCTGGCTGACTCCGCAATCAAAGAGATTTCCAATCAGAAAAATGCCTGGAACGTGAATATCAACTGGGAGATCAGCGGTACCTACGACGAGACGGTATGGCTGGCTCTTTGCATGGATGAAACGACATATGAAAGCCTCCTGAACAGCTGTGCAGTCGAATACGAGGACAGCAGCGCGGCTGGCACCTGGTATTGCCGGATCACCTTAAACGACAACGAGAAAACCACGGTCACTCTGAAAAAGACAATCGTGGATGACGACGACACGCTCTATGAGGATTACAGTACCTGCTTTGAGAAGCCGGTGGACGCAGACGACGAAAGAGCAATCCGGCTGGTTTATGAGCAGAACGGCGACGCTGAGGAACTGGAGTGGGCGTTTACTCTCGAAGCGGATGACATCGAGGAAGAGAGTGTGAGCGCACTGGTCGCGCAGTGGTACGATGAGGAAGAAGAGGACGAAAATGAGGTGTGGAAAAGTCTGGAAAGTATCCACATCGCGTGGGAAGTGAGTGAGGACGAGGCTGAGAACGAAACAGAGAGCGAGAGTGAATCAGAATCTGAGGCAGAGAGTGGGACAGAATCCGAGGCAGATTCTGAGTCAGAGAGTGAAGCGGAATCAGAGACGGATACTGAGACGGAAAGTGATATAGAATCCGAGATAGAAACAGAATCTGGAACTGAAAGTGAAACGGAGACTGAGGCAGAAAGCAAAATAGAATCCGAGAGTGAATCAGTATCAGAGTCGAAACTGGAAACTGAGACAGAAGAATCAGTATCAGAGTCGGAACTGGAAACTGAGACAGAGATTGAGACCGAAGCAGAGACGGAGGCAGAAAACGTAGCCGAAAGCGAAAGTGAAACTGAATCAGAGTCAGAGTCCAAAACGGAAGATGTATCTGAGACAGAAATTGAAACGGAGAGCGAAACGGAAGTTTTTTATACAGGCGTGTCAGCCAGATTATTAGCGGCTACGCCTGCGCTCGCCAACGAAGAAGAAAGTGAAACTGAAACATCAACGGACAGCGAGTCCGAGACAGAAGACACGACAACAGTATCCGCCGTGGATTTGACAGATTACCTGACCGGTATCGTGGCGGAAGTGAACAGTGAGACGAATCTTATTTCTGTATCACTGAGCTACTCTATCAATACATCCGTTCTGCAGGAAGCCGGAACAAATATTGTAGAGTATCAGATTCCGGACAACATCTCCGCAAAGAAAGCCTACAGCGGATCAGTTATGGACGGTGACACGGTTGTTGGTACCTATACGATCAGCGCGGATGGGCTGATTCAGATTGTCTTTAACGAGGATTATGTGAATGGTACCCCGGCGGATATCAAGGGTACGATTTCGTTCTGGGCAAAAACCTCTGAGGAGCAGGTTGGCGAAGACAATAAGATGGAGATCGTATTTAGCGATGACTATTCGATTGAAGTAGAGATCGATAAGTCTTTGTTTACTGATTATGATGTTTCAGTAGATAAATCCTGTACGAGTACCGTAATTGACAAAGAAGCTGGTACCGTCACTTTTACATATTCCATAGAAATTTCTACGGATAATGGTACAGGTACGGCATTTAATTTTGAAGATGTGCTGTCGGGTACACACTATGATCTGGCAGAGTATTCCAATCTGTCAATTGTAAAATATTCGTCGAATGGCAGTGAGGTGACAGGCTTTGGAGATACTGTGTCGATTGTTGAGGGCACATCCACCAGCAATCCATATTTAAGCGGTACTCTGGCAAGCCTGGAAGCTGGGGAAAAATATGTCATCACTTATACGGTGACACGCACATTGGATGAAGATGATGACAGTATTACCATGAATAACTCGGCGAAGGCTTCGAACACATATACCGCAGATATTGACTATTCTTATAATACGGCAAATCTGTATGACCTCAGTGTCACGAAGTCAAGCCCGGATTCACCAGTGCTCGACAGGGAATCTGGAACCATTACAAACAAATATACCGTAACAGTCAGTACAACCATGGGGACCAAGGGTGAGATAGACCTGACAGATACCGTTTCGTTCTGGCCGACGGAACTGGACTATACGACAAACTTTAAAGTGTCGTCTATCACAAAGTACAGCACGGACGATTCCGGCGAAGTGACAGAGACAAAGCTTGATCTCACCACTCTGGATATGGATGCAGACGGACAGCTTGTCGGCACGCTCCCGGAGCTCGAAGCCGGGGAGTATTATGTCATTGAGTATACCCTGGTACTTTCTGACCTTCCAGATGATGAACTTGTAACGTTTACCATGATGAACAAGGTAAATGTCAGCGATGAGTTCACATCAAAATATACGTATGATAATGATTACACCAATTGGGTCGGTAAAGAATATGTCAACTGGATTTCCAAGACAGGCACTTACGATTCATCTACAAACACGATTACATGGAAAATCGTGCTGAATGAGGGCGGTTACGGTGATTTAGATGGATTGGCCCTGTCGGATATTCTGAAACACAATGGGATCTATGTGGGTGAAGACTTTACCTTTACCCTTTATGAGACTAAGGGATATGTGGACTATCCTTATTACGATCAGACGCTGCCGTTTACTTTTGTAAATGGCGCTGAATGTGAGGCATGGGGGAACTATACCGTCACAATGGACACCACCAACCAGTTCACACTCACCTACACGACGACCGTGGATACCAGCAATGTGACCTCGTTTTTCAATACCTATACGAATACTGCAGAACTGAGCAATGGCAATTTTGACACGGCAGAGGTAACCATCCCTCTGTACACGGTCGATAAAGAATTTACCGGCAGCTCTGCATATGACGGAACAGAATACAACGGCGGCTATGTCCTTTCCTGGACATCCAGTATAGATATACCTTCAGGCGGGCTTGCCGTGGACAGTACGTTTACTGATACGATTTCAGACAGCTCCAGTAAGCAGGCCAACAGCAAAAACTGGTTTACAAAGTCCATGCTGGAAGCGATGACACTGACCATTGGCACTTCATACACGCTTCCATCATCGGACTATACGATTGTCTGCACCGGAACCTATGCAGATGGGACTTCCTTTGAAAATGTAGAATTGTCTGCCCTTGCGGACGGCGCAAAGATCAGCAGCTTCCAGATCACCTTTACAAATGGCGTCAGCGGTTCAAATGGCTCTCCACTGCTGATCAGCTATACTTCTTATTCATCATCCACGGATCTGGCCTATAATACCGGAACCTATACGGAGGGTGAAAACAGTGTCAGTGATGAAGCAGCCGGAAAAGGCGATGACGGCACACTTGTAAATAAATACAATGCGGATGGAACGACCACCATTAAGACTGAGCTGAGCAGTCTGCAGGATGAGAATCTGAACGGCGATCCGTACCTGCTGACCTATAAGGTTGTAGTAAATGAAAACAACTCCGCGAACGGCACGATTACCATTACGGATACACTGCCGGAGGGGACTACATTATATACGGGCACATGGAAGTATTCTGTGTCCTGGGATAATGTTCTGACCTTCACGGATACTACCGCTTTCCTGGATGGTATTTATTTCTATTATCAGCCATACGATACAAAGAACTATGTCTATCCATATTCGAATACCAGTGAGACGACTGGCCGGAATGCATATCTCTCTTCCGGATCTTATGTCTATGGTGGGAATGCGCTTTCTTATACGAGCGGTGGCGGTGTGTCAGTCTCGTATGATGATAGCACAAGAACGCTGACAATTACCATTCCGGAGGATGTTTACAAGTGTACGATTGACTCTACCGGTGAGGAAGCCGATTATACGATGGTGCTCTACTATGCGGTCAAGATCACGGATACTGAATTTTCTGGCGGTTACGAGCAGAGCTTTATGAATGGTGTGACCGTGACAACGGGTGACAACAAGTCTGATGACAGCTCTGTGACGAATACTGTGGTTGCGAGCAATGTCAGCAAGACCGGCACTTATGATGAAGGGACAGATACGGTCAATTATGAAGTGTATATTAACCCGCTGGCGGTAACATTGATCGAAGGTGAGCAGAGTACACTGACTGTGAAGGATACCTTCTCGAATGCTTTCAATAGCACCAAATGGGCGTATTACGTGACAGATATCGATCTCGTACCGGGTTCTCTGACATTGTATAAGCAAAATGATAATGGCAAATGGATTGCATGCAATGAGGAAATTATTTCTTCGACTTTGTCAGTGTACAATTATCAGGCTTATCTGACGGTAGAAGTGCCGGATGGCGCGTACTATAAGCTGACTTATTCCTACCTGTTGACATTTGCGGACTGGGCAGCTGAGCTTCTGGGTAATGATGGAACCTTTAGCGTGTCGAACTCTGTAAAGGTGGAAGGACTTGGCTCCCTGGGAAATTCTGACTCTACCAGTTCGGAGATTGAGGAAGGTGGCTCCTCTTCAACTTCAACAAAGAGTTATGCCAACATTACTTTATATAAGCGGGACAGTGCAAACGCAACCACGATGCTGGAAGGTGCGGAATTTGTCCTGGAACGATATGACGGTGTAACCTGGGAGACAGTTTATAATGGGACGTCCGATACGTTTGTGACAGATTCGACCGGATCTGTAGAACTTGGCGATGCTTTGGGCGATGGGACACACCTGATTGCTTACAATTATCTGTATCGTATTCATGAAGTCAAAGCTCCGGAAGGCTATAAGATTCTTTCGGATTATATGTATTTTTACGTGCAGGACGATAGCAGCAGCACAATTGTCGCGCCGGAAAATTGGGAGCAAGATTATGCAAATTATATGCTGACTGTTGTAAATAATTCATATGTCGTAGTGGAGAACGAGCAGAAGGACGAAGGAAAGACAGAGTTTGCTGTCCGTAAAGTATGGCAGGATGCAGATGGTAATACGATTGAGAATCCGACCGATGAATCTGAAAGTGAAATTTCCAGCATTACCGTCAGTCTTTATAAAACTGTGGGGAACAAGACTTCACTGGTTAAGAGCGGGATTACGCTTGCAAAATCAGACGGATGGAGTTGTTTGGTTTCCGATCTTCCGGTTTATGAAAATTCGGAACTGATCTATTATTTCATAGAAGAAGAGAATGTCCCAGATGGATGGGTGGTCTCTTACACAAATAATGGCAACCCAATCGCGGCTGATACAGACGATGCGCAAATCGTGGTGACCAATATTTCGTCTGCCGGTACGATACCAGCGAGTGTCAATAAAGAGTGGCTGACAGCAGACGGGGATGAATATACCTACGCACCGGAAGCAAGCGTAGATGTGCCCCTGAAGAGAAGCTATAAAATACCTTCGAGTAATTCTGGCGGGAAAAACGGCACGGGAGATACGGTGACCGTGACTGTGAATATTGAAGATAAAAATCATTCCACAGCAGATGGAATCGGTGCAACTGTCTGTACAGAAACTGAGACGGCCGTGGAAGGCACACAGGTTGTTATTTATATTGAAACCCCTGGCTTTAATCATCTGGAAGGCCTGACTACATTCACAAATTCTGCAGGGGATTCCGTTGCGGTGAGCCCCTCCTATTCATGGTCGACTGCGGAAAGAACCGACAACAGCGGAAATAGTATTTGGGTATCGTGCGAGACGCTGACCTTCTATGCGACTGAAGATCTTACGGTAACGATTGGAAACCAGTGGTGTGAATATACGACTGACAGCCTGAACATTACAAATAATTCAACTGTTTCTCTGGAAACAGGGGTTACGGTGACAGACAGCACTTTCTCCGAGACTGTGACACTCTCTGATGCAAACAACTGGACCTATAACTGGTCGGCGCTGCCGCAGACAAGTGCCTATGGGACACCTTATACTTATTGGATTGAAGAGATTGCACCGAGCGGATATTATGTGTCGAATGCTGATGAGTCCGGAGGCAGTAAGATATCCGTGACAACAGCGAGTGATGGTTCGATTTCATGTACTGTAGAGAATAAGCGTTATGCTGGTATCGATACGACTGTTACAGTAAAAAAGAAATGGCAGTATGACGATACAAATCATACGCCAATTTCAGAAACGGATGCGGCAGCGAGCCTGCTCTCTTCCGTTGAACTAAGCCTGTATCGCTCTGTGATGTCACCTGCTGAATTGGAAAGTGAGAAGATCAATAATCCAGATCTGATCATTCCTGCTGACAGTGAACTGGTTGATTCTGTCACGATATCCGCGGCAGACAGCTGGACTTATACCTGGGAATACCTGGATAAGTACTATGAAAATGAATCAAACGGAAAGCCTTACTATTATTATGTCGTAGAAACAAATACAGGAGAATTGTATGAAGTCAGCTATTCTGGCAACGGCGCGAACGAGACCGCGACCACAGAGTCTGAGGCTGGCGTATCGGCATCAGTCGAAGATCCGGTGATCGTGACCAATACGGTGAAAACCGCGGAAGTCACTGTCACAAAGACCTGGATTGACCGCAACGGTGAAGTTATGACCACGGCGATACCAGGCTCCGTTGAAGTGCAGCTTTATCGGAAAGCGGATGGTGAGGGAGAAAATGATCTTGCCTACGGAGATTCTGTCATTCTTGGCACTGAAAAGTCTGCCGCTTTGAATAATAATGTAACACAGGATGGCTATTCGGAGGATGGATGGACCTATACCTGGACGAACCTGTTGCAGGGTGAGTACTATGTTGTGGAGACTTCTATGGAAGGCTTTACTACGACCTATTATGTGGTAACAGATGGAGATGGTACAAGTACTGATAAGGGGGCGGGATTAAGCAGCTCCGAATCGGATGCAGATGAAGCATTGACATCAACCAGCGGCGGCACCATCATTGTCTATAACCAGGAGATTCCGGTGGAACTGACTGTTACCAAGGAATGGGGAACTGGCGTTGAAACCGAGAACGTAACCATGCAGCTGTACCGTTCCACGACCAGACCGTCGAAATCAATCAAGACAGTAACGGTATACAGAGAAAACACCAGCGGTACACAGACACTTATAACCGCAAAGCAGATCAGCGGAGATACCGTGACATTTGCAGTATCTTCGTATTCATGGAGTTCTGCTCCCACACTGACCTGCGATTCAGACCAGAAAGCGAGCGTGACGGAGGGGGTACTCTCTGAGGATAATACTCTTAAGACATACACATTTACAGTCAGCAATCTGGTAACAGACTGTGTACTTGTGGTGCATACAGATGATTCCGTTTCTAAAAGCTCAATTTCCATAACAGGCTCAGAGGGTAATCCGAGCACCGCCGAAATCGCGGAGGACACAGGCTTGCTTTCTGATATCTCAGATCCTTCAGGCGAGGAAGCTGTAACTACCGCAGTTGCTTCAGATGCAGAAATTACATTGTCTTCAACTAGTGGCTGGACTTATACGTGGACAAACCTTCCACGCACTGATGCAAACGGAAATATTTATTATTACTATGTCAAAGAGACTTCGAGCAGTCAGAATGGCAGCTATGTAAGCAGTTATTCTTATAGCTTCAATGAGGACGGCAGCATTGCAGGTGTGACTGTCCTGAACAGTCAATCTTTGACTACATCCATAACGGTACAGAAAAAATGGGTGGATGCAAATGGAGATGAAAAGAATCTGACTTCATGGAGTGCCACGCTTCAGCTGTATCGAAAGAATGCAGACGGTGAGTGGGAGTTTTATACCCTTGATCCGACCAGGACAATTTCTTCGAAAGATTCCGGTACTCAGGCCGTATGGACGAATCTGCCGGCCGGGGAATATTATGTGGAAGAGATTTCCATGAGCGGGACGAATGTGAGTACATCCAGCTATACCGTATCTTACAGCACGGTTTACTATGATTCGCAGACTGCCGACGATAGTAAATCCGATCCGGAAGATGCCTCGACAATGGGCGGCGAAACAGAAACAGATAAAGCGGATATTTACCTTACCAATACAGAAGGTTCCACGGAGATCGCAGTGGTGAAGAGATGGAGCGATAGCTCCACCAATCACAGCAGCGAATCAGTGACTATGAATCTGTATAGTTCTACGATAGATCCGGCGACGGCGGAGAGTAGTAGCCAGGCGGAGCAGGGGACGACAGTAACGGTCAACTATGCAGGAGATTCCTATGAAAATAACAAATTTACGGCAACAGGTGTTGTATTAGGCGATGCTGTAGATGTAAAAATATATTACTATTATTATCAGGTCACGCAGATGAGCGAAGATGTATTGACTTCTGTTTATTTGGAAAACCAGAACACTTTTGCAAAAACCTACCCGGATAAAATAGTAACGGTTGGAGGTACATCTGCATACTTTCTGTTTAGCAATGTTGATATAACAGAAGGTACAATATTTAATTTTACTGTAGTAACGTCTGGTCAGGAACAGTATCCAAATACCTCTGGACATGAAATCACGGATATTGCAGGATCGGATTATGCATTTAATACCCTGATCAATCCTGTGGACAGCAGTGTTTCTGGGAATGTAATTCAAACAGTTGATTTAAACAGCACGAATAAGTGGACATACACCTGGACAGATCTGCCGCTGACTGATGAATCTGGGAACACGTTGTATTACTACGTAGAGGAAAAAGCGGTAGAAAACTGTGCGACAACCTACGCATACACTTACAATACCGACGGAAGTATTTCCAGGGTAACAGTAACCAACCGTCCAACTTCTGGAGATACTGACATCAAGGTAGTGAAGAAGTGGACAGATGTGAATGGGGATGAACTGACTGATGTAAGTTCAGACTGGAGTGTTACGGTGCAGCTCTACACGAAATCCTCTACAGGTACGTGGGAGGCGTACAAAGACGCTGATAATCAGATTGTTACACTGACATTAAATTCCGGTAATAGCTGGACAGGAACATTTTCAAACCTGCCGAACGGCGATTATTGTGTAAAAGAAATCTCCATGGATGACTCCGCTGCAGCGGCGACGCTGGTATCGGAAAATTATACTGTATATTATCAGATAGGCTCGCAGACAGCAACAGAAGATGCGGAAAGTGTGTCTGTAGATGGAGATGCCACAATCACAATTACAAATGCCGAAACCCCGACCAGTATTGAAGTGGCGAAAGTATGGAAAGATGAAAATGGAAATGAAATTACTGATGAGGATGCTTTAAAGGATCTTTCTGTGCAGATGACGTTGTATAGTTCTATGACAGCGCCGGATGTGGTGGAGAGTGGAAGTACAGTAGAATATACTATAACACTAATGAATCAGCACGGATATAATCAACTTGCAAAGGCGACTATAAATAGTACATCAGCGCGTCTTTATGTAGTGTACGGATCATTATCTAGCAGTACTGGCTATTCCTTGGCTTTACAAAGTGGGTCAGCAGTTATAAATAAAGTGACTGAGGATGAGAATGTAGATTCTGTAGTGGATTCATATGGAAATACATGCACCTGCATTATTTTTGACCTTACAAGTATACAAAGCGATTGTGTTTTGTGGGTAAGCCCTGCCGATGAAAATGTTTGGCCCAATAATGGTGGTTCTATCATAGAAGCATTGACAGTAGCTGCTACTAACCCCGTTGGCGAATACGTATCCGTCTCCAGCGCATTACCTACTAGTGTAACGACTTCTACAGCAACCTACGTAGATTCTGTGAAGCTGTCTTTCGAAAACAGCTGGACATATTCTTGGGATACACTCCCAACGCATAATTCTTCTGGCAAACAGATGTACTATTATATTGTAGAGGGAGACTGCGCAGGTTATACCACTACCTACGAGCAGTATTACCGCGAAGATGGCAGTGTCGAAAAAGTGCGGGTGACCAATACTTATAATCCGAATACAACGGAAATCGGTGTATCCAAGAATTGGGCAGTGACAGACGAAAGTAGCATAGCAAACTATGCAGTGACCGCACGGCTTTGGAAGCATGTTGTGGATGACGCGAATGCAGGCACCTATAAAGAAGTTCAGGTAAGTGGTGGAGCCGATGATAGTGGCTATACGGTGAAAGATCTTGTCCTTACAGCATCAGGAAGCTGGTCCGGAAAGTGGACGGGACTGGCTGCACTTACCGATACAGGCGAATATTATTATGTGACAGAACTGACGGTTACAGATACGACAGCTGTCTCGGGTAAGGAAGATATTACGAATCAGTTCCTTGTAACGTATTTAAATAATAAGCTATCCACATCCGGTACGGCAACCATTACGAACACGGAGAAGGCAGAGATTTCCGTTACAAAGAAATGGCTGGATTCTGACGGCACGACAGAACTGACAGAAGGCTATCCGGATTCTGTTTCGGTTACGCTGCGTCAGAGAGTGACTACGACCACGGAAGGTGTCACAACGATCTCCTATGTGGATGTTGAAACGATTGAACTGGGAGCAGATAAAAAGGGTACATCGACAGATACCGGTTCTTATGATTCTACAGGATGGACTTATACATGGACGTCGCTTCCAATTGGAACATATTGCGTAAATGAGTCATCGGTAGAAGATTACACGACAACATACCAGATCGGCACCGATGCGACAACACAGTATAGTAATGGAAACAATGCCTACACCACAGGCGGTAACATTGTTATCACCAATGCAAAGGAAGAAACAGCGGCTCCGACTGAAATTAGCATTATAGTAGCCAAAAAATGGGTTTATGAAGATGAAACGGATAAAGAGGTGACTGATGCAGATTTACTGCCTGAGAGTGTGACGGTTGCTCTGTACTATTCAACGGCATCACCGAATTCCCTGACAGGAGGCGCGGTATATCCGGATGACCTGAAGGAATATATTCCGGATGGAGAAACAGAAGGATTGACAGCAACCCTGACAGCCGATGAAAAATGGACTTGTACGTGGTCGAATCTTCCGGCATCCGGCACGGATCCGGTGACAGGTGGTGAAGTAACTTACTACTATTATGTAAAAGAGACTGCCGTTGATGGTTCAAATGTTAATCCAGAGGAACAGATATATTCTGCCAAAGGACTTTCAGAAACAGGCACGGTTACTGTGACCAACAAAGTAGCTTCAACCTCCGTATCCGTGACAAAAAAATGGCTGGACGCAAGCGGTGCACAGTTGAGTACGAGCGACATTCCGGATACCTGGTCTGTGGATCTGCAGCTTTATCAATGGGTAGCAGATAACAGTCAGACTGCTGGAGGCTCCTGGGAAACTTATGGGGAAAAAATTACACTCTTCGCTGAAAGCGCGACAGATACCAGCGAAACTGTGCTTGACAGAAACAGTACGGAAGATTGGACCTACACGTGGACACATCTTCCGTCGGGTGAGTATTATGTAGAAGAAGTCAGTACAACTGCGAGCGGCAGTTTTACAATTGGCTATCGAACATCGGAGATGGCGTCTACTGAACCGGATCTGACAACACCTTCGGAAGCTAAATGCACCGTTACGGCTGGTTCATCGGACAATGACACAGGCGCAATTACAGTGGTCAACCAGAAAGAATCTACAGAGATATTGGTAGAGAAAATCTGGAAAGACAGTAATGGAACAGTTGATACAGATCAGGATGAAACGGTTACGATGTACCTGTACCGAACAACAGAACCATTGACGGAAGCAGGAACGCTGGTAATCACTTCCACTGTTGATGATGCAACCTATACATCAGGTGAAGCGACCTCTATAGCAGTGATCACCTGCTCCGGTGAACTGAGTTACTTCAAGAGCGTGACGGTAGACGGTGTGACTTTGACGAAAGGCAGTGACTATACACTGACGTCCGGCTCCACGATCATTACCTTTGCAAAAACGTATCTGGAGACTCTTTCTGAGGGTGATCATCCGGTCGTTCTGAAATATGACACGCTGGGAACGATTGAAACTATATTGAGGGTGATAAGACCAGCAGAGTCAGAAACCGAGACAGAAACAGAAACCCAGACGGAAAAGGGCACGGAAGCTGTAACGGAGAGCGAAACGCAGTCCGAGACGACCACTGAAACCGCAACAGAGGCTGAGAGCGAGAAGCAGACGGAAAAGGCTACCGAAACTGCGACAGAAAGCGAAATCCAGACTGAGACATCGCAGACGGAACCCCAGAGCGAGATCCAAACAGAGACTCAGACGGAAGAGGACACTGATGTCGAATCTGTGACTACTACCATGGATGTCACGATCCAGGTCGTATGGATAGACTCAAATGGGAATTCTTGTACTGCACCGACGGAAGGAAATGACTGGATCAATATTCTTTCGTATACGATGAATGAATATGGGTACGAAAGTATTGTATGGAGTCCTGCTGTTACATCTGGAAATGTTTTAGGAAGTAATGACTGGGCTGTGACATTTACGCTCCCTGCTTCTATAACGGAAGACAATGAGACGACATATTATAAGTACTATATTCAGTATGGTTCGGATATTACAGTATATGATTCGTCTGGAAATGGAACCGTTATTGGAAGCGTGGAGAGTAAAGACATATACATCAACGGAGCAGAAGGTGCCAGTCAGACTTTTACGATTACAGCCACACTGTTGGATTCATCCGGAAGCCAGACGGAGAGCGAAACCGCAACAGAGACAGATACAGAAGAAGAGACGCAGTCCGGGTCGGAGGATGAAGAATCATGGACAGTGAAATTGGTAGATTATAATAGTACTGCACTTTCATCGGCATCTATAAGTTCTTCTACATTGACTGTGTTGGTGGCATTTGATTGGGATGCATATGGGACATATGGTTCTGGAGTCATTAAGCTTGAATGTGATGACGAAGGGGTAACATCTACATATGTAGGTCAGTCGTCCAAATTTTCTATAAATGGAGGATGGAATAGTAGTAATAATTATCTCGTTTTCAGGGTTACTGGGGTTTCACAGGATTGTACTTTGACAGTTAATCCAAGTTATGCTTATCCGACTCCTAATTTTGAAAATTATATTATAGAAGGAAGCTTGAGTATGGATGAAGTGGAATCGACTTATGTTACGGCTGCTTCTCTTGGGAACACGGTTTCTTCACTCTCGGCTTCTCTGATTATCAATACTCACACTCTCACAACATCGGGGGAGGGAGGCACGAGCCAGACAACGTCTAAGGCTGAGATAGACGGACTCCTTTCATCGAATGTGACGAGGCCCTATAAGGAGATTACGCTGGGCTCGTCAACTGGGAATGGCTTAACCTACACTTGGAGCGACTTGGACAAATATGATGAAAACGGAAACCTGTATTACTACTATATCGTAGAGGAATCTGTGAATGGCTATACATCCAGCTATACAACAGATGTTACCGTAACGACAACCACCTCTGCAAGCGGTCAGGAAACAGAAACGATCACTACGATTGACAAGGTAACAGTGACGAACACCAAAGATGCCACGCCGATTTCGGTCACTGTTAAAAAAGATTGGAGTGGTTATACCGCAGGAACACCGAATGAGTATGATGATTATACTGTCAGCGTGACTCTGGTACAGGTTGATGAACAATCGCAATCAGAGACTGAGATCGCGACAATAGAACTCGGAACAGCTCATGCGAGCGCTGCAAATTACGATGACGGCGGATGGTCGTACACGCGAACTGGCCTGGATGCTTCCTATAGCTATTATTTCGAAGAAGTATCAGTAAAGGATACCAGTGGTGAAACTGTTGAAAACTATATGACATCATATGAGGCTGTGGATACCGAAACAGGTTCTTCAGGCAAGAGCACAGACACAGCATCATTGGCAACATTATCACAAGACGGAGTGATAACGATAACCAACACAAAGAAGTCGGGCCAGGGCATTACACTCCCTGGCACCGGTTCGAAATATCCATTGATCTTTTATGGCTTAGGGCTGACATTCCTGGCAGTATCCACGACATGGATGCTCTACGCCTTTAAAAAGAAAAAGAAAAAGAAATACAAATACGCTGGGAAAGGAGGAGCGAAGCCAGACAGTTCTTAATCCTATGGAGCTGCCAAATGCGAGATAACAGCAAACGGCTGAAATAGCTGTAAACAGTTGAAAATAACTGAAAACAGTTGTACCGGGAACTACCCACTTGAAAAGTTTCCCGGAACCAGCGGCTAAACGCAAAAGAATCGCAGCAGACAGCGGACGACGATTCATCGTCAAACAGCAGAAGGGCAGTTCCAGAGCCCGGCTAAGGCAACACCCCGGCGGGAAAAAGCCCGGGAAGAGTAATACCCCGGAAACGCAAAAGACCGGGAAATGCAACACCCCGATGAAGAAAAGATCGGGCAGGGCAATACCCTGATGAATGAAAAGATCGGGTTGAGTAACATTCCGAAATGGAAAATCATCAGGCAGAGAAACAACCCGACGGAAAAATCATCGGGCAAAGCAACATTCCGGCAGCGACCGGGTAATCTTTAGAGAGGAAAAGGTGAAAAGTATGAAAAGAACATTGAAGAAATTGGCCGCACTGGCGTCAGCTGCAATCATGGCGCTTGGCGTGGCGACAACGGCGTTAGCCGCAGGGGGGGGTACTAATACCATAACAATCACAGGCTCCGGTGAAGCAGCATCAGCACTGATTATAGGAAATACGTATGAGTTATATAAGCTGGCGGATTTCGATGTTTCGACCCTGAGTGGAGAAACTGTATACACAAATATCACTGCGGTTGCTCCGTTTACATCGTTGCAGAGTGATATCGAAGCTTTGAATGGAAAAAACTTCAATGATGACAAAGCAGTGGAGTTGGCAGAAGCAGCGGTTGACCTGATAGGAAGTAATAGCCCTTATGATACGACAACAACTGGCTCTTTCTCAAATGTCGAAGAAGGATATTACCTGATCGTTGAGACTGCTCATGGCAGCAATGATGCTTACATTAGCACAAAATATATCTTAGTGGCTGTGGATGGTAATGAAACAGTAGAAATAAAAACATCCAAAGCCGGTGTTACTAAGAAAATAGTGAGTGAGCATGATGGAACGCTTGAGGATGCAGACACTGTAGCAATCGGAGATACCGTAACGTATCAGCTGGATGCAACCATCCCGACCTATGATGCAGATGCTACGAGTCTTACCTATACATTGACAGATACTATGAGTGCAGGGCTGACATATGCAGGTATTACATCTGTTAAAGTGTCGACTGATAACTCAAGTTGGGTGGACGCTACAAGTTATACTACGACTGGTTCAACTGGCACTGCGGGCGCTACTGTGACAGTTTCTCTGAGTGAGAATGATATTAAAAATTATTCTTACGTGAGTGTTGTTCTTACAGCTACTTTAAACGATAATGCTGAGACTGGCGCGACTGGCAACCCTAACTCCGTAAATTTGACTTATTCTAATAATTACTATGGTGGTGGTGGAAGTTATCCTACACCATGGGACACAGTTATTACCTATACAGGTGAACTGGTGATCAAAAAGACAGACGGATCTTCTGGTGATGTACTGGAAGGAGCGGAGTTTACAATCTACCGTGTAGCAACTCAGGAAGAGATTGATGATTCATCTGTAACAAAAGAGACCATCAAGATCAATGAGACAGATACGTTGGTTATCGCAGTAAAGACGGGAGTTACGACAGGTAATGATGGACTGGCAACCGCGAAAGGTCTGGATGCCGGAACCTATTACGCAGTCGAGACCACGGCGCCGACTGGCTACAGCCTGGATGAAACGCCAGTAAAAATTGAACTGAAGGTAACCAGTTCAGCGATTGAAACGGCTACTACTGGTGAGGGCGGATCAAAGACCGTTGAAGAAGCCTCCTCTGCAACGTCAGGAAGCGCGGCAAACTCTGCGATAACTACGAACTATCCTGCTACATGGACCTCCAATGACGGAACATCAGCTGGAATTACAAACAACGCAGGTACTACCCTTCCAGGCACCGGCGGTATTGGCACTACACTTTTCA
Organism: Lachnospiraceae bacterium; assembly: GCA_021201095.1. GTDB lineage: Bacteria > Bacillota > Clostridia > Lachnospirales > Lachnospiraceae > Choladousia. The sequence continues at coordinate 15,989 of JAJQFO010000031.1, forward strand.
CCTTTGGCGGACTTGCGCTGGTAATTCTTGCAGCGGTAATGTTCATCGTTTACACTAAGAAACAGAGAAAACAGGCATAAAGAAAATGCTATTTTAAATGCTCAATTCTAAAGCATTTCATGCGGCTCACTCCCGGCACGCTGACTCGGGTCGGGAGTGAGGCAAAATGGCATCGAAGAGTTTGTTTTCCGAGAGTCAATTGAACCAAATGAAATAAGCAATATTCAGGCAGGTTTGGTTGGTGATGAAAGTTTCTGATGTGCAGACGCGAATAACAGTACCATTGCGAGAGATCGGCACAGGACGAACGGAAAACGAAACTTGACAAGATGACATTTTGAAAGCGAGGAAAAGAGCATGAAAAACAATATCAGAAAGTCAGCTAAGAGATGGCTGGCATTAGTAATGGCGACTATTATGCTGTTTGCAATGGCGTTAACTGCATCCGCGATTGATGCAGTATCTACAGAGAAACTTACCGTAACGGTCAACGGTACGGATGGAGCTACTTACAAATTCTATAAGGTAGCAGACGTAGCAGTAAGCGGCGAAGCATATGTTTATACGGTACTGTCTCCATTCAGCGATGCTTATTCGGCAGATGATATCTCGAAGGTAGACCAGGACAGTGCTTCTGCTTTATTAGCACTGGCTGATGGCTTGGCTAACTTAGTTACAACTCAGACAGATTTGGCTGCTTCTCTTGTTTATAATAGTGGCGTTAATGGCACTGCTGCTACTAGTGTTTCTTTGGATCCGGGCTATTATCTGATGGTTGTGGAGAATTCCGATGCAACGATGACAGCAGCGAACTCCTTGTTTACGATCATAACAGCCGGAACAACACTTACCCCGAAGACTTCTGAAGTATCTATGACGAAAAAGATTGTAGATGACATGAGCGGAGCAAGTCCGCGTGATACGTCTACAGCGGATATTGGAGACGATATTATTTATCGGATTCAAGCGGAGGTTCCCAAATATGATAGTTCTGTGATAAGTGTAGCAAATTATAGCATCACAGATAATCCTTCCAATGGACTTACAATTAAGCAGAATAGTTCTTCTGTTGCAGATGTAACTGTAAAAGTAGGAACCGAAACAGTTGCTGCATCTAATTACACAGTAACAAATAATAGCGATGGTGGATTTACAGTTACATTTACCAGTGACTGGGTGCTTGGTAATGGTGGCAAGACAGTAGATGTGTATTTTACTGCAACTTTGAATAAGAATGCAGTTGTCGCAAATACGACAAATACATTGACTGGATACGAAACAGCATCTGATGTAGAAGATGAACTGTATACGACAGGTAACCCGAACGGTGCAACTCTTACGTATTCGAATAACTATAAGGACGGTACAGGCAGCGAGACAATCAAAGATATTGTTACTACCTATACATTTGAATTGAATATAAAGAAAACGGGAGAGGATGATGACGCAGACGGATTGGCTGGTGCGGTATTCACGGTATATACAGACGATGCCTGCACTGAAACATATACGAATACTGATTTTGACGGAACTTTGACAACATCAGGCACATATGGAACTGCGACAGCAAAAGGTCTTGATGCTGGAATCTATTACATCAAGGAGACCACGGCACCAAATGGCTATACGTTGAATGAAACAGTATTCAAGGTAGTTATCACAGCCCATGTGGATGATTCCAGTAATTATGATGGAAAGTATAGTTATACAATCACAAAGGTGGGTAGTAGTGATCCGGCGACAGAGCAGGACATTGAAGCTGATAAGCTTGTAACGATTGCCGATACTAAGGGTCTGACAATGCCCGGCACCGGTGGCATCGGTACCACAATCTTCACCTTCGGCGGCCTTGCCCTCGTAATCCTTGCAGCGATCATGTTCATCGTTTACACGAAGAAGCAGAGAAAGCAGGCATAAGCCTTCGGCGGGATGAAAAAGAAAGAAAATTTTACAGAAAGACTTACGACTTACAATCATAAAAGTAAAAACGTAGTATAAAACAAAAGAAGTTTCCCGGCTCGGCGTTATGGTCGAGTCGGGAAGTTTCATGCTAAGGCATGTGGCATGAACATGGAGGCATATGATCATGACGGATACTCAACAAAAGATTGCGGCAAAAGCTTTTGCTGAGTATTGGGATGGGTGGGGCTATGAGAAAGGGGAGAGTCAGCCTTTTTGGCTTTCCCCGTTGCGCGATGTCTACGGCGTTGAGCATCTGGAGCAATTCATCACTTTTGAGGAGCAGGTCTATCTGGATCAAACCAGCTTTATAGACGGAATGATCCCCTCTACGAGGGTCATGATCGAGCAGAAAGGACTTGGTAAAATCTGAATGCCTCGATCAGACAGACGGATGGAACATTCCTCACGCCTTTTCAGCAGGCGAAAAGATACATCGTGGCAGCATCCACGTTGGGTCGTTACATGCAATTTTGCGGAGTTCTGGGTTTACGATATGAACAAACCAGGCAGAGATCCAGAAATCATTCTTTTGAAGGATTTTCCAAAGGAGTATTACCGGCTGCAATTTTTGGTGGATACCGGCAATGAACATTTAAAGCGTGAAATGGAAGTCTCCATGGCTGCGGGTGAGATGGTTGGTCTTCTTTATGATGCTTTCGCGAAGCAATACCGCGATCCCTCCAGTAAACAGGCAATGCATAGCCTGAATGTATTATGTGTCCGTCTGGTATTTTGCCTTTATGCAGTGGACGCCGGCATTTTTGGACGGCATGGAATGTTTCATAATTATCTGTCTGAATAGGATACTCGTCACATGCGCCGGGCGTTGGCTGACTTGTTTAAAATTCTGGATACTCAAATAGAAGAGCGAGCCCCTTATCTCGCGGAAGATAATCCTGAGTTAGCCGCATTTCCATATGTGAACGGCGGGTTTTTTTCTGACGAAGATATTGAGATACCGCCTTTCACGGATGAGATTCGTGACCTGCTGCTGAATAAAGCCAGCAAAAGCTTTGACTGGTCTGAGATTAGTCCGACTATTTTTGGCGCTGTTTTCAAAAGCACGCTGAACCCTGAGACAAGGCGTTCGGGCGGAATGCATTACACCTCTATAGAAAATATCCATAAGGTCATTGACCCATTGTTTCTGGATGATCTGAAAGCGGAATTTGCGCAGTGCAGATCCGTGCCTTATCGGTGGTTAAGACGAGAGAGCAGAAACTCCGTGATTTTCAGAAAAAATTAGCTTCGTCCTGTTATCTGGATCCAGCTTGCGGCAGTGGAAAAATGTGGTTGACACATTTGGATATATGAGTTATAATTCGTTTTAACGAATATAAATTATTGCTTTGGCAGGGATAAAAGATAGGAGCGGCGCCGATCCGATTATAAGTGATAGAATTTCTGAACTATTGGAAAAGCGTGGGATGTTCCAATAGGAGTTTTCAGAGAAAACAGGCATCGCGCAGAGTGCGATCAGCGACTGGAAGCGGAAAAAGACCGATCCCGTATCAGAAAAAATACTGATCATCTGTGAGACTCTGGAAGTCACTCCGGAAGAACTGATCTCAGGCGCAGACCATTCCGACGGTCGCAGCTGGAAGTCGGACTATTATGTCATTGGAAAAGATACAGAGCTCGGTGCATTGATCGAGCAATACGGGAACCTTTTCCCCGAGATGCGCGGACGGATAGAGGGATACAAGGAGGCATTGAAGGCGATGGAGAGTTATTAAATTAAGCAGTTATTTTTTACCTGAAAATACGTTTAAACAATATTAGTTCGGTGAAAAGAAATACCAACAAAGAATTTATTATGGAAACATTCGTTAGTTACTACAGATACCAGAGCAGATTAAAAAGAACCTGCTTTTGCAAAAAAAGATTGATAAATTTCTATCGGAGAATTATACTGATTTAGATGAAACAGTGACAGTCTGCTGTGTCAGTGAAAGCCCAACCTGGTGCTCGTTACCAGAAACGATGAGAGGATTATTATCGTATTCGATATATGCTAACAGTACAAAAGATAAGAGTAAATAAGGATAGACAGAGATTCATAGAGTGTGCAGATAGTGGAAGAAATACGAGGTGAATGCTGATGGGGGCACAGGACACAGTGACAAGAGATTATGTAAATGAAGCGGATATTTTTGCTGATGCTTTTAATTACCTGATCTTTAATGGCGAACAAGTCGTTGACGCAAAGACACTTCAATCATTGGACACGTCACTGCTGCTGAATATTTTTGGCGGTTGGGAAAATGACATATCAGAAAAGGAAAATGACGAGTTGGAGGTTGCAGCACCAAAAAAGCAGCGAAAGAAAAAGAAGAAATCTAACGAGGCTGTACAGCGTTACCGGGATGCGATAAAGACAGCATCTTTGAAACGAGATGATCATTTTGCATATATGATTTTTGGAATCGAAGCTCAAACTCATATTCATTACGCAATGCCTGTTCGGAATTTAGTGTATGACGGGTTGCAATATGCAGCACAGGTTGAGCAATTCAGAATCAGACATGATCTCTCAGGAAACGAGGGCGTGACGGATGAGTTCTTGTCGGGACTTTACCGTGGGGATCGATTGCTGCCAGTGATTACTTTGGTTATTTATTTTGGCTCAAAGCCGTGGGATGGTGTCCTCAATTTGAGGGATCTGCTTGATGTACCGGATAATCGAGTACTGCCCTTTATTCAGGATTATAAAGTCTTTTTGATTGAGCCAGCGAAAATGACAGATGACGATTTTGATAAATTTTCAACGAATCTTGGCAAAGTCTTAAAATTTTTGCAGCGGTCTGCGGATAAGAAAAAAATGGACGCATTGCTTGCTGAGGATGACGCTTTTAAAAGTTTAGATAGAAAAGCAGCAATGGTAATAAAAAACTGCGCAAATATTGATGTTGATTTGGAAGAATGTGAGGTTACAAATATGTGCAAGGC
>JAJQFO010000102.1 GCA_021201095.1 Lachnospiraceae bacterium
TCGTGATTCCGGAATACAACCTGCAGATTACTTTGCAGGAAGGAGAAAATGTGATCGAATTTACGCCTTCCGAGACCGGGACCTATACCTACACATGCTGGATGGGAATGCTGAAGAATACTATCACGGTCGTGCAGGGATGATTTAAATCAGGAGGGTTCATTATGGCAAGGAATGGAGGAAGAAATTAAATGGAATTTTCAACAAAACTGCTGCACGGTAATGAGGCGAAATCATATCCGAACGGCGCAACGCTGCCGCCGATTTCCCAGGTGAGTGCTTTTGCATACGAAAGCTCGGAGGCGCTGGAAAAGGTTTTTCAGAACCGCGCGCCGGGATTTGCCTACAGCAGGATCGGAAATCCCACGGTTGACGCGTTTGAAAGACGAATTTGTGAGCTGGAAGGCGGAGTGGGCGCTGTGGCGTGCTCCTCCGGGATGGCGGCTGTCACGCTGTCGCTTTTGAATATTCTGCAGGCGGGGGATGAAGTGATTGCCGGAAGCGGTCTGTTTGGCGGCACCATCGACCTGTTCGGCGATCTGGAAAGCTTCGGGATAAAGACTCGCTTTGTCCGGCATATGACAGTACAGGAGGTAAAACCGCTGATCAACGAGAGGACAAGGGTCATTTTTGGAGAGGTAATCGGAAATCCGGCGTTGGACGTGATGGATATCCGCGCTGTGGCGGAGCTGGCGCACGCGAATGGAATCCCGCTGATCGTGGACGCGACGACTGCGACCCCCTATTTGCTCCATCCGTTTAAATATGGCGCGGATATTGTCGTGCATTCCTCTTCGAAATATATCAACGGCGGCGGAAATTCCATCAGCGGAATCATTGTGGATGGCGGTCGTTTTAAATGGGACGCGGCGCGTTATCCCGGTATGAAAAATTACAGCTCCTATGGTCCGTTTGCCTACACGGCAAAGCTGCGCAATGGGATCTGGAGAAATATGGGAGCCTGTCTTGCCCCGACAAACGCTTTTTTAAATGTGGTTGGTCTGGAGACGCTGGGGCTGCGTATGGAGCGAATCTGTCAAAATGCGCGGGCACTTGCTGAAGAAATCGCACGGCTGGCCCGTAGATGGGACGAGCGCCGTGACCTCTCCGTCAATTATCCGACCTTACAGGAGAGCCCATACCATACGCTGGCTGAAAAACAGTTTGGCGGAAAGGGCGGCGGCATCCTGACCGTGCGCATTGGCTCGAAGGAAAAGGCGTACCAGGTAATGGACAGCCTGAAGTATGCGAAAAAGGCTACGAATATCGGGGATGTCCGGACTCTGGTCATTCATCCGGCTTCCACGATCTACGTGCATGCGTCGGAGGAGCAAAAAGCGGCAGCGGGAGTTTATGACGACCTGATCCGCGTCAGCGTGGGGATTGAAGATACGAAAGATCTGGTTGAGGATTTTACAAACACGATCTCTGCAGTGGTATGATAATGAGAATAAGACCTGGTTATCTGTAAAACCGATAACCAGCTATCGGAATCCGGTAATTGACGGATTCCTTTTTTTGTAGTATCATAGTCACTGTAAAACATAGAAAACCTATTAAGTTAATGGGAAATATGGAGGCGATGATATGCGCGTTGTGTTTTTATCTGCCGGAGGGATCTGCGGCTGTAGCAGCTGTCAGATGATGAAAGGTACAGAAGATCACAGGAAGGAATCAGTCAGGAAAAGCTGTTTTTGAACAAGGCCGGTGAAGAACCAGCCGATGCAATAGAAGTGATTTCTGCGATAGAAGCTTATATGCAGAAATAATTTATAGATAAATGTATATGGGAAGAACCCGGAAATGGAGGATATAAGATTATGAATAGAAAAAGAATTACCGCTTTAGCGGCAGCGATTTTACTGGGCGTGGGCAGTGCGTCTGCCTATGCATCCGCAGCAGTGGAGATTACCAATGTTTCCTATGACCCGACCAGAGAGCTTTACGCGGCTTACAATGAGCTGTTTCAGGCACATTATCTGGAGGAGTTCGGCGAGGAGGTCGAGATCGTACAGTCTCACGGCGGCTCCGGCAAGCAGGCCCTGGAGGTAGCGAACGGCCTGGAGGCCGATGTGGTGACGCTGGCTCTGGAGGGTGATGTGGATACACTTGTGGATGCAGGCCTGATTGAGGAGGGATATACCTCGGAGTTTGATCTGGACAGCTCGCCTTACACTTCCACAATCGTATTCCTGGTGCGCTCCGGCAATCCGCAGGACATTCAGGACTGGGATGATCTGCTGAAGGAAGGCGTAGGCGTGATCACGCCGAACCCAAAGACCTCCGGCGGCGCACGTTGGAATTATCTGGCGGCGTGGTACTATTTCGAGCTGCAGGGGCAGAGCGACGAAGAGATTCAGGAGAGCATCAAGACTCTTTATGAGAATGTACTGGTACTCGACTCCGGCGCGCGCGGTGCGACGACGACCTTTACCGAGAACGGCCAGGGCGATGTGCTGATCGCCTGGGAAAATGAAGCATTCCTGGCACTGGAAGAGTATCCGGGTGAGTATGAGATCGTAGTTCCGTCCGTATCCATCCTTTGCCAGCCGACCGTAGCGATCGTTGATGAGGTCGTAGACAGCAGAGGTACCAGAGAGGTCGCGACCGAGTACCTGAGCTACCTGTACTCAGATGAGGCACAGCGCCTGGAGGCGGAGAACTACTATCGCCCGTCAAATGAAGAGATCCTTGCGGAGTACGCGACGGAGGATGAGGGCAATACGATCACGGAGCTTCCGGAAGACGGCAAGTGGATCAATACGAACGTAGAATTGACGGACATCAGCCACTTTGGCGGGTGGACGGAAGCAACAGAGACCCATTTCGTAGATGGCGGGATCTTCGACAGCATTTATGAAGAGTAAGTAAATATAATATGCGCGGTGGCGCGGCGTATTCATAAAGGGAAATGGATGCGCCCCGGCCATCGCAAATTGCGCGGCGGCCGCGGTGGAAAGGTGGAACCAGATTTTGAAAGAAAAGAAGAGAAAAAAGAAACGAGTGATTCCGGGCTTTGGCCTTTCTCTTGGAATCGTAACGGCTATGCTTGGTCTGATCGTGGTGATTCCGCTTTGTACGCTGGTGATTTTCTCCGCGCAGCTCTCTTTTTCGGAATTCATCAGTACCGTGACCAGACCCAGGGTATTGTCCAGCTACGCAGTCAGCTTCCGGACTGCTTTTGTCGCAGCGGTGATCGACGCGGTGATGGGTACGATCCTGGCCTGGGTGCTGGTACGCTATGAGTTTCCCGGCAAAGAGATTATGAATGGGATTATTGAACTCCCATTTGCGCTTCCAACTGCGGTCGCGGGTATCTCTCTTACCCACCTTACCACCACAAATGGCTGGGTGGGAAGCTTTTTTGACCGATGGTTTGGGATAAAGATCGCCTACACAACGACTGGTATAACGGTGGCTCTGGTGTTTATTGGGATTCCATTTGTGGTCCGCTCTGTGCAGCCTGTGCTGGAAAGCCTCGATCCGCAGTTTGAAGAGGCGGCCAATATCCTTGGCGCAAATGGACGGCAGACACTGTGGCATGTGATTTTGCCTGAAATTTTCCCATCACTGATCGCTGGATTTACCACTTCCTTTGCGAGGGGACTCGGAGAGTATGGCAGTGTCGTGTTTATCGCAGGAAACACGCCATATAAAACAGAAATTGCGCCGCTGATGATCATGTCCGAGCTGCAGGAGTATGACTATGCCAGCGCGACCTCGATTGCACTGGTGATGCTGGTGGCGGCATTCGCGATCCTTTTCATTAATGCAGTGGTACAGAGCCGTGCGTCGCGGATTGTGAGCGGGATCGCATAGGAGGCGATTTTTATGAAAAAGAAAAACTCGGGGCCTGTAAAATGGCTCCTCATCGGAATCTGTGCGGTCTTTCTGTTTGTCATGCTGATTCTTCCTTTGATCTATGTCCTTGTGACCGCTTTCCGGGAAGGAGTCGGAGCGTTCTGGGAGGCCGTGTCGGATGAGTATGCGGTGAAGGCGATTCTTCTGACCATTGAGGTGACCGTGCTTACTGTGATCTTTAATACCATTTTCGGTGTTTTCGCCGCCTGGCTGATCACCCGTTTTCAGTTTCGCGGAAAGAAAATTATCTCAACGCTGATTGACCTGCCGCTGACCGTTTCGCCAATTATTGCAGGCCTGATCTATGTGCTGACCTTCGGGCGGCAGAGCGCACTGTATCCTTATCTGAAAGCAGCAGGGATCCAGATTATTTTCGCAGTGCCCGGGATTGTACTGGCAACGATTTTTGTCACGTTTCCATTTGTATCGAGGGAGATTATCCCGGTGCTGACGGCGAAGGGGACGGACGAAGAGGAAGCGGCGGCGCTGATGGGCGCGGGAGGATTCCGAATCTTCCGGGAAATCACGTTTCCGCATATCAAATGGTCGCTTTTGTACGGAATTGTCCTCTGCAGTGCCAGAGCG
>JAJQFO010000299.1 GCA_021201095.1 Lachnospiraceae bacterium
GTGATTGCTCTGCGCTCCAACGGCAGCGTCCTCGCGTATGGGGACGCGGCCTATGGCGTATATGAGAAACAGCCGGGGAATGTCGATGTCATCTGGCCAATGTCCAACGGGGTAATCGCAAATCTGACGGAAATGGATCTTCTTCTGGAGGATCTGATCCGGAAATTCGGCGGCGCTTCATCGCTGCTGATAGCCGTACCGACGCAGATCACACAGGTGGAAAAACGGGCTTTTTTTCAGGTTATGAAGGAACAGCTTGGCACCGGCAAAATTCGTCTGGTTGACAAAGGAATCGCTGACGCTGTCAGCGCCGCACTTCCGGTTCTGTCGGGGCGCGGACACATGGCGGTAAACATCGGTGCAGATACGACGGAAATTTCCGTGATTTCGTCCGGAAAAGTCATTCTCGGACAGACACTGAAAACCGGCGGGAGGCAGATGGATGCGGACATCGCTACGATGGTGCGCCGGAAGTTTAATCTCGCCATCGGGCAGAAGACCGCCGAGTCGCTGAAAAATAATCTCGCATTTATGATCAACGGCCCCAGGCTGGAGCAAAAGGTCTTTGGCATTCATACGCTCTCCGGACTGCCGAAATCAGAAGTCATTCCGTCGCTGGCGGTCAGTGTGGCGATCATTGACACAGTGGATTCCATCGTGGAGAGTATTAATTCCATCTACAACCGGCTCCCGCCGCAGCTGATGAAGGACATTTCAAAGGAAGGCATCTACTTAAGCGGAGGAGTTTCCATGATTTTGAACCTTCCGGAATACATACGCAAAGAGATCGGCATTCCGCTCCATCACATTCAGGATCCGAAATACAGTACGATCCGGGGTCTGATCGACATTATGAATAATAAGGAGCTCAGGCCAGTTACTTATACCTTAAATGATCTGGCCGCTATGCGATAATCATGTTTCGTTCCAATTCAAGGATACTATATTGCGATGAAAAAAAAATCAAATGAGAATTTAAAAAATAAATACCTGCTGACAGGGCTTTCTGTGTTTTGCGTTCTGCTGATAATTCTGTCCTTTGTAAACAGTGACCTGGTCGCTCCGGTAAAACAGATCAGCGGCTATCTGGTCACCCCTGTCCAGAAGGGCATTAACAGCTTCGGTTCATGGCTATCCGGGGTGACCGATAATTTTGAGGATGTAGAAACTCTGCGCGAGGAAAATGAATCGCTAAAAGAACAGGTTGCCACGCTCACCGAAGAAAACAGTCTGCTGATCCAGGATCACGAGGAGCTGGAACGTCTGCAGGAGCTCTATGATCTGGACAAGCAGTATTCTGAATATGAAAAGGTCGCTGCAAATATTATCGCAAAGGAATCCGGAAACTGGTTTAATCTGTTCACCATAGATAAGGGCTCAAATGACGGAATCCAGAAGGATATGAATGTCATTGCAGACGGCGGACTGGTGGGGATTGTCACCGAGGTCGGAGCCAACTGGGCCACGGTCCGTGCGATTATTGACGATGAAAGTAATGTCAGTGCCATGGTTTCTACGACCTCAGACCAGTGTATGGTAGGCGGAGATCTGACACTGATTGACGATGGCTCCCTGACCCTGTCGCGCCTGACAGACGCAGACAATGCTGTACACGTAGGAGATAAGGTAGTGACCTCCTACATCAGTGAAAACTATCTGCCGGGCATACTGATCGGCTATATCAGTGAGCTGAACAACGATTCAAACAATCTGACTAAATCCGGCTATATTACGCCGGTCGTTGACTTCCGGCATCTCCAGGAGGTGCTTGTGATTCTGGAGCTGAAGGATTATGTCGCTTCGGATTCGGACTCGGAGGAATCCCAAATGGATTCCTCAGCTTCTGAAACTGAGACTTCCGTCTCAGACGAAGACGGTTCCGAAACAGAAACGGAATCATCTGATTCCGGCGAAAATAGCTCACAGGAGTAAATTCTATGAAACGAAAACTAATCATGGCACTGCTGATTCTGGTGTGTGTCCTTTTGCAGGCGACTGTCTGCCCTATGATTTCCATCGGCGAGATCAAGCCTAACCTGCTGATCATTCTGACAGTTTCCTTTGGTTTGATGCGCGGCAAAAGAGAAGGGATGCTGATCGGTTTTTTCTGTGGCCTGCTCACTGACATCTTTTTTGAAAGTACACTTGGATTCAATGCTTTGATTTACCTGTGGGTTGGATACTTCGGAGGATATTTTTACCGCATCTTTTATGATGATGATATCAAGACTCCGATTCTCCTGATTTCCATCTGTGATCTTGGATATGGGATCATTCAGTATATTTTCCGTTTTCTGCTGCGCGGAAGATTTGACTTTCCTTTTTATCTGGGGCGGATCATATTGCCGGAAGTCATATACACCCTGATGCTGACGATTGTATGCTATCAGATTTTTTACAGAATTAACCGCGGATTATCCCCATCTGATATCTAAATTCGCAGATGTGAGGACAGAAGGAGGAATCAGTTGTTTTGCTAAAGCTTTTTCGAAAAAAAACATCCGGACCGTCTATCAGCTCACGCGTGATCGTTCTTATAGTTGTAGCAGTACTGCTCGTGGCGCTGATCGTGCAGCGGCTTTTTTATCTGCAGATCGTGATGGGAGAATCTTATCAGGAAAATTTTTCGCTTTCCATTCTGAAAGAAAAAACAATCAGCAGCGCGCGCGGCAATATTTACGACCGTAATGGTGTGCCGCTCGCTTATAATGAGATTTCAAACTGCGTCACGTTTGAGGATAATCAAACCTACGATACGACAAAGGAAAAAAATCTGTCCATCAACAGCACCCTCTATCATATCATCAAGCTGATTGAAGAGGAAGGGGACTCCGTAGATTCTGTTGTGGAGGATTTTAAGATTTCTCTCGACGAGGATGGCAGCTGGTACTATAATTCAAGCGGCTATACGCTGAACCGCTTTAAGGCAGATATTTTTGGAGAATCCAATATCAGCGGCCTTACTGCGGAGCAGCTGAATATAGAAGCGTCCGAACTGATGGAGATTCTCTCAGGCTCAGGCAGTAACGACTATGGAATCAGCGGATATGGAATCCTGGATGATTCGATTACGGAGGCAGAGCGCGAGGAATATGACCTGCCAATGACTTACACGGACGAGGAGCTGCTCCAGCTCGTGGCACTCCGTGCCAGTATCGCCACTTACAGCTACCAGCGCTATCAGGCTGTCACAATCGCAGAGGGTGTCAGTGACCAGACGGTATCCCGTATTCTGGAAAATATATCCGACTTTCCGGGAATCGACATTTCAGAGGAATACATCCGTGTGTATGACTATGCGGAATGCATGTCTCTGCTGATCGGCTATACCGGACAGGTTTCTTCCGAAGAACTCGAAGAGCTGCAGGAAGTGAACAGCGAATACACGGCCACGGATATCGTTGGAAAATCAGGCCTGGAGAGCGTTTTTGAAACCACGCTGCAGGGGACAAAGGGGTATGAACAGCTCTACGTCAACAACGTCGGACAGACTCAGGAAATTATTTCCCATGTAGACGCACAGGCCGGCAACGATCTTTACCTGACGATCGATGTGGAGCTGCAGCAGGCCGCCTACCAGATGCTGGAGCAGGAGATCGCCGGCATTCTCTACACCAAGGTGATCCCTGTTGAGGAGTATAACACGGAAAACCTGACCTCCGCAGATGAGGTTTATATTGCTTATTATGACCTCTATTATGCTTTGTTTGAGAATAACATCTTAAGCGTCAGCCACCTGAAATCCTCAGATGCATCGGAAAATGAGCAGACGGTTTATCAGGCCTTTCTGACAAAGGCCTCGGAAATTTTCTCCGTGATCCGGCAGGAGCTGCTCTCTGATGAGCCGACTGTGTATACGGATCTGGATGAGGAATACCAGGTCTATGTTTCTTACATTGTGAATGATATGCTGATGGAGGACACCGGCATCCTGAACGAGGAGGCCATTGACAAGACCGATGCCACCTACATTGCCTGGACAGAGGATTCTTCTATCAGCCTCAAGGAATATCTGACCTACGCGATCTCGCAGAACTGGATTGATGTTTCAAAGCTGAACGTAGACAGTGAATATCTGGACTCTGACGAGATGTATTCCGCCATCGCGGATTATATCGCGGATTATCTTTATGAGGATGATGATTTCTGCCGTCTGGTGTATCGCTACATGCTGAAGGACCAGCGTATCACTGGTGAGCAGATCTGTATGCTGCTCTTTGATCAGGATGTGCTGGAGATGAACACCAGCCAGTACGAACGGCTGGAGAGCGGAGCGTTAAGCGGCTATACCTTCCTGATGGATAAGATTTACAATCTGGAGATTACGCCTTCCCAGCTGGGCCTGACGCCCTGTTCGGGCGCCGTAGTGATTACAGATGTGAATTCCGGCGAGGTGCTGGCGTGTGTCAGCTATCCAGGGTATGACAATAATCGTCTTGCGA
>JAJQFO010000203.1 GCA_021201095.1 Lachnospiraceae bacterium
GATGATCATGAATGGGGAGTGCGGCGCTTTTAATCCGAAAGTGCTGGAAGCTTTCCTGAAGTCTGAGGATAAAATACTGGAGATGTATCAGGAGACACAGGAAAACTGAAAATCGGACAGGGTAAAATAGTGATACCAGCGGGATAAGAGATTTTTGAATCTGACATCACAGGATCTGAAAAACAAAAGGGACGACAGGACATGGAAAAAAGAACAAGGCGGCTGTTAATATGGAGCTTTGGTGCGGTCCTTCTGATCTGCGTCGTAGTATTTGCCGCTCTGGCGGCATATATGACGGGGAAGACAAGAGAATCCATCACAAATATCCGGCAGATTTACGTGTCGGAGATTAATGAACAGATCCAGCAGAAATTTCAGACCATAGTGGAACTGCGGCTGGATCAGGTGGATTCGATCATCCGGTCAGGCCCGCTTGAGGAAGCGGAGTACAGCGAGGACGCACTGGAAGAGCTCGCTGACATGGCTGAATCCAGAAGCTTTACCTGGCTGGGGCTGTATGGGGAAGACGGAGAACTGGTGACGGTCTATGGCGAGGAGATGGTGTTTGAAGGGGATGACGACGTCCAGACGCTCCTTGATTCCTATGGCTGTGTTATCAAACGCGGAATCAACAGCAGCGGAGAGATGGTATTCCTCTTTGGAAGAGCAGCTGAGTATGAGATGGGAGAAGGGGAAAAAAGCGTTGCGCTGCTGGCAGGCGTCCCGATGGAGGATATGAATAAGGCCCTCTATCTTTATACGGATGACGCGAATGCGTATTCCCATATCATTGATATGGACGGAGACTTTGTCATAAGGAATGCGGACGCTTCCGATGATGAAAATTATTTTGAACGCATACTGGAAGAATTTGAGACGCTGAATGGCAAGACGAGTGATGTTTATGAGACAGAGCTGCGCGCCGCAATGGAGAACAAAGAGGCGTATGGCACGACTATTTCTGTTGATGGAGAAGAACGCTATATTTATTGTACACCGATTTCCATAAAGCCCACCTGGTATCTGATAACGGTGATGCCGGAGGGTGTGATTAAGGAGACAGTGCTGAGCCTGGATCAGCTTCGGATCCTTTCAATTGTGGCTTCTCTTGTTATTATCCTTGCCTGCATGATCTTTGTATTTGTCCGCTATTACAGGCTGACACAGCATTATGTGCGGGATTTGGAAGCTGCAAGAAAAGAGGCGATACATGCCAATAATGCAAAGAGTGAATTCCTTTCGAGCATGAGCCACGATATCCGGACACCGATGAACGCGATCATGGGCATGACGGAGATTGCCCTGAATAATCAGCAGGATTCCATGAAAGTGGCAGACTGTCTGCAGAAGATTAAGCTGTCCGGCCGGCATTTGCTGGGACTGATCAATGATGTGCTGGATATGTCAAAAATAGAGAGCGGCAAGATGGAGCTGCGTATGACTCATGTATCTTTACGTGAATTGATGGATGATATCGTGAATATCGTGCAGCCGCAGATCCGGGCGAAGAATCAGGAGTTTGATATTTATATACAGAAGATCCTTTCTGAGGAACTGATTTGTGACGCGACACGTCTCAGCCAGGTGTTGATGAATCTGCTCTCCAATGCTTTGAAATTTACACCGGAAGGAGGGCGGATTGACGTATATATTTCCCAGGAGACCTCGAACGTGGGTGAAAATTATGTGCGGACGCTCTTTACCGTGGCAGACAACGGAATCGGGATGTCTAAAGAGTTCCAGGAAACCATCTATGACACGTTTACCAGGGAGAATTCTGACAGAGCCGGAAAGACAGAGGGAACCGGCCTTGGTATGGCGATCACAAAGGCAATCGTGGATCAGTTTGGAGGCACGATCGAGTTAGAGAGCTCGCCGGGCTGCGGCAGCCGGTTCCGTGTGACTCTGGATTTTGAAAAGGCGGACCAGATTGTTGACATGAAGCTTCCGCCATGGAAAATTCTGGTGGTGGATGACAATAAAGTACTTTGTACAAGTGCCTCTGAGAATCTGATTGAACTGGGAGCGGATGCGGAATGGACACTGGACGGACAGGATGCTGTCCGCATGATTGAGACACGGCATGATAACAGGGAGGATTACCAGTTTGCCCTGATTGACTGGAAAATGCCCGGCATGGACGGGATCGAGACTATTCGACAGATTCGCAGCCGGGTCGGAAGCAATATCCCGATTTTCCTGATATCTGCGTATGACTGGAGTGATATCGAGGAAGAAGTCCGCTCAGATCAGATTACCGGATTTATTTCAAAACCTTTGTTTAAATCAACCTTGTACGAGACGCTTTCACAGTATGCGGACGATATTGAACATAAGACGACTCGAAAGGCTGAGGAACCGGTTACCTTTGCCGGGAAACGGATTCTGATAGCGGAAGATATTGATATCAACTGGGAGGTGGCGGAAGAAATCCTGAAATCGCTCGGCTTCGAAACTCTCCGGGCTGCAAATGGTCGGGAGTGTGTGGATATGTTTGCGCAGTCCGCCGTCGGGTATTATGACGCGATTCTGATGGATATTCAGATGCCTGTTCTGAATGGATATGAAGCTACAAAGCAGATACGCGCCCTTGACCGCGCGGACCATACACTGCCGATTATGGCAATGACGGCGAATGCGTTTTCAAACGATGTGCAGGAATGCCTGGACTGCGGTATGAATGGCCATATCGCGAAACCGCTTGATGTGAAAGAAATGATCAGCGTTTTGAATAAATTTTTATGACGAAGTAAAGAGACAATCAGGAGCCGACTATTTGATGGCTACCTGATGATGGCGAAGGGTAAGTAAAATGAATATCAAAAATAAAATTTACGGTGGGTTGCTTGGCGGCGCAATCGGTGATGCTCTGGGATATCCCGTAGAGTTTCTTTCTGAAAACGAAATTTTCAGATGGTATGGCAGCAGCGGAATCACGTCCTATGATCCGGATTTTGAGAGTGGTCTCGCACTGATATCTGATGATACGCAGATGTCAATGTTTACGGCGAACGGTATCCTCCGGGGCGAAACCATTAACAGGATGAAAGACTGGAACTATCCGCCTTTCACATATGTAGCCGAAGCCTATGGGGACTGGTATTGTACACAGACTAGAAGTAAGCCCCAAAGACAAGTAAGCTGGCTTATGGATGTTCCTGATTTATATAGCCGCCGCGCTCCGGGGACAACCTGTATGTCCGTGTTAGGGTCTGGGAAAAGAGGCTGCGTTGAAGAACCGCTAAACATGAGCAAGGGCAGCGGAGGTATCATGCGCATTGCTCCGCTGGGCCTGTTTTATGACACCTCTTCCGAAAAATATGACTTGGAATGGGTTGACCGGCAGGGGGCTGAAATTGCTGCCATCACCCATGGTCATCCCCTTGGATACATTCCGGCGGCCGTACTCACCCATATTATAAGTGTCTCTTTGTATGGCAGCTATGTTTGCCTGGAGGACGCGGTTAATGAAGCAATGGCTGTGGTTTCGGAATTGTTTTCGGGAAATGCTTATATACTCCAGCTTGAACAGTTGCTTGATAAAGCAATTATGCTCTCAAAGAATGACGAGGATGATTTGAGTAATATTCACCAGCTGGGCGAAGGCTGGGTTGCAGAAGAGACGCTGGCGATAGCGGTTTATTGCAGCCTGCGCTATGAGAATGACTTTTCGAAAGGCATTATTGCTGCGGTCAATCACAACGGAGACAGTGATTCCACCGGTGCTGTAGCTGGAAACATACTCGGCACATGGCTAGGATATGACGCGATCGAAGAGAAATGGAAAAGGAACCTGGAGTTCAGAAAAATTATTCTGGAACTGGCGGACGACCTGTATGAGGGAAGAAATCTTGACCACGGGAAGCTTTGCGGAACACAGAAAAAGAGGCTTCATACAGCGTGGGAGAGCAAGTATTTCGATGCGATGCTTTCGAAACCTGGGATAGAAGAGTGAATGGTGGCAAAAAATAATTTGAAAAGGAACATGATGGTTTGATCGGGGAAAAATGATGCCGTCCCGGAGCATAAGATAGAGAATATGATGGAAGATGTAATTATCCGGGATGCACAGCTTGCCGATACAGACCGACTACTCGAAATATATGCATATTATGTGGAAAAAACAGCTGTTTCATTTGAATATGATGTGTCTGCACGGTCAGTTTTTCAGGATCGGATGAGGGCAACGATGGAAAAGTATCCATATCTTGTCGCTGAGAAAGATGGATTTATCTGGGGGGTATGGCGTGGGCAGCGCAGGGAACCCAATTCCTTCTCAAACGTTTCTGCGAAACGATAGCAGGCCTGTACGATTTCTTTTTCAGCGATCTTTTTCAGGGCGTTACAGGATATTTGTAAATTAGCTTTTGTAAATTATTCTCAGGGTTGTTTCATGAAGAAAAAATAAAAGTGGGTTTATCATAGTGCGTATAT
>JAJQFO010000174.1 GCA_021201095.1 Lachnospiraceae bacterium
ACCGTCCAGGTCACGGTCGCCCCCGACTCGCTTACCGGTGTCGGCGTCATCTCGGTTCCGTCCACCTTTACAGTCGAGAAGAGATATTTCACATTTGTATCCAGATCATCAATAATCTCCACCGATGTCAAGGTATCGTCCGAATTATTATAATAGGTAATCGTGTAGGTGAGCGTATCCCCTACCGCCGCTGACGTCTGATCGACCTTTTTCGACGGATTCTGGTAGGTATTGGTAAAATCTGCCTCCGTCACATTGCCATCGCTGTCTGTCTCACCAGTCTCCGTTTCACTGGAAGCCGTGTATCCGTCCGGTACCTCCTCGACCACGGTATAAGTGATTTCATCCCCATTCGAATCATATTTCGGCACGTTTGAAATCGTATAGGTCCAAGTATATTTGTCCTTCTGGGTCCATTCGATATAGTAGCTGTCAGTCGAATCGTCCCTTTGTGTCTCTATCTGCGCCGTGCTGTCATTTTCCAGCAGATAAATGGTCAGATTCGGATAGGTCGGACGAGCCGAGGTATCTTCGCTGTCCTCCCAGGTCTTTGTCCCGCTGATCGTAATCTGGGATACCGGAGTGGTCACCGTATTTGTATCAAAGCCATTTGCCACCGCGGTATTTTCAATCGAGCCGCCGGCAGGAACGGATGTAACCTTCGCCTGGAACGTCACTGTCACCATCTCTCCGGCGCCAAGGCCGCTGATGGTCCAGGTCAGAGTCGTTGGCGAGCCGGTCCCGACACTCAGACTGGCTGTCGCATCCGCTGTCGTATTAACCACAGTATAGGAGTCTGCCACATAGGTCACGCTGGAATCCAGCGTATCTACAATTGTAAACTCACCCAGTGCAGTTGTTGAAAAATTCTTATAAACAATCGTGTAGGTGAGGATATCGCCTACCGCCGCACAGGTCCCGCCATTTTCCACCTTTACAGCCTTGCCCGGGTTCTGAATCGTATTTGTGAAATCCGTCGTCAGCCCGTCGCCGGAAGTGGACGAGGTGGTCGTATACACATAACTGCTGTTGATTTCCTCCGACACCGTATAGGTATAGAGATAGCCTCCGGAGTCATACTTTGGAAGCTCTGTATACGTTATCCCGCTGTTTCCATCACTCGATGACGAAGCGTAAATCTTATAGGAATTGCCGTCCCAGACCACCACATAATCCGTATCTTCCGTCAGTGTCTCTCTTTTGGAATCTGCTTTCGCACTCTTGCGGCTCACCTTCAGCACAATTTCACTTGCATTGTCGTGTGAATTGTTCAAATTGCTTCCGTCATTCCAGGTCTTGGTGCCGTTTAAAACAACCGTGCCGGTGATCGTATTCGTGATAACAGCCGCAGCCGTGTCTCCGGTTGTCACTGTGTAAATGCCATCCGCTGCATCGTACGTGGTCGTCCAGCTGTAGCTGCCGGAAGTCCCCGTCTCCACCACTGTATAGCTGCCGACAGGGAGGCTGCTCAGGGTAAGTGTCTGACCAGCTAAGAGCGTGAATTCCACATAATAGTTCGTGGTTCCGGTCGCAGCACCCGTAGTACCCGTATCTTTCGTGACGGTGCCGCTTATGTCCGTTCCCGATGAACCATCGCTGTTTTTGACAGCCGCTGTCACCGTCTTGCCTGCCGACGCACTGGTAAAGCCGTACACGCGGACCGTAAATGTGGTATCCGAAGCAATCGTTGTGTTCGGAGAAACCACGTTCTTCGTAATCGTCAACGAGCCGGCGTCGAGTGTGTTCGTGATCTGATAAGAGCCGGCGGAAAGCGTTGTATAGGACGTATTGTAGCCGGACACGGATTCTTCCTCGACGGTATAGGTAATCAGATTCCTCGCCGAATCATATTTCGGCAGGTTCTTCGACGTCGCCGTCCAGGTACTGCCGCTTATCGTCAGCGTATCTCCTATATCCGTGCCATTTTTCACATACACCGTGACACTGGTGGGTCGGAGGCCGTATGCGTCGTCATTATCATTCCATACCTTTGTCACGGACACGGTGGTCGTCTCCGGGACATTCGTCGCTGTGTAGGATACGGTGCTGTCTTTCTCCAGCGTCGCGGACGCGCTGGCCGTACCGATTGCGCTTATTCCATCATTTATTCTCACCGTGTAGGTGTAGGTATTCCCACTGTCAGTGGTCTCAGTCACGGTATAGCTTCCGGTCGGCAGGGCTGTCGTTATAGTCACAGTCTCGCCGTTTTTAATGCCGGAAATGGTGAATGATCTTGAACCACTGGTTAAGGTTGTCGTCCTCTGCTCACTGCCCGAGCTGCCTGCAGAGCTGACCGTATAATCAATCGTTACATCTCCAGTACTGCCTCCCCTGTTCAGCGAGGTATAGAGGTCGGTCGGTCCTGTCACGGTAAAGGTAAACGTATCCGCATTCATCTCGTCCGTCACATCTCCACTGGAGACGGAGATCGTCTTCGTGATGGTCAGGCCGCCAGGAGCGCCGTATTCCCGTGTATCCACCGTCACATCTGCAGTGTCTGTCACTTCCTCCCCATCAGTATCTACAGCCTCAGCTGTCACCGCATTTGTAACCGTGCCTGCAGCAACGTCATCTGCCGTCACAGCATACTCCACATCAAAGGTAGTGGACGCATCCGGCGCAAGAGATCCAGCATAGGTAAGCTCACTGCCGTTTGTCTTCCCAACCAGCTCGTCTTCTACAGTGATATTATATAAATCCACATTGCCCGTGTTTTTGACGGTAATCGTATACGTGATCGTCTCGCCGAGCGCATACCCTTCCAAGCTCGCCGGAGTACTGGTAACCGTTTTGGTCACGGAAAGCTTTGGATTGTGTACGGATACCGTATCCGTCGTCTCTACCGCCGTCGCATTGCCGATCTGAACCGTCGCGGTATTGGTAAGGGTTGGTGTGCCAGTTTCATCGCTTCCTGCATCCTCAGTCACCTTTACTACCACCGTCACAGTGCCGCTCGTGAACGGCGCCACATTCGTAATGGTCCAGGTATAGCACTTCAGATTATCCGATGTCGTCGTTACAGTCGGATCCGCATCCACAGAATTCACCTGCGAGCTGACATACTCCAGCCCAGTCGGCAGTGTGTCTGTCACAGTGACCGTCGCACTTGTATTATTGTTATTGTAATACGAGATCGTGTAGGTGATCTCCGTCCCCACCGCGACCGTCTGCGTCTCCGTACCATTTACGATGGAGGCCACCGTTGTTGCCATGTGCGTCTTTTCCGGATCTTCGGGATCTACAGAGTCTTTCTCATTCACCAGCTCTGCGGTATAGCCCGAAGTGCCTGCAACCGCAGCTACCGTCACGGTACTGCCGCTGATGCTGCCGCTGGCTGCCGTAAAGCCCTTCGGAACCGTCTCAGACACCGTATAGGTGTAGGTTTCTCCGGCTCCGTTTGTATTTGGAAGACTCGTAAAGGTATAGGTCCAGCTATTGACAGTCGTCAGCGTGGCAGATCCCGAATAAGTCGTCGCACTGTTTCCTGAACCCGCAGTTCCCGACAAGCTGACCGTCAGACTGACCGGAATCAGGCTCGAAGCAAGCGCATTTCCGTCGCCGTCCACCCAGGACTTGGTCACAGTCACGGTGGTCATATCTGGCGTATTAGTCGCCGTGTAGGATACCGTTCCTCCATTGGTCAGCGTCTCCGTCGCGCTGGTCGACGCCGTGCTGCCGGCGCTCCCGCCCTGAATGCTCACCGTATAGCTGTAGGTATTCGCTGCACTGCTGTTGTCCGGAGCCTCTGTCACGGTATAGTCGCCAGTCGGCAGTTTTGTTGTCACAATCACAGTCTGGCCATTCGTCACGCCAGAAATGGTGAACGAATTTGTGCTGCTGTTCACCGCTGCGGTGCCGTTCGTTACATAAGTCGTTCCATTATCTGAATAAATCTCATACGAAACAGACACGTCGCCAGTCGTGTTTCCATTATTTAACGCCGTATAAAGGTCCGTCGGACCAGTCACCGTAAAGGAGAATGTATCTGCGTTCATCGCAGCCGTCACTTCTTCTCCGGCTCCAGTGTCAACTGAAATCACCTTCGTAATCGACAGGCCGCTGACATCACCATAGGTCCGCACCTTATCCGTAACACTGTCAGAATCCGTCACTTCCTCATTGTTTGGACCTTTGCCGGTCGCGATCGCTGTGTTCGTGACGCTTCCTGCCGCTGCGTCCGTTTCTGTCACCGTATAGGTCACTGTTGTGACTTCATAAGACTTCCCTGGCTGAAGCGTCCCAACCGTGAAGGTTTGCCCTGTCTTGTCATCCTTCAGCACGATATCAATGACTGGTACGTTGCCCGTATTTGTCACCGTAATAGTATACGTAATCGTCTCTCCAACCGCATAGGCAGTCCCGTTGGCCGGGGTACTCGTGGTGGGCTTTTTACCCTCCAGCAGCGGGTTTTCCACCGGAACTGGATCTGATT
>JAJQFO010000125.1 GCA_021201095.1 Lachnospiraceae bacterium
GTTCATATAATTGTGCTATCTTACTATTATATTTCTCAGATTTGTCCATCATTCTTTTAATCCGTAATTCCGATTCTTCCTTTAGCTTACTATAAAAATCATCTCCATGTTTTCTTTTAAAATCTTTCGCAAGTGAAATCTGATAACGTAAAGATGCCGAGACAGCTTCCATTATTGTATCCTCCCGCACATAAGCTACACACTTTTCATTCTCTGTATAAAAGGCAACAGAGCAAAAGTATGTAAAACTTTCCGTTTTTTCAGACCCGCTATTTATACGCGCCATATGGTTTCCACAGCAGCCACAATATATTTTCCCAATGAACGGTCCGTCCGCAGAAGGAGTTCTTTTCGATCCTTTTTTTCTTGCTTCCTGCCATTCTCTCCATTGTTTCAAATTTATTTCCTGCGCTTTGTCAAACATTGATTTATCAACAAGCGATTCCCAAGCGTTTTCACTCATTTCCCATTCTTCTCTCGGGATAAGCTGAAATGGAATATTTTCTGCGAGCATTCGTTTTGTTTTCCCATATGCTGCAATACCAACATAAGCCGGATTCAAAATAATTGTACGTACAATATCCTGCCGCCATATATACTTTTTCTCTTTTTTACATGCCCCATATTTTCTCTTTTCATAGCTCTCTGCAGGGCTTGGAATTCCTATTTTGTTCAGTTTCCTCGTAATCTGATAAAATGTTTCCCCATCAATCACGTACCAGTTAAAAATATCCCTTACTACCTTCCGTTCATCTTCCAGCGGAACCAGTGATTTCCGGTCTGTTTCTGAACGCTCATATCCGTATGGAGGGCGACCGCCCCAATACTCCCCTTTTTCCCTTGACTGCCTGTGTGCCTGCACCAGCTTCGCGGAAACCTCGCGCGCATAATAGTCGTTCATAAAATGGGTCAGTATATGCGTCACCCGGTCGCGTGAGCAGGCCGGGTTCTCGCTGTCATACTCATCCAGGACAGATAAGAAGCGCACCCCAAGAGTCGGGAATATGACGTCAATCAGATCCACCGCATCCAGTGCGTCACGGCCAAAGCGCGAGAAATCCTTAACCACGATGCAGTTTATGCGCCCGGATTTTATGTCCGCCATCAGGCGCTCAAATTCCGGTCTTGCGAATGTCGTACCGGAAACGCCGTTATCCGCATAGGTATCTACAAGATCCATTTCCGGATGTTTTTTTATAAAATCAATACATATCTGCTTCTGCGTCTCCAGGGTATCTTCCCGTCCATGCCCGCCGTCCCGGATGGAAAGCCGGGCGTAAATTGCAGTAAGATCCCGTTTAATCCTTTCAGGCAGCGCCGTCTCAACGCCTGCCCTTGACTTCCGTTTACTTGTCCGAGCCATCGAATGCGCCTCCCTTCCTGTCCAGAAATGCACTGACCATCTCGTCTGGCTGTGCCCGGTTTACGATCTCCAGAAGTGCCAGAGTATGTTCAAACTCATCTGAAAACCAGAAGTCTATATAAATATGCTTTTTATCAGTGACACGGATTCTTTTTATTAAAAGCACGAGCATGATCCGGTCAATCTCCTCGGCATCTCTGTATTTTAAAAAGTATTCCATCCAGTTTTGCTGCTGTTCCAGCGTTTCTGAAAGATGCTCTATTTCCGCCTGCTGCGTCTTGATCGCCGCTTCCATCCGATGCAGCTGCTGGTTGTACTTTTGCTTATAGGTATGAAATTCATTTTCATCTATGATGTTATCGCAAAAGCTTTCATACAATGTTTTCTTCAGGCCGTTCAGCCGGTCGCATTCATCTTTTAATACTCTCATCTGGCGGTCCGCTTCCAACAATTTCCTTTTTGGAACCGAAGATTCTTTCATATGCTCCAGGACTGTGTCCAGTTCGACGATCACGGATATGTAATACAGCAAACTCTCCTTTACCGCCTGCGTCAGCTTTTTCTCACTGATGCTGTGAGGCCGGCAGGTCTTTTCATATAAAGAGCTGGAGCAAACATAATAGTGATATTTCTGATCCGGTGATTTCCTTACCATTCCCTGCCTGCAGTCCGCACATTCGACGAGACCGCTTAAAAGTGCTATCCCATTGGCCGATTTTCTTGCATCATGTCCTAACAGGTTCTGGACGACGTCAAACGTATGCCGGTCAACGGCTGGTTCGATCGCGTTTTCCTTACGGACCCACTCACTGCTGTCCTTATAGATGATTTTTTTGACCTTGTAATTTGGCGTCGTTGTTTTGCCCTGCACAAGTGTCCCGGTAAACCGCTCATCTATAAGTATCCGTTTTACCATCGCGGCATCCCATTTCAACTCTATATTCTTTCGAAAGCTCGTCTGGAAATTCTGTTTCAGATATTTCTTATACGCATAGGGAGTAAGGATTCCGCGGACATCAAGAATCTGCGCAATCTCATTTAAGCTGTGCCCTTTTAATTTCAGATAAAAGACATCCCGGACTACGGAACATGCCACGGGGTCAAGGATCAGCTTGTGCTTATCTTCCGGAGATTTTAGAAAACCGTAGGAAGTAGAAGGAGCAACGCACTGGCCGTGCACCATTTTGGCATGCAAATTCGCACGGATGCTCCGGGAAGTATCCGCAGGGTAAACATCATTAATAAAGCTTTTTAATCTCAGGGATAAAAAATCATGGTTCTGTGAAATGCTGTCATAATTATCATTGATCAGGATCAGGCGCACTCCCATAGACGGAAGGACGCGCTCCACGTACTGCAGGACACCCGAAAAATCGCGTCCAAAACGGGAAAGGTCCTTGCAGATAATGCAATTTGCCTTTCCTTCTTCGATCAGACGCATCATTTCCTGAAAGCCCGGCCGGTTAAAATTCGTGCCGGTAAAACCGTCATCCACGCACTCTTTTACCTGCACAAACTCCGGCTTATCCTTCAGATAATTTTGAATCAGGATTCTCTGGTTGGATATGCTGTTACTCTCCCCGTTCCCGTCATCATCGTCGGAAAGGCGGAGGTAATTAATATACTGGTATATTTTCAGAATCGTTTGTAAACTCATAGCCTTCTCTCCAATCTCTTGATTAGCCAGCAAACTAATCTGATGATTGGCAGTTCAGGCTGCTTGTCCTCTACTTGCCGCTATACTAACACAGATTACTTTCACTGTCCAGTCCCGATTTTTTCATGCCGTTCGTAGTGATAATACATAATCGTCCTCTTCTGTGTTATCCTCACTTCGCGCTGATCAGGCTCTCCAGTGCTTCCTCTATGGTACGGTTGGTCGAGGCAAATCCTATTTTAACAATGATATCGCCACTCCGTATAAAGTACGGGTTCCTGCCGGATTCCAATACTTCTCGTATTTTTTCCTGCTTGCTCTTTTTCACATCAATATCCAGATCCTTGATATCCGGAATCTCTTCCGGGTTGATTTCATCAAATGTCATCTCGCGCATCCGGAGTAATTCTTCTCTGGTCAGCATACGATCCGTTCCCGCCTTTCCATTTTTTCTTTAACAGATACAGCCATCCTCTTGTTCTCACGGTACTTTTACGTTCCCGCAGGAGCCGCACGTACTGCTTGTAGAGTTCCGATTCCTCATGGGTGTTCTCCAACAGCTCTACCCTTACGGTGCTTCGCAGGATTCTCCTTAAAAAGAATTCCGTCTCTTCAATCGAGTCTGAAATCGTATGGAGATCCGGCATTACAATCACATCCACCAGCCCCAGCTCGGCAAGCTGGTACAGCTTCTTTCTCCCTGCATCCTCCAAATACGGATCCGTTCCTCTGATGCCAAGTACCATGGTTGGCTGATATCCTTTTATCTTACAATGTAAAAGCAGTCTTTCCCGCATCGCTTCATACCCCGTAAAGGGGGAATCCGCTTCATAAATACGCACATACACCGCAGCCCTCATATCCAGCCTCACTTTCCTGCAATTTTTTAAATAGAGTGCTCATCCAGTATCTAACTTTTCGCAAAAATGCGTTTATCTGTGCGTACTATGTAACATTTGCGTAAATTATAGGTCGGCAAAGCCGATTCGAAAAGGGACTATAAGTACAAAAATTTTTCTCAACTTGCACTTACAGTCCCTTCACTGTTTTTCGACTTTTTTCTTCTGTAAAACGCCGTCGATATGCAGACTTATGGGGCGAATATTGCGATAACTTTTTTCTGATAAATGTGAAATTTTAATTAAAAGACTGATATTGCAAATAGTAAAAATGCAAACAAATTCCTTTGTCACTACCTAATAAAGCAGCAACAAGGGCATAGAATTTTTATTTCTGCCTATTCCCAATAAGAGAACTTGTCATTTCGTCTTATAAATGTTCTATACTGTCAGCTGATTTGCTGTGATATATTCTCAACCGATTGATGTATTTCATACTGATTCCCACGAATCACATCTTTCATACTTTCCAGCATATCAACCAGCAATTTTTTCTCTGTATCGCTGCAGTCAGCCATAATGACTTTACATCTGTTCAAAAATATGTCCATCTGCCCAGATTCTTTCTGTGTTGCAGTGACTAGCCCTTCAATCCCGCTTCCCAGGACCTGAAGAATCCGTAAGAAAGCCTGCATGCCGATTTGTTTCTGTCCTCTTTCGACCCTGCTTATGTAACCATCCGTCAAATCCGTCATTTCGGCAAGCTCCGCCTGTGTCATTCCTTTCCTGTTCCTGAGCATCCGGATGTACTCTCCAATTATGATATAGTCTTTGTCCATTAAAATCTTGCTCCTTTTCGAAGCATTTTCTCTATATGTGCATACTTGCTCTGCCACAATGATCCTCCGCAAACATAAGACATACAGAACGGAATGCCCCTTTATCCTTAAAAGTGTTTTCTGTCAAAACATATATCACGTTTTCACTCCCCCGTATCCTTACATCATGGCATTTCTTCGCGGAAAGCCTCGTTTTTTTAATCGAGCTCCGTCCGACTACTCGGGACCGTTCTCGATTTCCTGCGCAAATCGAAACATTGCCTGCTTCCTCGATCCTCAGATGGAACCGGGACATATTGCGGTGTCGCAGTAGATTTGATTATAAAAAAGACAGATTCTTTGGCCCGTTTAAGTGAGGTAAAAATCTGTCTGAATTCTGTGGCATTTAAATTATAGTACAATTCTTACGGCATAACTGAATTTCACAAAACTTTAATAAAATAAAGAGAGCCGCTGATCATAAACCTATTCCGCAGCCCAGTCGTTTTGTGCTATGATTTTAAAGCAATATTGTTATATTTTCAAGGGATTCTTGTATTGCCTTTCTGACAGGAAGTCACTGCATAAAAGGGTGCTTTTGTAAGAACACCTGATAATAATCACGGAACATATTGTAATAAAAATATTTTATCCGGCTTGACATTAGTAAGGCTCACTTCTACAATAACCATAACTGATCGGTATTCTATCGTTTCTTGTGTGAGGAAGAAAATGTCGAAAAGGATAAAGATAAAAAATGGCAGGTTATGGCCGCGTAAATTATTAAGGAGGAATCTATAAAATGGAATTACAGAGTGCTATTGAAGGAAGAAGAAGCATCCGGAGCTACGACGCTGCAAAAAAAGTAACTGAGAAGGAACTGCGCGTTCTGATTGAAGCAGCGCAGCAGGCACCGTCCTGGAAAAACAGCCAGACGGGAAGATATGCGGTTGTATACACGGAGGAAATGAAGGAACAGGTTTTGGAGAAATGCCTTCCTCCGTTTAACGCGAAAAATGCTGCCGGGGCGGCTGCTCTGATTGTTACCTCATACGTAAAAAATTATTCCGGTTTTGACAAGGAAAATGGCACTCCGGCGAATGAGATTGGCAATGGCTGGGGCATGTATGACCTTGGGCTGCAGAATCAGAACCTTCTGTTAAAGGCGAAGGAGATGGGCATGGATACTCTGGTGATGGGAATCCGTGACGCGGCAGCCCTTCGTGAATTACTGAAGATTGATGAATCACAGGAGATTGCCGCTGTAATCGCGCTTGGATACGCGGCGGGAGAGCCACGGCCAAAGGTGCGCAAGGCTGTGGATGAAATTGCAAAATTTTATTAAAATCGGTTTTACACTCAAAAAAGAAGGACGGAGTTTTAAATTCCGCCCTTCCAAAAATTTCAAATCGCTGTTCTTTTAATGGACGAGGGAAACCTTAATAGCGAACCCGTCTTCTGCTCATACATTTTTAAATTAAATCCACTTTAGCCGGCAGCATAAACCACAACTCCCTTTGAGTCAATCTCTCTTTTTAGTTTATTCCCAAGCTTGTGGTAAAAAAATATATCGCAATCGTAATTGCATGCTTTATTAAAATCACATACCGGGCGGAATAAACGTTTATCACGTGTACTGCACGAAACATCCAGACAGATGTCAACATCGCTCTCCTCGCGGCAGTCGTCTGTCACCGCACTGCCAAATATGATCAGCCGTCTGATTACATCTGACATCTGTGCAATCTGAATCGTTTTTTCTACTTCTGAACGCTTAATAGTGTTGATTCTTGAAAGATTATCCATGCAGTCCCCTCCTCCTAAATTTTTTTTATTATAACATACGACATGCTTCAACCGCAACCAGATAAATATCCATTTTTCAGCACTGCGTCATATGCTCCTTATGCAGCCTTTCTGTCTTCCTGTGCTTTCACATCCACGGCTTCTCCTGCAGTGTTTTCAGGAAGAATCTCTTGTGCCTGTCCCTTTTGAAGCAGTGCCAGGCTATTTACCTTTTGGGATTTCCTTTTTCCTGCTTTCTGCTGCTTCTGCCGATCCCTTACAGCTTTCTTCCAGCGACCTAAGAACGCTTCCACCTCTTTTTCGTCCTTCGTCCGGCGGTTGTATTCCGACCTCCACTGGAGGATGGTGCCGTCCGGCCTGACTTCCAGAGTGTAAAAAGCTTTTTTAAGATCCGACTGTTTCCTTAAAAACAGGATGTAGCTTTCCCGTCTGCAGATGCCTGCAAAATAATGGTCACCGCTGCCCACGCAATGATGCAGGGCGCGTCCCTCGTCTACGATATCGCGCACTTCGCGCGGCATAAGCACGGCATAGGTGTCCTCTTCCAGATATTCATACTGGTCCTTGACCTGCGCGCAGATAAGCGGAAGCTCCGGAAACAGTTTTTCCATCTCTGCTATATGTTCTTCCTTTCTTTTCTGCTCCAGAAGAAAAGCCGCTTCATCGTGCCGTTTCACAAGCTCCTTCGCGCGGTAGATGATCTCATCATCCGTATCCATTCCCAGTTTTTCTGCCATGGATAAGTAATCGCGCCATATTTCCAAAAGATCCGCATAACTATTTTTGTTTTTCTTTCTCCTGTCCTTTTTCCACTGGCGTTCCAGGTAATTCCGGATCTGCTCCGGGCGCATCCTGTCACGGATGAACCCGATTTTTTCCGCTGGAATGCCGTTTGCAAGAAACCACCGGATCAGATCGTCAGAAATCCGGCCTCCCTGCCTTTTTTCCATCTGGAGCCATTCCAGATAATCCTTATCCCCATTGTTGTCGCGAAGCTGCCGCAGCATAGCCCCGTCAATCCCGAGTCTCTGGCAAAGCCGGCGCCCGCTCCCCCATTCTATTTTTGTTTCCTTATCAAACAGATTGAGTGCAAGCGGCATAAGGCCCGCCTTTATCAGCTGCTCGATATAAGGATGTGCCTGCCAATAAGAGAGATATTTTTCCGGATTTATGACTGATCTTTCCGCCAGCATTTCCGGGAAGCCGGTCTTTCCGAGAAGCCCATTTTTCATAGGCGGAATCGTTCTGCGATACACCCGTCCTTTATGCAGGTAAAAAATATAGGGTGTCCAGAGCCCTCCCGGCGGCATCCCCTTAATCCACCGTCTCACGCGCTGCTTATACAGTCCATGGTAGAAAATCTGCTCGTTCTCCCGGTCAAAAATAAAACGCCAGACCTCATGGCAATGATTTTCCGGATTCTCATAATTTCCTTTCCGGTAAAAGGTCTGCGTTTTAAAATTTCTCACCAGTATCCTGTCGCCCTCATATTTCTGAAGCAGATAAACATCTTCGATCGGCGTAACGACCGTTCCGGCTTTCCCACGGGATTTGTACGTAACTTCCTTCCCGCAGCGCGGGCAGCGTCCCCGCTTATTATAGCGCGGCTTTATAATCGGAACTGTATTTTTGCAGTGGCTGCAGTAGCCTTCCTTCACACGCTTTCCGGCGTCATAAAAGAGAAAATGCTCTGTCACTCCTGTCTTTTCTACCCAGTGCTTCCAATCCTTTGGCAATGCCGGCACTTTCTCCATCACGGCATCCCAGCGGTCGGTCTCCACCTTCCATTTGGTTTCCAGACGCTTCTGGTGGATTCCTTTCTGGAATTCGTCCGCAATGCGCTGTGTCTTTTTATGTTCCGCCGCATCTGCCGTAAAATATTCACACAGCCTTTGATAGTCGTCATCCTCGATGTGGATCATGTCCATCTGATAGTTCCAGTCAAATTGCAGCAGGTTGCTCACCATCGCTTTCCGCCATTTTCTCCGCTCGGTCTCATAGGTGATAAAGTCCTCGTTTTCCCGGTCAAAGAACAGAATATACACCGGCTTTTTGGCCTCCACGCGCAGCTCCTTTGTGCCAAACAACGCCAATACCGCTATCCCATTTTCGATAAAGAAACTCGCATGGTATGCGTAGCGGTAGATGTCTCTCTTATCGAAATAGCCTGATTTCCGCGGGACATCCAGCACGGCATCCTGCAGCATTTTCTCCGTTGCCGTCATCTTCTCCGCCATCTTTAAAAGCAGTTCCTTTTTCATGCTGATACGTCTCCTTCCCATTCATCTTCCGAATTCCCCGAAGTATCTGTCAGATTCATATAGTCAAAGATATCCATCTGTTTCGATTCTTCTGATTTTTGGGCAGCTGATCCGTTCCCGGCTGGTTCCGCTTCCGTGATATGCATCTCCGGAGCTTCTGTTTCTGCAGCTACTGCTGTTACCGTTGCCGCTCCCGATGCTTTCGCGCTGTCAGATTTGCCTGCACTGCCGGTACGCTTTTTTGACTTTTTGGCATTCTGTACGGCACGCCTTGCAGAATCTTCCCGGCTCTTCCGCTTTTGGATGAAATCCTGCCTGGCTTTCTCTTTCTTTTCCGCCTCCTCTTTTTTATCATCCAGGGCATAATATTCATCCACCCACTGGTATACCGTCTCATTTGAAACGGATACGCCGATGCGGTTCCCGGCTTCCGGCTGTTTCTCACGCCGTTTTTCCGCAATCTTATATGCTTTTTCCAACACATAGTCCAGGCATTTCCTTAAGGATTTATGCGGCTGCAGCGCCAGCATCGCATAACACTCATCCAGGCATTTCTTCGATACATATATACCGATCACATCCGCGAAAGCCCCATCGAAAAGCATTGCCATTTCATCCGCGAGCTTTTCGTTTATCGCGGCGTACTCTTTTTCTTCCACATCTTCATCGGCAAGGCGGAAGCGTTTCCCGGCAATAAAATCATCCACATTCTTCTCCGGGAGCAGCCACTCATATGCGAGCTTTTTGATCCGTTCCGTTTCGCCGCGCGCGCGAAGATGTTCCGCCACCTGGTTTAAATCCTGCCTGTTTTTTATCATTCCCTCTATCATAATACCGCCTTTCCATCTTTTATCAGACATGCAACAAAAGAAGGGCAGTTGCCCGCCCCTCTTTCTTCGTATCTGCAAAAGATATTTTAAACTGACTTATGCCGCCTTTTTTTCTTCACCGTTTTTTGCAGCCGCCGCCCTCCGGATTTCCAAATCGTCCGCTTCCAGAAAATCCAGCATTTCCAGAATAAAATGCTTCAGCCAGCGGTTATCCCCATACTTTTTTACAATATTCGACGCGGTCTTCGTGATTTCTTCCCAGTCCTTATCAAGCAGGTTTTTCGCACGGTAAGGCTTCAGCTCACTGTATACCGCCAGCATCGCTTCCTTTACCGGAATCTTTTCCGCCTCGTTTAAATCCCGCATAAGAGCCAGAAACAGGGTGCTGTCCCCGTATTTTTTATAAAGCCGGCGGATTCCCAGACGCTCATTTCCGTACAGGGATAAAAAATCGTTGAGGATTGCTTTTACTTCATTATAATCTGTCATTCGTCCTTCTTCTCCTTTCTTTCGTGTTCTGTTTGCCTTTCCTGCAGACGTTTCCTGCAAAGCGGATGCTCCGGCCCATACTGGTAGAGCAGTCTGGCATCCTGCGCGTCCACCTCCAGAAGAATCGCAATCAGCAGGCAATAATATCCTGCATATTCATCGTTTTTCCCATGCCGTGCCTCCTTCCATGCTTTTTTATAATCCATCTTTCCTACCCAGGCTGAGCTGTACCGGCCTCTATGCCACTATCGAAAGCTTCTCCTCACTACAGTCATAGCGGTAAACACAGTCACCGAGAATTTCTGCCGGATTCACATAATTTTCATTGACGAACTGTACAACTTCCTTCAGATATTCTGCTCCTAAATCCTTAAAGCCCTCAACCGGGACGATGAGGCACTCATGGATGCTGCTGGGAAGCACATAAAAATCCTCCTGCAGCCTGTTGCTCGCCATGCGGAGAACCTCATCAAAAAAGACCCCCACCGCACCATACATCAGCTGCTGGTTCGAAAGGACATATATGGATGGCCCATTGTCTTCATCAATGCGCGAAATTACTTCGGATATTCCCATGGAATCAGAATCCTCTGATCCATGCGGAACTTCCGGTTTCATTGAAATCAAATCCTCGATCACCGATTTTATTGAAGTAAGCTGGAAATCCATCCTGTTTCTGGTATTTTGTAATGCTCTCTGGTGCAGCTGTTCCTTTGTGATATGCCACATCTCCAGAAAATCATTTTTTACAGTAATCTTCATCTCGAAGTCCGTGATATCATCAGATGCGTAAAAATAGACAAGAGCCAGATCATGGAACCTTATATGGGGTAATTCTTTCAACAGTCCCCTGTTGTTTTCATAATTGACAAGCCTGCAGAACAGATGTCCTTCCACCTTCTGATAATCACGGAATGCTTCCATATCGAATTCCTGCATATCATTACAGTGCTTTTTGTAAACCTCGATGATATCCGCAGCGATTGCTTCGATGCTTTTTCCGCAATTCCACTCATCGTAATAATTGTTCAAATAGATAACCGGGCATACATTTTTGCCCTTTATGAGGATAGACAGGCCTTCCTGATCCGGTCTGTTTAATTTTTTTAATTTATCCACCATTACCCAGGCCTCATTTCCATAATATTCCTGTACCATCCTTAAAACGCTGTTTCGAAATTCTTCATAGCTACTGTTCATAAATTCATTCTCCTTTTCTTTGTGTGCGGGCCGTCCCGGAGTTTTCTGTGCCTGCTCTCCATCTGCTCCAAAGTCCATAAATAAACCATTTCCTTTTGTCATGGCTGCGCCCTGATTTTTCATAGCAACATAAAAAGGCACCTGAAACTCTTTGTTGGAATTTTAGGTGCCCTGCATATAACGTTATGAATCTTATCAAAATCGCTGCTCATCAGAAAGCAGAATCTCCGGCCAGCCGCCGGAATAAAAGACTGCGTGCCAGATGGATTGCTCCGGCAAAAATTATGATTCGG
This sequence comes from Lachnospiraceae bacterium, assembly GCA_021201095.1. GTDB lineage: Bacteria > Bacillota > Clostridia > Lachnospirales > Lachnospiraceae > Choladousia. The sequence continues at coordinate 11,557 of JAJQFO010000125.1, forward strand.
GGTCAGTATACTACAAGATATTGTGTCTGTCAATGTTTTATTCTTCTAAATCTTGTGTTTCATATTCTGTCAAAACACATATTTCGAGATCCCGTATATCGGGATGGTATCAATCTTATCCGCTGTCCCACCATGTGTGCCACCCTTGGCAAAGAGCAGATGGTCCACCTTCCCTTTTTCAAGGATCTCCATTGCGGTCTTACCGCTGTTTTTCCCGGCTTTGACTTCAATCGCACAGGTTTTCCCCGATATAAGGGATTTCGTGTAAAAATCCACTTCGCCATTTTGCCAGGTAGCGAAAGCCGGCATTTCGAACGCAAGGCTTGCATGGCTTCCCATCCGCCGTCTGATCTCCAGATAGACGAAGTTTTCGCTGACGGTTCCCTCAATATCTGCTTCCGAACAGCCGATCTGCCTTAAGAAATAGGAAGCAAGGCCGACATCCATGAAGTAGCAGCGTGCCTTTGCCTTGAAATTTAAGATTTCGCAGTTCGTAATCTTCCCGGCAAATCCAATAATCCCGGCACTAAACAGCCAGTCCATGGCGCGGTTTACCGAAGCCTTCGTAACATTGCTGGAATAGTCTTTTACCACGATTGACTGAAGCTCCTCACTGAAGCTGTCCTCTGAAAGTCCCTTTTTCTCTTTTACCAGCACACGCGCAATACCGCAGAACAGATTTCCATAAGTTTCATAGTCAAGAATATCCTCAAAATATCTGCGGCTCTCGTTGGTAAAGAGCCGTATGATTGAAACCAGTTCTTCCCTGCATTCTTCCACTGACGCACCGTTCAGATAACGGAGCACCACTGCGGGATACCCGCCAATCAGGCAGTATGCCTGATAGTAGTCGGACAACTCACCATATACTGCGGCATCGCTGCCGCCGAAAATATCCAGGGACTGAAATAATTCTTCTTTTCCGACTGCTTTTAAAAATTCTTCAAAACTAAGCGTAGCAATCTCCAAAGATGCAAGGTCGCCCGATGAATATCTGAATTCTTTATTTAAGATCCGTCCGAGATAGCTGCCAGTCACAATAAAATCGCTTTTTAAGTTCCGTGTAAATTCACGGATTCGGTTATAAATCTCTGCGGACTCCTGGATCTCATCAATGATCACGATCGTATCCGGCCCGTCCGCAAATCCCGGCTGATACCGTCTTAAAAGCTCCTGTATCGGATTTCCGGTGAAACTTCCTGCTTTCATCTCCCTGCGGATATCCTGATAATGCTCCAGGAACAGTTCCCCGCCCATATCCAGCAGGTTAATATAAACCTTATTTTTATACTCCAGGTCTGCGAATTTATTTACAAGCCAGGTCTTACCCACCTGTCTGGCACCGGATACTTCCAAAGTGCCATGGTCCGGACGGTTTTTCCATTCCAGAAGATCTCCGTATGCTTTTCTTTCCAGATCCATCATAGCATCACCATTTTCCTTCCTGCCAGAATGCAGCCGTGCTTTACCGCCGCTGATTCTATCGATGGCCCGCAAGAAAACGGACTCAGGCGTCCGTTTCTTCTGGCAGGTCTCATTATAGCAAATATTATTATCTTTTCCAAGTTCCTATCGCACCAGATATATCTTTTTTAAGTCAGATATATCCTACAAATCCATGACTGTATCTTCCGGTGGCATGGTAAACGGCTCATCGCCTTCATATTGCAAAATCATTGACAAAATCCTGAATGCCGTAAGTCTGTCTCCGTATATGCCAAGCGTCCAGTCTTTACCCCTCTGATAAACCGGGTCCGGTTCACGTCCTACCACGCCCCACACGCCGTGGTTATCCCTAATCCCACCATCCCTTATACCAAAATTTGTTAATTCTACAATTTTACCGTTCTGCGCTCTGATCTTCATTCGTTTTCCTTTCCTAATTTTTTTTGTACGCCGCAGATTATGTATCAGTAAAGAAAAAGGCGGTGGAACATTTCTTCGTCCACCGCCAGTTTTTGATCCATTCTTTGAGTATAGCTTTTAGTATACATTCTGTATTCTTTAAGCATTACATCTGCCAAAACAGCCCTTACATTACGCCGCAGCTACGCCAACTGTTTCCATTCGGATGGCACCTTCGTTCGGAAAGCACGCTTCCGTAAGAAGCTTTTCCCTCAGATAGCCTTCCGCTTCATCAATGCTGGAAAACCAGAGTGCCGCATCCACATCCGTTGTAAAACCGCTCCCATCATAATAACGCTTATCGTCTCTGGCATCATAGGCCACCAGATGCCAGACGATGCGGCAGATATGCACCTGAAGCCCGTAATAACATAACTCAGATAAGGCATACTGTTTTGCCGCCCGTAGGTTTATAAAACGTTTTGCCTGGTGCAGGTTCCCGCAAAATATTGTTCTTTTTCTTATATAACGGAAATAGTTATCCTGCCCCAGCTCGATCACAAAGCCCGGCAGTGATGCCGGATCATATAGGGCTTCCTTTATCTGTATTCCTAAAATATCTTCAATATCTTCTCCCGTTTGTTTTATCAATGGCACCTCTCTTTTCTGCTACTTCACAGCCTTGCTTCCTCTATGCTTATACCGTCAGATATTCTTGACCGGCCGCAACCGTCACGCTGCCTCCTTAAAAACATCGTAGGCATCTTCGCTGTCAACACCGGCAAAATAATCCGTATTGTCTTCCGCATAAGTACCGGATGAGCCAGTCCCATCTGGCAAGCCAAAACCACCTGCATGTTCTTCATAAGGATCGGTGTATGCTTCCTTTTCCTTATACGGCCGCGTTTTCACACTTCGGACTGCATTTTTCTGCAAAGCCGGTTCCGCACCAAAAAGCGTATCCAGTTTTCCATTGATCAATCGGAACAGGCTCTGGAAATTCCGGATATCTTTCTCCCGGTACAGTTCACTCATTTCAAATGCATTGATCACCGCACAAGTCCGGCTTAAGAGGGAAAAGAAGGCACGGTCGTCCAGCCGCACTTTCACTGCCTTTTCTTCATCGTAAGAATCCCGCTCACAGTACTGCCCGCCGTTCCGGTTGTATGCCACGACACCGGTGCCATTGCCAATCCGGACACTCCATGGCAAACGCAGTACCTCACCTTTTTCATTACGCTCCGAACGTTCGATCTGCAAGGATGTCACGAATCCGCCCCCATCATCCTTAAAAATCTTCTGTTCGTAAAATTTCACCGATTCAAATCCAAAGCAGAGCTTCATAAACAAAAACTTGATATCTTCCGGCTTTACATTCGCGTAGACGCTGATGCATTTATCGCCCTTCCCCTTGCTGTAATCAAGGGCGATCAGCTGGATCAGGGAGTACCCTTCCCCTTTTCCTTCCGCATGGATATGCCAGGGCGTGTCTTTCGGCGCCGGCAGCAGCTTGTTGTTAAATTCAAGCAGCCCTTTATCCGTTTTATAAACCGCAATCTGCCTTGATATGTTCTGTTCCTTTGCCATCTTTCTTCTCCTCCGTGTCATAACCGCTTTATGATCTGCTTCATCAGCTTCTGCGGAAGTTTCTTTACATCGCTGATATCCACAAACGCATCCCCGTAAATCCTTTGGATTGCTTCACGGTCGTCTGCGATCGCCGCCGCTAAAAAAGTGATCCCTTTCTTGGTTAGTTCCTCCTTCGCCTCCATCAAATCCACACGGGCCGACTCCCCGAAGTACAGATGTGCATTCGGCAGCCCGTCGCTGATCAGTGCAAGGATTTTCTTCTTTTCAGGCCTTTTCAGCAGCATTTCCCCCATAAACCGGATGGCAGCGCCGTCCCGGTTGGAACCCTTCGCTTCTGCATCAAGAATGCGGTAAGCATCCATCCCGTCAACGGGGTCAAATTCTGCAAGGGAGCGCAGACACACAGCTTCTTTTCGGGGCATTTCGCTGTCATTGCAAACCACAAGTCCTGTATGATGACCATACACAGCCACAGGGATATCGGCTTCCCTGCAGAACTCATACAGGCAAAGCGCAGCGAAACGCGCCTGTTCAATCCGGCCGCCAATTCTCATGGAACCGGACAGATCAATGAGCAGTGCAATGACCGTATCGCTTTCCTGTCCCGGAAGCTGCTTCTTTTCAAAAAGCTTCCCATCCGGCCGGTAAAGCGCGTGCAGGTCCATCTTTCTTCCAATCAGCAGCCCTTTTTCCTCCCGGTCATGCCGTTTTTCCAGATATGGCAGCAGATCCGCCTCCAGCTTTTTTCTGACCTTCCGCACTTCTTTTTGCAGCTCACCATAAAGACGGATGGCGTCACTGCTTACTTCCCGCTCCCTTAAAATCTGTTTTGGCACGTTCTCATGGCAGCTTCCGAAATCCGTCTGGTTCAACAGTTCCCCCAGCTTCTGATGCAGCTGTTCCTCATCCTCAACATCGAGCTGCTCTTTGGCGACTTCAAAGGGGATTTTTAAAAGCTCTGCATCCGATAACGGGATGGCGGCACAAGATTCTGATGGCAGATCGTCCATTATATCCGCAGCATGCTCATCAAAAAGCCCCGATTGCAATGGTTTCGGATTTTGCAGCGTGGATTCTATAGTTTCAGCAACACCATCAGAAGATTGTGTTTCTTTTTCTTCCACCGCATCCGAATTCACCGCCGCATTCGAATCCTCTGTCGCTTCACCTCGCATGGGGTGCGTCTTACCTTTATCTGCCTTATCTTCACCTGTCCAGTTTCCGCTCCAGTCCATATCGCCTGCTTTTACATCCATATCCGATGCATCCAGATGCGCACCACCGAGTAACTGTCCCGGCTCTTGTGAGTAGGCAGGAAGACATTTGCCTAATTCTCTTGCAGCCTTTTCTGCCTTTTCGCGATAGTCATCACCTGCACCAGAACCCCCTGCAGATTCCGGTCCAGTATTACCCGGCAAAATTTCTGTTTGCAGTTCGGCATTCCCCTGCGGATTTCCATTTTGAAGATCATTTATCCCGTCCTGATTTCCTTCCTGCCCGCCAGAAGCTTCCTTCTCGTTTCCTGCATCGATTCCCGCATCGTTTCCTGCAGCCTTGTCAGTTCCGGATAGGCCAGCCTGTCCGCATGGGACGGGATGGGTTTTCCCATCCTCTTTCTCACCGCCAGCAGCCGGTTTATCTGCTCCGTCATTCATACCGCTTCTGGATTCATTCCCTGATTCCTGCTGCCTAGATTCCTGCGATTCTGTTTCCTGTGAGTTATCTTCCTGCTCTTTTGCTTCCTGTGATTCTGTCTCCTGAGAATTATCTTCCTGCTGTTCTGCTTCCTGTGATTCTGGCTCGCGCGATTTCTCTTTCTGTGGCTCCGCTTCCTGCTGTTTTGTTTCCTGCTGTTTCTCCTCCTCATCCAACCTCTTCCGTATCTCATCGGTGTCGGACTGGATGAATCCCCAGAGTTTTAACAAAAGCCGGCTGGTGAGCAGATAGCGGACACTGTCCCCTTCTTTTAAGACTTCCCCGCCGATCAGCGGCTTACATGAATTTAAGCACTCCAGATAACAATCGTCGATTCCGTTCCAAGCATTTACTGTCTTCTGAAACAGATACTGGGAAATAAGGTTCAGCATGATATAGGTTTTTGGCTGTCCTTTCTCCTGCATGGATTTCACACTCGGGAAGCTGTCAAATTCCCGCACCTGGTTCATCAGGATCCCCTTGCGGATGCTGCCCGGATAATTCCGGCACATCTTATATTCGATGTACCGGTCTTCGAGCAGGTTTTGAAGAAAAGCCGCCACCTCATAGACATAAGAGATGACTACCACATCCCCGTTTTCAAAACATTTTTTCATAGAAGCAAGGCTTGCCTGATCTTCTTCCGTCTCCGGAACTGGCGCATACGGATAAAACTTATGTTCTTCCCGTATCCCCAGCAGGTATTTATGCCGGAGGCTAATGTCCGAATAATTCTTATGGCCGCACTCATGCCCCAACACACCAATGATGCCAAGGTTCATCAGATCTTTTTTCGTGTAGCCCTGTATCAGATCATGATCCAGATTGATCACGATCTGTTCCCCGTCAAACATCCCAACAGGAAACGTTTTTCCAAGGCTGCGAATGGAAACGTTGGTAAAGCTCCCATCCGTGATCTCCTTTGCCATCTTTTTTAAAAGTCCCTGATAGCGGCCGGATAAAAATATCTGCTTTGGGGAAAGCTGCTCTTTCTTTTGCCGGATTCGTTTCCGGTATGTCTTCTCATCCCATTTCATTTGCTTCCTCCATAGTTTTCCTTATGCGGCCGGTGCTTCCATCTGAGAAAGCCCCTCGAAAAACGGACGGATATAAACTTCCATGATCTCCTCCCGTTCTTCGGCGTCCATGGATGCTTTGGCCACAATGGTATGCTCCGCGGCTTCCAAAAGGTTACCGGATACCCGGTACGCCCAGATCCAGTCCTCGTATTCGCGGTATTCACATACGCCGCCGCGCAGCTCCTCTTCCTTTAAATGCTCGCGGATCCGCACGGTCACCTCCGCCATTTCTTTTAGCAATTCGTAATCCGTCATGCCGGTTTTTGCCATCGCGCGCAGTGCCATTTCTTTTTCACTTAAATCCCTGCGGTGATCGATATAGCGGATTCTGGATAGAACCGACTCATTCATCTGCCTGCAGCCGATGTAATCCAGATTTGTCGTCAGAATGATCACGGTATCCGGATGCCGGTGGATCACATCGCCGTTTATCAGCTCAATAGAGGCACTTTCGTCCAAAAGCGCATTGAATTTTGCCAGCGTGGCGGAGCGCTCGATCAGAAGCGGCTCCTGTATCTCCACCACAGACGGCCCTTTGCAGCCCTCGATGATCGGGGATTCTACCAGGGAAAAATCCTTTTCCGCTTTTGCCGCCTGATACCCCTTCCTGTAAAGCAAAGATACAATTTTTTCAAACGCCTCACCTGCGGTAACCCCTTCCCGGTATTCGCCGCTCACCTGCATCAGAGCCGTCGGCGGGTCCATCAAAAGATCTTCATAGTCCGGAATCGTCAGCTCCATATCTGCATTTTTCACCGTATTCGGGACCATGGATGCCGTCAGTTCGATCTCATCCGTATTTGGTCCGCAGGTGAATTTGTAATAGGGGACGCCGCGCACCTGTGCGATCAGCTGCGCATCCGTGGTCTTCCCGACCCCGGCGCTGCCGGTCAGCATAAACACGCGGGCAGGCGTCGATTTAATCGCCTCAAGGATCCGTTTTGCCGAAGCACTCACCTTATAGCAGTCCGGAAGATCCGGCACCAGGCACTTTTCTCTTTCTGATAATTTCCAGTCGCCGGAATAAATTTCCTGCAGGTCTTTGATCTCATAGGTTCTCCCGACCTTTTGCACTTCAAATACCGTAAAAGTGCCGATCGTTACGACCGTCGGGGAATACAAGCCTGAGCAAACCTGCGAATAAGGCAGATATCCCACTTCCAGGAAAAGCGCACCTTTCCGGTCAAAGGGAATTGCCCCGGCATTTAAATCAAAGCCGTTTTCGATCCGCCACCAGAGGTTGCTGCAGCAAAGGTACGCCGCATGCAGCAGCTTTGCCGCATCCGATACGGGTTTGTTATATTCCGACTTTAAAAGGCTGTAGGCATTGTAAAACTCCTCGTCATAAATGGGACCGCCCTTTACCATGCTCGCATATGCCATGAGGGCGATATATTCCTGCCCGTCATTTCCATCTTCCTTTACCGTATCCACGGCAAAGGTCAGTTCCGGCAGGTTCAGAAGCCCCGCATGGAACCTCCCGTTGACAGGGTTATAGACCAGCAGCTCCTTCTGGTCAGGGCCTTTGCTGTATTCCATGCAGTAATACTGGTACTCGTCATTGTTCCCGACCTGTACCCCCGCCGCAATGCTATCCGCGCCTTTTTCGCCCTGGATCAGCCTCTCCAGTGCTTTCAGTACATGCGGATACAGTGTCGCCTTTCTCCCTGTTGCAGCCTTGTTATAAGCTGAACAGTCCTCCGGCCTGGTCGAATAAGGCCTGGCATTTTCCCTCTTTAGCGCATCCGCGATATAGTTGGGAAAGGATTCCTTCATTTGCCACGATTCAAATAGCATCGTAGAATTACCATACCATTCCATTTACATCTTCTCCTTCCTACTGATTTTGCTCCGCATCATTTCCTGCTGGGTGTGTCCTGTTTTTTTGAGGATTGCTTTTGTTTAAAAAGCACGTCCAAAAGCCACCGGCATCCGCCCGTGGCCCATCCATTCCTGGTTCCATTTCTTACCTGATCCTCCTCCTTTCCAAAACGAAAAAAGGCAGGGCGCAAATTTCTTCGCACTCTGCCAGTTCATTCCATTCTTCTGATGATAAAACCACAGGCAATGCCTGCCTTAAAAGGTACTCTCCCGCACTTCATCTGCAGGATAAAATCTCTCATATGCACCTTCCATGCATATCAAACGGTTATCAATAGTATCTTAGCATCATATCAAAAACGCGTCAAGAATTAGTTCCCCGTTTTCTCAGCCAAATAAGACCTTGCTTCGTCAACTGTCAGTTTAAATTGCCCCATAATCTTTTCAATTATAGTTCCGTCTGACATATCCATTCCGCGTAAAGCAGTTATTACAGCATTTACAGCCGCATCTTCTTTGATTTTTTCAACCGCATAACACATATCTGTAGTCACCTCACCTTCCGAAACTGTAAAATCAGCATTCATCACCTCATTGAGCAAAAGCACTGTATCTGTTTTCAAAACCCTGAATCGGTCATCAACAGAAAGTTTTTCGATCATTTCTGGCCTGCCCATATTCTTAATATAAATAAGAGCCTTCCCTAAATCAGAATTGAACTTGGTTACATCATCGTTAGCCAGTTCTTCTGGAATAATCAGATTAATCTTCCAGTCATTCAGGCCATAATACTCTGAAGCATTCTGTACATTCAGCATTTCGAATAAACTTCTCGGCGCATCCCACTCACCTGAGCCCCAGAAAACGACCAGTGTATATACTGGTATCAGTTTATCTGTTGCGTGAAAACCAGAAAGAAAATCGTGATTTTTCCCGTGATTTTTTGCTTCACGGTGTGCTTTTGTTGCCTCTTGTATCTGAGCTACGTATTCCATAATATCGTACAGTGCATTTCTGACAGGCATAGCATTGTGCGGTTTCTTTTGATTTTCGATTCCGCAAAGCATATATACCTTATTATCTTGACTTCCCTAGTGACTTTATTAGCACCATGATTTATTAGCGCTAATATTT
>JAJQFO010000016.1 GCA_021201095.1 Lachnospiraceae bacterium
TTCTCGTCCTGCTATAAGTCAGGGCCATAATAAAACCTAACGCGCCCAGAAGCATGATTATGCTCCAGAAGAAGAGATTTGAGTCATCCCCGGTCTGCACGGAAGCCTCAGTTTCGGTTTCTGTTTCCGTCTCGGTTTCGCTCTCCGTCTGTGCTTTTGTCTCGCTCTCGGTCTGTGCCTCGGTCGCAGCCTCCGTCTTGCTTTCGGTCTGTGCCTCTGTTGCAGCTTCGGTCTCGCTCTCTGATTCCGCCTCACTCTCGGTCTCAGTCTCTGCCTTTGCCTCCGTTGTTGCTTCCGTGCCGCTCTCGGTCTCCGCCTCCGTCACAGTTTCCGTTTCGCTCTCCGTCTCTGTTTCCTCTTCGGGGGCTGCATTGACTGTCAGCGTATACGATGCTGCGGCAGCCGTGTAGCTTTTACTGTCAGACACAACCGCCGTAATGATCGCCGTCCCGGAGCCGACAATTGTCACCAGCCCATTCTCGTCCACAGCCGCCACAGAAGTATCGCTGCTGGTATAGGTAATTGTCCCATATACTGTCGTGACGGTCAGCGCATTGGTAAACGCATCGTCCCCTTCGGTTTTCGTTACCTCCATCGTTTCGTAAGCAATCGACTGAGCTGCAGACGCGATGGTGAGCGTCGCCGCCTCGCTGACTGCCCCCGTATAATTACCGAATGCATCAATAGCCGCAGTCACATAATAGGTGCCAGCCTCAGCAGGCAGGGTGTCCTGATCCAGCTTCTCTGTGCATTCCGCATCACTATAATAGGTATAAACGATATCGCCTTCATAGGTTTCATCGTTCACCAGCGTCACCGCTGCTTCCTCGATGGAAACGGCTTCCCCGGTATAGGTCACAGATTTGTCTTCCAGTGATACCACAGGCGTCGCCAGGGTAATCTGATAATCTGCCGTAACGACTGCAGCTTCATAATTATCGCTCTCTGCTATAGAGACCGTAACGATATAATTCCCGGCATCCGTCGGTGCTGCATCAAGCGCGGCACCTTCTGCGTCCGCCCAGGTAATGACTGCGTTCTCGGCGCCATAGGCCGCACTCACTGTGACGGAAGCAGCTGTTCCATCATAAGCTTTCGCTAAATCTCCTGTAATTTCCAGAACATTTTCTGCTTTGTTTACCGTCTGGCTCAGGCTGCAGCTCCATGCTTCCTCCGCATTGGTCCAGGTAAGAATCAGATCTCCTGTTGTCACACCGGCAGACAGGCCTGTATCACTGGTGACTGTAACGGTAATGCTCTCATCCGTGGCTGCCTCTGCTCCGCTCAGGCTGGCAGTAAAACCAGCCGTTGTCTCTGCCGATATGTTCGTAACATTCTGATTGCCGGTGTTCTTAAAAGTATAGGTAACACTGCTGCCGGACACATAGCCATAGGTAAGCTCCGCAAGTTCGGCTGCATTTTCTGTCAGGCTTAATTCATAGGTAGCCTTTTCAATTTCCAGGCTGCCGCCGCATACATTAACACTTCCGCCGATATCCGCCAGATTTCCCGCCGGAATTGTCAGTTCAAGTATACTACTGCTCACTTCGCTGACGGTACCGCTGACCGTTATCGCTACCGTCGTATCATCTACTCGTTTCATGCTTTGACTCAGACCGGCCGGAAGATTCGTAATCCAGCTTCCAGTCAGGGAATCCGTAAATCGAATGTTTTCATTGCCAATGGTAAGTGTAATGACCTTATCTGCTATGGCGATTCCGGTATAGCCGGTGATTGTGCCATCAACTGACAGCTTTATGTCTACGGCAGTAACCGTGATTGGAATTTCATAATCGTTATAGTTGTCACATCCAGTTACCGGGACAGTAATCATTGCCGTTGTCTGATCCTCCTGTGAAGTTGTCGCAAAGGACACTGTGTTTCCAGACACAGACAGACTGCTGCTGTCAATGAGTTCCGCGTTATTTCCACTTAATGAAGGGGTGCCGCACACTCCGCCTGTCATAATGTCGGCAGAAAGATCCACGCTGGCATCGCTGACCGCCTGACCGGATGCAACCTTCTGCACATATTCAGCAGCCGAATAGTCAGCTTTTGCAATAGCAGCAGTAATGGTCGCTGTCGTTGAAGAAAGCTGATAGTTGCCGGCATCCCTTCCGGAGAGCGTTATGCCGGATGCGGTAATGGTAGTCGATTCCGCTACATTCGCGCTGTTATACACATAGCTCTCTGCCGCAGCGGAAACATCATCCTCTCCAACGATGTCCGCCAGTGTCAATGATAAATCATCACTGGCAGAAGTTGTTCCATCATAGGTTTTTGTTGTGGTTCCGCTGATGGCTGCTGTAAGCGTTTTCTGCTCAATGGTAAACTCGCCGGTTGCGGTGCCGGTATAATTTCCTTTACCGGTAACAGTAACCGTTGCGGTACCGGCATTCACGTTATTGCTGTAAGATATGTCTGTGTAATCCGTTCCTTCCGTCAGGAGCACAGAGTCTTTTGTCACAGTGACCAACGGTTCCTGAGCCGTGCCGTTATAAACATATTCCCCCGAAGCAACTGTCACCGTCGAGTCTGAAATATTCGCCGGGTCAATTGTAAAGCTTTTCGCCACGCTTCCCGTATAATTTCCAATACCGGTAATCGTCACGGTTGCTGTCCCTGCGTTTATATTGTCACTGTAAGACAGGCTGTAATCCGTTCCATTAGCTAAAACGGCTCCATCCGTCACGGTAACAGATGCTTCCTTTGCAGTCCCATCGTAGGTATAGCTGTTGGCTGTATCCAGTTCAACCATACTCTCTTCCAGATCCTTCGGAGATATGGTAAACGTTTTATCCACGCTGCCGGTATAGTAACCCATTCCGGTAATCGTCACTGTAGCCGTGCCGGCATTCACATTGTTGCTGTAAGATAGCGTATAGCCCGTCCCCTCCGTTAAAACCGTCGACCCATAAGCTACTGTGACCACCGGTTTCTTTTCCGTACCATCATAGGTATAGTCGGATGTGTCCAGAGAGATCGTACAGCTGGAAACCGGAGCCGTAATGGTTACAGTAGCAACAGAAGCAGAGGTTCCCAGAGCGGATGCGGTCAATGTCGCCGTCCCTGGCGCCAGAGCGGTTAGCGTTCCATCGGATATAGACAGCAGAGTGCTGTCATTGACAGACCAGGTGGGGGAGACAGTCGTTGAATCGATACTGCCGGACGGCCAATACGCAGATGCCGAGGTTAAATAAACAGATGCCCTCACAGTCGGAACCGACGCCGTCGCACCGCCCACCTCCAGGCTATACGTAGTCGGATCCGCCGTCAGCGACACATCGTCGATATATGAGGAAGCTATACTCGCACTGACCGTCGTTGTATTGTCATTGGCTGATGTAGCTGATGTGTTAATACTGCTGGTATATCCAAATTCCTGTACCCAATAATAATAGCCATTGTAATAGACACAGGCAATACCAACCGCATTAAAATTACTACTCAGCATATTCCGGCGGTGTCCCTGCCCGGAATATGCTTCATTTGTCTCCTGCCAGCCTGTAAATGCTGCAGAAGCGCTGCCATATCCGGCAGCTATATTTTCGCCTGTATACGTATAAGCTCCCGACACTTCACTATAAGCAGACCAGCAGTCATTTCCGCTCGGTCTTGTGTGGGAATAATAGATTGCGATCTCCGCCGCCCGCTGCATGGCAATTTTTTCCAAAGTATAATCGTATGTCAGCGCGGAAAGATCCGTACAGGTTGTTTTCGTTGTATTATCGGAATTCCAGTACCAGGCTTCACTGCCGGTTCGAAATTCATTGATCATAGTAAGCATGCTTCTCGCATCGCTCTGGCGGTACGTAACATTATACGAAATGGTCGTTGTGTCCGCTTCTGCCAGGATCGTGCCTGATGGGCATACGATCAGCAGGATCGCAGCAATTGCAAATAGAAACGATAGAAATCCTTTTTTCATATTCTCTTGTTTCCTCCCTGGAAAGATTCACGACTGGCCTGCTGTCAGCGGGTCAAATAGATTCTAGTGGAGACAATACACATCAGGAAGTCGTTTTTACAAATGCTTATACTCAAATACTTATAAATAGAAGTGCCGCAATCCATTCCGTTTACGGCACTTCTATTTTTGATAGTTCAGTAAATATGTAAAGCTATATTTACAGTTATAATTTATTAAAATTTACCAGCAGTAGCGGCCTCTTCAATCGACACCGCAACGGCTACCGTCATTCCTACCATCGGGTTGTTGCCCGCGCCGATGAGACCCATCATCTCTACGTGCGCCGGTACAGACGAAGATCCTGCGAACTGCGCGTCAGAGTGCATACGGCCAAGGGTATCGGTAAAGCCATAGGAAGCCGGGCCTGCCGCCATGTTATCCGGATGCAGAGTACGGCCTGTGCCGCCGCCGGATGCTACGGGGAAGTACTTCTTGCC
>JAJQFO010000270.1 GCA_021201095.1 Lachnospiraceae bacterium
GGCAGAACGATCAGCCGGAAACCGAATCACATACGGAAACTACTGTATAGAAGAGTAAGTTGTGTCAGTACAGAAAAGGCCGGGAACAACAGAAGGAGTTAATCTGTATCAGTCTAGCTTTGAACACGGAATTTTCGCGGACTGGCCAGTATCCCCAAAGCGATTCCCGTCGCCAGTCCTCCCAGAACATCTGTGGGGTAGTGAATACCGACATAAAGCCTTGAAAAAGCAATCAGCGAAGCAAGCACCAGAAGAATTATCCCATATTTTCGTGGCACATTTCTGTAGATAGCAACTGCTGAGGCAAAGCTTGCGCCTGTATGTCCGGAAGGAAAAGAAGCATCGGTGGCCGGCTGGATGATGCAGGTAAGCCCTTCGATTACCTCATAGGGACGTGTGCGGTTAAACAGATTTTTCAGTAGCAGATTATTGACCAACAAAGAGCCCAGAAGTGCACATGCAGAACTGATTCCCGCGGTTCTTGTCTTTTTAATGCTAAGCAATATGACAGTGAGGATAATCCAGAAGATTCCTTTATCGCCCAGATGCGTAATCGTTTTAAATATCGGATCGAGACTGGGATTCCGAATATGTTCCTGTATATAAAGCAAAATAATTTCTTCCATATCTACTTTTGTCCTTTTCTGAACAGAAGTTAAAAACTCTCCCAAAGCTGACTTCTTAGTGAAAACAATCGGTATTTTTTTTTTGCTGAAAGCTGTTAGGTGTTATTTGCTGCGATCCATTCACAAGCTCACAGGAAATCCACAAGCTGTGACCACCGCGACGGAAGCCGCAACTTACGCAGAGCCTGTGCTTCTATCTGTCGGATGCGCTCTCTTGTGACATGGAACTTTTTACCTACTTCCTCTAATGTCCAGATATGTCCGTCTGAAAAACCAAACCGGAGATATATTACATCGCGTTCCCGTTCAGTCAATGTATTCAGAACTTTATCCAATTCCTGCTGTAGCATGGTGTATGCTGCCGATTCCTCTGGGGAGAGTGCTTTCTGATCCTCTACAAAATCTTCGAGTGCGGTACCTTCATCTTCACCTACTGGAGTATCCAGAGAGATGGTATCGCTTGCTTTTTCTAAAATATCTTCTACCTGAGTGACCGTCATATCAAGCTCTTTGGCTAATTCAGCGGAGGACGGATCATGACCAAGCTGCAGTGACAGAGTTTTTTTTGCTCGCAGCACCCGGTTGATTTTTTCATTCATATGAACTGGGACACGGATATTACGGCTGCTGTCTTGTATGCTGCGGGTAATTGCCTGACGAATCCACCATGTCGCGTAGGTGCTGAATTTATATCCTTTTGTATAGTCAAATTTGTCTACCGCTTTTATCAGACCTATGTTGCCTTCCTGGATAAGATCCAAAAAAGGAAGCCCATGGTTGGTATATTTCTTCGCGATACTGACCACGAGACGCAGGTTCGCGTTGATCAGCTTTTCCTTTGCGTCATTGTCGCCCTCAGCAATCTTTTTTGCCAGGTCAACCTCTTCATCCTGAGAAAGCAGATCAAAAGACCCCATCTCATGAAGATACATACGTACTGGATCTTCTGTACTGACTCCTGCCAGTATCTCTGCATCATCAAGCAGGTCTACACTGTCTTGATCATCCAGAGGCTGATCCTCAGCATCGTCTGAAAGAATGGGAAGCGGTTCGTCCGTTAATTCTGTATCATTATCAGATGTCTGATCCTGAAGTTGCATTATTGCCTGCAGAGTCAGATCCTGATTATTTTCCTGCATTCAAATCCCCTCGTATCCCTTGTTTGACAAAAGATAACATTATTGTCGAATCGTGTCAATTCAAATAAAAATTGTAATTATTTATTCTTGGTTGTAGTCCCTTTTTTTATGTGATAAGATGGTTTCGATGTGCGAATTCAGAAACATTTGTAGGCGTTAGAAAATGCACGAGATACAAAGAAATCGAAGTTCGATATCAGGATGTTAATTTTAAACAGCAATGGCAGAAGTTCAGAGGAAATGCCCCAAGGGAATTTAAAGAAATATGGATATTGAAGAAGCAAAACGAATCCTGGGAATTACGGATGAAGATGATGGCAGAACGGCCAAGATAAAATTTCGGAGATTGATTGGGCGATATCATCCGGATGTAACAGGAACAGATTCTAAAGAACGCCAGGAACTGGCACAGAAGATTAATGCCGCTTACTCTTTGCTCAAAAGTGAAGAATTTTTCCTGACGAAAGCTGTAGCAGAAGTCGTTTGGAGAGAAATCGTAAATGAGTCTGTATTCACAGCGAGAAATATTTACGCTCCATACCACATGGATATTGATTCAGAAGGGCTATATCAAAAGGTAACCAATGGAAAATATATGTGGGACCCGAATGAAGAAGAATTTCCATTGTTTCTGAGGAGTATTTATCATGCTGCGCGAGATTTACTGGATGCAGTCGAAGCAGAATGCAATGTTACCGGAAATACAGATGCACTTCGTATCTCCTGTCAGGAACGCCTGTTTCACTGCCTGGCCATGCAGTTTGTGGAACCGGCAGATTGCCTGCCCAAAGTAGCCGAGCCGGAAAAGGTTGATAAAGAGAATCGCAAGATTTATCGTTTTCGTGCTTATGTCGGAGAAAAGCAGAATCTGGAAATCATGAGACGAATTGCTTCCCTGCGTACCACTGAAAATGTCTATCCGGCGGCACTCCGAAATGGAAGATTAATGATTGCTGACAAGAGTGGAGGCAGTCTTGGACATCTTTCCTTCGCTGAAGATGAACTGTATTATTGCCTGTTTCCATATATGAGCGCGCATATGGCCCAAATCAGACTGACCGTAAAGAATGTTCAGAGGAATAAAGGAAATTATCTGCGTCATGCAAAAGCAGAGATAGAGTTTTTGATACGCTTGAATCAGGAAGCGGAAAGCTATCGGAATCCGGATATGAACAAACGAATAGAGAAAATCTTATCAGATTACCGGAATCAGCTTCGTGGAGCTGCATATACCGGACGATTGTAAATTTGTGGGAAAGATTAATGCAGTAGGAAAATAGCATAGATGAGTGCTTACATGGAGAAATGACGAATGAAGATTTTTGTTGATGCCGATGCCTGCCCAGTGGTTCATACTGTGGAGCGAATTGCACAGAAATATGATATTCCGGTTACTCTGTTATGTGATACGAATCACGTTCTGGAATCTGATTACAGTGAGATTCGGATCATTGGAGCCGGCGTTGATGCAGTGGATTTTGCACTCGTCAACCAGTGTAGCCACAGCGATATCGTAGTAACTCAGGATTACGGAGTGGCAGCAATGACTCTTGGAAAGGGTGCGTATGCTATTCATCAGAGTGGACGCTGGTACACAGATGCAAACATAGACCAGATGTTGATGGAGCGCCACCTGAACAAGAAAGCCAGGAGGAGCAAAAGCAAAAATCATTTAAAAGGTCCGTCGAAACGTACTCAGGAGGATGATCTGAGATTTGCAGAATCATTTGAGCAAATGATAAAAAAATGCATATTGAGTTGTTCAAAGACGGAATAGTTTCATGAATTATGAAGGAAGGCGACTACATGGGAGAAGGATTAAACCGATATTTATCAGCACAGGAAAAATCATACGCGAGAGCCTTACAGGAAATCCGTTCAGGAAAGAAAATAAGCCATTGGATGTGGTACATTTTTCCGCAGATACAGGGGCTAGGATACAGCCCAACCGCGCAATATTACGCGATATCCGGGCTGGATGAGGCAAAGGAATACATCAGGCATCCCGTTCTGGGAGAACATCTGAGAGAAATATCTTCAGCCTTGTTGGAACTGGAGTCATCGGATGCAGAAGAAGTGATGGGCTGGCCGGACAATCTCAAACTGCGCTCGTCTATGACGTTGTTTTCTATAGCAGACCCAGGCTGTGAGGTTTTTCAAAAGGTGCTGGATAAGTATTTCGGCGTAGAGAAAGACCCGAAAACAATTGCTATCCTGGGGTGGAAAAATCCATCTATTAGAGAATGAAGGAGAGGATGTCTATGATAGAAAGAGATCTGCACTATCTGTCGTCTGACCGGAAAACAAAAATACATTTCCATGAATGGCTGCCGGAAGGATTTCCAAAAGCAATTGTACAGGTATCCCATGGTATCACGGAGCATATTGGACGGTATGGAAAGCTCGCAGATGCCCTGGTGGAAAAAGGATACGCAGTGGCAGGGAATGATCATTTGGGACATGGAAAATCTAAAAAACCAGAATGCTATCGTTGGGAGTATCTTGTGAAAGATACGCGCCGACTGCAGGAGTACTTAAAACAGCAGTATCCGACGGTGCCATTTT
>JAJQFO010000032.1:0-11378 GCA_021201095.1 Lachnospiraceae bacterium
GATGAGGATTCCTTAAGCGAACGTCTGGAAGGAAAACCTCTGACGTCTGGTTTTTCGGCCGGGAGTACCTTTACGGACATGGATGAAGGTGCTGGCCTCGGTGAGAACCAGGAGGACGGAAGGGTTCCCCTGATCGATCTGGCTGTTATCCGTTTCCCGCGTATTTCGAATTTTACGGATTTTAATATATTTGAGAGTATGGAAGGTGTATCCATCCGCTATGTTTCCTCTGTGCACCAGCTGGGACACCCGGATCTGATTTTCCTTCCGGGGACGAAAAATACGATGCGCGACCTCCTCTGGATGCGGCAGAATGGCCTGGAGGCGGCTATTTTAAAGGCACAGCGGGAGGGCACCGTGATTTTCGGCGTCTGCGGCGGGTATCAGATGCTCGGACAGACGATTACTGATGCGGGGGGAGTCGAGGAAGGCGGCACGATCCGGGGTATGGGATTGCTGGATATGGATACCGTTTTCGAGAGCGAAAAGGCGAGGACGCGTGTGGAGGGCAGATTTCTTGCCCCGGACGGCGTCCTGAAAAAGTTGGCGGGCGTATCGTTTTATGGGTATGAAATCCATATGGGAAGGTCGCACCCGTCTGAATCCCAGGCTGATCCGGCTGCTCTGCGTGTCTGTCCGGAGTTGAAAGGAGCTGCGCGGACGGGGATCCCGCCTGCTCAAAATGTTCCTCAGGTGAACGCGCCCCTGTCTGAATCCGGCGGCGCCTGGATGGATGCCGCAAATGCTGCTCATTCCGAGGAGGACGGCTCTGCGCCGCTGACGGCGATCCGGGATTCGATCACCGGGGAAGAGAAGCAGGAGGGGGCCTGGAAGGAAAATGTCTACGGTACCTATGTCCACGGTATTTTTGACAGCGAAGAGGTGGCGGAGACGATCGTACAGGCGCTTGCGTCTGCAAAGGGAATCTCCGAAGATATGGGAAAATCGATGGACTTCGCGGCATTTAAGGAGACCCAGTACGACCTTCTTGCGGACGGCCTCCGGGCGAATCTGGACATGGATGCGATTTACCGGATACTGGAGGAAGGGGCTTTCTAATGTATACGGGCTCTGGAAACCTTTGGCTTTCTTCGAAAACCGGAGCAGGGGCTTCATCCGTACTCGCATGGCGAATAGGGACATATCATTATCCGATGAAACAGGGAACAGGCGAACAGCTGTCGGCGATACCGGACTGGACGATTTGTTTTTTACAGATATTGGTCTGTCGGTACAGCAGCAGTAATGATAAATTAGAAGGAGACGATTATGAAAGAATTATCAAAACTGATGGAATATCGGGAAAGTGTGCGGGTCGTGGATGCGACGCTGCGCGACGGAGGTCTGGTCAACGATTTTTATTTTACAGATGATTTTGTGCGCGCACTGTACCAGACCAATATCCGGGCCGGCGTGGACTATATGGAGTTTGGCTACAAGGCTTCCCGCGAGATGTTTGATCCCAGCAAATTCGGAAAGTGGAAATTCAGCAGTGACGACGACATTCGTGCCATTGTGGGTGATAATAATACGGATCTGAAAATTTCTGTGATGGCCGATGTCGGCCGCTGTGATTATAAGACAGATATCATCAACCGCTCGGACAGTCCGATCGACCTGATCCGCGTGGCTACTTACCTGAATACCATTCCCGGCGCGATCGATATGATTGAGGACGCGCATGCGAAGGGCTATGAGACGAGCTGCAACATTATGGCGATTTCCAATGCGCAGGAGGGCGATCTTGCAGTCGCGCTGGATCTCCTTGGGCAGACGCCGGTGGATGTCTGCTACATTGTGGACAGCTATGGAGCCCTTTATCCGGAGCAGATCGCGCGGATCGCGGATATTTATATGAATTTTGCCGCGAAATACGGAAAGAAGGTCGGTATCCACGCACATAACAATCAGCAGCTTGCGTTTGCAAACACCATCGAGGCGGTTGGAGACGGCGCGGACTGGCTCGACGGCACCTATGCCGGCATGGGGCGCGGCGCAGGCAATTGTGCGATGGAGCTGCTCCTTGGATTTTTGAAAAATCCGAAATACAGCGTGTTCCCGGCGATCCAGTTTGTGGATGAACAGATTGGCAGACTAAAAAAGGAGGGCGTTGTCTGGGGATATGATCTGCAGTATCTGATGACCGGCCTTCTGAACCAGCATCCCCGCACAGCGATCGCGTTTACCAAAGAGGGCAGGACGGATTACACAGAGTTTTACCGCGAAGTGGTGGCGCAGGACTGAGAATGCGGAGCGTCTGAGAATAGCGCCGCACAATGGAGAGTGCGGATAGTCTGAGAATAGCGCCGCACAATGGAGTATGCCGATCGTTCGAGGATAACGCGGCATATCAGATCGGGACGGCGGAATGAAGGAAAAACCAGACGGATGAGCCCGCCTGGACAGGAAAAAAGATGGAAAAAAATAGTTCAAAAACACAGGAGCCGCATTTTCCGGGCGTTCCCGGAGGTTCGGATCAATCGGTACAAAGAAGGGTTACGCCGGATGATATCGAGCGCCTTGGCCCGATGGAGATCGAGCGGAGAAGCTTTGAGATCATTTCCGAAGAAGCATCCGGACGCATCCCGGACGATGAGCGGGCGATGATTATCAAGCGGGTGATTCATACCTCCGCAGACTTTGACTATCTGGACAATCTTTGCTTTTCAGAGGGAGCGGTCGGATACGCGCTGGACGCTCTGCGAAAGGGCGCATGGATTATCACCGACACGAACATGGCTCTTTCCGGGATCAACAAGCCTAGCCTGAAAAAAGCAGGCTGCGAAGCGTTCTGTTTCATGGCGGACGAGGATGTGGCGCAAAAGGCCAGGGAGCTGGGAGTGACCCGTGCCTCCGTTTGCGTGGATAAGGCAGCTGCCTGCGCTCATCCGCTGATTTATGCGGTCGGAAACGCGCCTACCGCCCTCATCCGTTTATATGAATTGATCCAGGACGGGAAAATCCGTCCGGAGCTCATCATCGGTGTCCCGGTCGGGTTTGTCAACGTGGTGCAGTCCAAGGAACTGATTATGCAGACGGGCATACCTTATATTGTAGCCAGAGGGCGCAAAGGAGGAAGCAATGTAGCTGCATGTATATGCAATGCGCTATTATATATGCTTGATGGCAGCCGGGACTGAAGCGGACTGCACCGGAGACTTTTAATTACCGGCGGCGATCGGGGTGCGGACGGCGCAGCTGACACGAAACATTCAGAGCAATCTGTAGAAAAGAACATCGGATCTTTGTGTGTATACGCATACATACCATTTACGTAGAAAGGAGCGGCAGCTTATGTGTGGAATAGTAGGATATACCGGCAGCCGGCAGGCGGCGCCAATACTTCTGGACGGACTTTCCAAGCTGGAGTACAGAGGCTATGATTCAGCCGGTCTGGCTGTCAGAGACGGAGAAAAGCGGACAGAGATCGTCAAGGCAAAGGGCCGTCTGAGAGTGCTTTCGGAAAAGACCAATGACGGCACAGCGGTTCCCGGAACCTGCGGGCTGGGGCATACACGCTGGGCAACGCATGGGGAACCCTCTGAGACAAACGCTCACCCTCATATATCCGTGGATATGCAGGTCGTAGCGGTACACAACGGCATAATCGAAAACTATCAGGAGCTCAAGGATAAGCTGACGCGCAAGGGCTACACCTTTTATTCCAACACCGACACTGAGGTCGCGGTCAATCTGATTGACTATTATTATAAGAAATACAAGGTCGGCCCGATTGACGCCCTGGCGAAATCGATGGTCCGTATCCGCGGCTCCTACGCGCTTGCGGTCATGTTTCAGGATTTCCCGGGCGAAATCTACGCAGCCAGGAAGGACAGCCCGATGATCATCGGGGTGATGGACGGGGAAGCTTATCTGGCGTCTGATGTTCCGGCGATCTTAAAATATACCAGAAATGTTTACTATATTGGCAATCTGGAAATGGCGCGCCTGACGAAGGACGGAGCGGAGTTTTACGATCTGAACGGTGATCTTGTGGAGAAGCCCCTTGTAGAAATCGAATGGGATGCTGAGGCCGCAGAAAAAGGCGGCTTTGAGCATTTTATGATGAAGGAAATTCACGAGCAGCCGAAGGCAGTCGAGGATACCATGCGCTCAGTCATAAAGGATGGAGGGCTGGATTTTACTTCGGTTGGCCTGACGGATGAAATGATCCGCCAGTTCCGGCAGATTTATATCGTAGCCTGCGGTTCGGCCTATCATGTGGGCATGGTGGCACAGTATGTTATCGAAGATCTGGCGCGGATTCCGGTGCGGGTGGAGCTGGCAAGTGAATTCCGCTACCGCAATCAGGTGCTGGATCCGGAGGGCCTGGTGATCATCATCAGCCAGAGCGGCGAGACAGCTGACAGCCTCGCAGCCCTGCGCAAGGCAAAGGAGCACAATCTGCGCACGCTTGCCATTGTCAATGTGGTGGGCAGCTCGATTGCCAGAGAGGCGGATCATGTCTTTTACACACTCGCCGGCCCTGAGATCGCGGTTGCCACGACCAAGGCGTACAGCACGCAGCTGATCGCCTGCTATCTGCTTGCGCTGCAGTTTGGACTTGTCCGGGAAACCGTCAGCCAGGAGCAGTGTGAGGCACTGATCGGAGAGCTTCAGACTCTGCCGGGCAAGATCACCCGCATCCTTGAGGACAAAGAGCGCATCCAGTGGTTTGCGGCCAAATATGCCGGCGCCAAAGACATCTTCTTTATCGGAAGAGGACTCGACTACGCGATTTCGCTCGAAGGCAGCCTGAAAATGAAGGAAATCAGCTATATCCATTCCGAAGCCTATGCCGCTGGCGAGCTGAAGCACGGCACGATCTCCCTGATCGAGGAGGGGACTCTGGTGATTGGCATCCTTACGCAGAGCGGCCTCTATGAAAAGACCGTCAGCAACATGGTTGAGACCAAAAGCCGCGGGGCGTACCTGTTTGGCCTGACCACCTATGGAAACTATGCGATCGAGGATCAGGTCAACTTTACTGTCTATATCCCGCGTACCGACGAGCACTTTGCCGCATCCCTCGCGGTCATTCCATTGCAGCTGCTCGGCTATTATGTGTCCGTGGCAAAGGGACTGGATGTGGATAAACCGCGGAACCTGGCTAAGAGCGTGACGGTAGAGTAGCAGTTTTGCGAGCAAAACCCGAGGGGAGAGTTCTCTCTCCCCTGTCTGCCTGAGCCGTTGCTGAGCGCCACTGGCGGTCATTCAGCCCTCGCTGTGCGCGGGATATCCAACGACTGAAGCGCAGAACCGTGTATGTCGCAAATCATAATATAACTTATCGGAAGGAAAACGCGCTTGCGGGTTTTCACCCGATAAGTTAACGACAGAATCTTTAGATTCTGGAGATTATGGGAAGCGGTTTTCTTCCCATAATATCATTTACGTGGCCGTGTGTATGAATGGCAAAGAAAAAAAGCCTTGAAATCAAGGCTTTTAAAAAGCGGATAACGAGAATCGAACTCGCCTCCCCAGCTTGGGAAGCTGGTGTTCTACCGATGAACTATATCCGCAACTGTTAAATCGGAAACTGAAATGCATTATATATCAGATTTTGCAAAATGGCAAGGGAATTTTTTCAAAAACTCTGAAAAAATTCGGCAGCAAAAACTTCGGCATTTTTTTCAGGACTGACTTTTTTCTGTAATCCTTTCAAAAGAATGATTTCCTTGCTTGTTATTTCGCATGTGGTCGTATATAATGATGGAAGATAATCCTGCTGAACGAGGATTTTTGTAACTGTTCAGTACATTTTTCTGTTACAGGTTCGATGTTCTGATTCAGGGAAAATACAGATTAAGGGAAGGATTTGGGGAAGGATTTATGAAAAAGAAAAGGGTCGTTTTATTAATGGGCATTATGCTGTCTGCCAGTGTCCTGATGGCATCAGCGGAGGAAGCAGGGACGGAGCAGAGTACTCTGGAAACAGAGACAGAGGCTGGGGCCGCAGAGGAATCCTGGATGGATTACTCGATCACGATCGATGGTGAGACCTATGAGCTGCCGATGATGTATGCGGAGTTTGCGTCGTATGGCTGGGTACTTGAGGAGACGGAGGATACCCTTGCTCCCTATCGCTACAGCATCTATCAATGTACAAAGGACGACATGACTGTTACGGTTTATCTTCTGAACCTCGGGATTAATACGGTGCCGGTGGAGGACGCCATTCTGGCAGGGATTTCCATAGACCGCTTCTATTGGGATGAGGTCGGCGCAGAAGTCACGCTCCCGTGCGGAATTACCCGGGGAGTTTCTACTCTGGACGATATTGTAGCTGCTTACGGCACACCGACAGATACGTATGAAGGGGAGCTTTACACGCAGTACACCTTCGAGCAGGATTATAATCAGGAGGTTGAGCTCGAGGTTTATAAGGAAAGCGGAGTGCTCGAGGAGATCCGGGTAGAGAACTTTATTGAGCCGGAGGACTTTGATCCGGGAGAGGTCAGCACCGAGGTGCCGTCGGATATTCTTGCCTATACAAAGCCGGATACTCTTGGCAGCGATGTCACAGCTTACGAGATTGAGGTGGATGGCGAAGCATATACTCTGCCGGTGCCGGTCAGCGTACTGCTTGAGGATGGCTGGAAGCTGGACGAGGACAGCGACACGGAGATTGCGGCACAGTATTACGGCTGGGTGACTCTGTATAAGAACAATCAGTTTTTCAGCACGACTGTAGTGAATGAGGAGGATTATGCTACTACCCCGGAGAACTGTTGGCTGGAGTCGCTGACGGTCGGCGGCTATACACTTGATATGGACGGCGCACTCCCGGGCGGGGTTGCCATCGGCACAGATGAGGAAGCCTTCCTGACTATCCTTGAGGATGCGGGGGTATCTTACGAAAGCAGCGAAAGCGGGAATTTCCGCTATTATACTTACAACGCCCCATCCTATGGCAGCAGCTGCGAGGCGACTGTTTATATCGGGACAGATTCCATTTTTGAAAAGGACACCATTATCGAAGTCTCCTGTGAGCATTCCTTTGACTGATAGCGGAGCAGCTGAACAGTCGCGGGACCTGTGCGGCGGATCAGGAAATACCGTAATTCTGGTCAGGATGTGATGTGCATACCACGCAGTATCCGTATGATAAAAAATACAGGAAAATACTTGCAATTCAGGTAAAAGGGTGCTATGATGGTCGAGAATTAGATAACAGTTAATCATAGAGAGTGGGCCGCGCGGTCCACTCTTGTTTATGCAAAATATTGTATCATCTGCAGGGGGAATTACATGAGCAAAAGAGAAACCTATGAACAGAAAACGGAAGCCCTTCTGATGCCGCTGATCGAGCAGCACCAGTTCGAGCTGGTGGACGTTGAGTATGTGAAGGAGGGCGGCAGCTGGTATCTGCGCGCTTATATTGATAAGCCGGGCGGGATTACCATCGACGACTGCGAGCTGGTCAGCCGGGCGCTGAGCGATCTTCTTGACGAAAATGATTTTATTGAGGACGCGTACATCCTGGAGGTCAGCTCTCCGGGGCTGGGGCGGCCGCTGAAAAAGGATAAGGATTTTGCCCGCAGCATTGGTGAGCGGGTGGAGATCCGCACATTCCGCCCGCAGAACCGGCAGAAGGAGTTTACCGGGATTTTAAAGGATTATGATAAAAATACCGTTACAATTGAGATGGAAAATGGGGAGACCGTACAGTTTGCACGAGCAGATCTGGCGCTGATACGGCTCGCGTTTGATTTTTGACAGGGAGGAAGAAACACTATGAATAGCGAGTTGATGGAAGCCCTCACACTTCTGGAGAGAGAGAAGAAAATCAGCAGGGAGACGATTCTGGAGGCAATCCGGCAGTCTCTGATTCAGGCATGCAAGAATAACTGGAAGACAGAGGCAGAGAATGTCGTAGTCAATATTGATCCGGAGACCTGCGAGTACGAGGTATACGCGATGAAGACGGTCGTGGAGCAGGTAGAGGATGGGCTTGCCCAGATCAGCCTGACGAATGCGAAGATGATGGATTCCCGCTATGAGCTCGGAGATGTCGTCCGTGTTGATATCAAATCCAAAGAGTTTGGCCGTATTGCGACGCAGAACGCGAAAAACGTGATTTTGCAGAAGATCCGGGAGGAGGAGCGCAGGGTACTGATCGGCGAATATCTGGAGAAAGAGCATGACATCATGACCGGCGTTGTGCAGCGCTATTTCGGCAAGAATGTCAGCATCAATCTGGGCAGAGCAGATGCCACCCTTCCTCCGAATGAGCAGATGCGCGGCGAGGTTTACCGTCCGAACCAGAGGCTCAAGGTCTATGTCCTGGAGGTGAAGGATGCCCCGAAAGGGCCGAAGATCCAGGTGTCGCGTACCCATCCGGATCTTGTGAAGCGCCTGTTTGAGGAAGAAGTGACAGAGGTTCGCGACGGCACGGTGGAAATCAAGGCGATTGCCAGAGAGGCTGGCAGCCGTACGAAGATTGCTGTCTGGTCGAATAACCCGGATGTGGATCCGGTGGGCGCATGCGTCGGACTGAACGGCACCCGTGTAAACGCCGTAGTGGATGAGCTGCATGGGGAAAAGATTGATATTATTAACTGGGATGAAAATCCGGCCCTTTTGATTGAGAACGCGCTCAGCCCGGCGAAGGTCATTACGGTTCTGGCAGACCCGGATGAACGCTCAGCCAAGGTGGTTGTGCCGGATTACCAGCTTTCCCTCGCCATCGGCAAGGAAGGACAGAATGCGCGGCTTGCGGCGCGGCTGACCGGATTTAAGATTGATATTAAGAATGAGACGCAGGCCAGAGAGTCCGGCGATTTGCTCGAATACGAGGAAGATTATTATCAGGAAGAATATGACGATTACGGAGAAGACTATTCTGAAGACGGGACCTGGCCGGAGGACGGCGGTTATCCGCAGGATGGTATCTGGCCGGAGGCCGGAGCGGAACCGCAGGAAGGGACCTGGCCGGAAGCTGAAGCAGATCCGCAGGATGGTATCTGGCCGGAGGCCGGAGCAAATCCGCAGGAAGGGACCTGGCCGGGAGCCGGAGCGGAACCGCAGGATGATACCTGGCCGGAGGACGGCACATATCCGGAAGCTGCGGATGATCCGCAGGAGGGTGCTCCGCAGGATAGCTCCGCTTTAGAGGATGGTGAGGAGTAATATGGCACTCCAGAAGAAGGTTCCATTGCGTAAATGCACGGGCTGCCAGGAGATGAAAAATAAAAAAGAAATGCTCCGGGTTTTGCGTACTCCCGAGGGGGAGATCGTTCTTGATGAGACAGGGAGGAAAAACGGGCGCGGCGCGTACATCTGCCGCAGTCTGGGATGTCTGGAAAAAGCCCGGAAAAATAAAGGTCTGGAACGTTCCCTGAAGGTGAAAATTCCAGAAGAAACATATGAAAGCCTGAAAAAGGAGATTGAATTGATTGATAAGAGATAACGTGCTTTCCCTTGTGGGCATCGCAAAGAAAGCAAATAAAGTAGCCTCCGGAGAATACCAGACTGAGACGGCGGTCAAGTCCGGAACGGCAAGTCTCGTAATCATTTCCAGCGAAGCTTCGGAAAATACGAGAAAAAAGTTTCAGAACATGTGTACTTTTCATCAGGTTCCGGCATATCTTTATGGGACTCGCCAGGAGCTTGGGGCAGCATCGGGAACCGAATACCGGGCAGTGATTGCCGTGCGGGATCCGGGGTTGGCAAAGGCGATTGAAAAGAAGCTTGCCGAGGTCAGGTCTTAGCAGAGGGAGGTTATGGAAAATGGGTAATTTGGGTATAAATGGTTTGGTCGGTTTCCTGTATGAGACAGAGGCCTCGAAGGGAAGTGCCGAAAGACAAGGTCAGCAGAAGATGATGAAGGAGGATGAGCATATGCAGAGAAACCAGGATCCGGAGGCAGCGAAGATGGCGGGAGCCTCTCCGGCAGATGGCTCAGGCGTGTCTGGCGCGCATAACGGGCCGGATGGCAGGGAGGCAGGCAGTGCGCAGGAAACAACTGCCAGAAAACCGGAAGGACGGCCCGCAGCCAAAAAGAAGAATATTATTCAGGTGTTTCGTCCTCAGAACAGCAAGACTGGAATGGTAAAGCCAGGCAGCCGTCCCAGACCCCAGGGGGCCGGAGCGGGCAGAAGCCAGGGAGCGGCAGGAACGGCCAGAGGCCAGAGTGCTCCGGGGGCAAGACCGCAGGGAGCGGGTCAGGCACGGAGCCAGAGTACTTCCGGCACACGTGGACAGAATATGGGAGCCAGGCCGCAGTCTGGTATGTCAGCGGCAGGTACGCAGGGTGCAGGTGTAAGACCGCAGACTGGGACAGCAGCCGCAGGTGCTCAGGGTGCAGGCACAAGGCCGCAGTCCGGTGCAGCAGCCGCGGGAGCGCCAAATGCAGGCACAAAACCGCAGAATAGCCCGGCAGCAGCGGGAGTGCAGGCGTCAAACGCCGGCATAAGAGGGCAGGGCAGCCCGGCAGCAGCAGGTGCAATGAATACAGCTTCAAGTGCTCAGTCCCAGGGCGCTTCATCCGCAGCGGCAGCATCCGGCACAGGAGTGAAGGCACAGTCAGGTATGCCGACAGCAGCAGGGTTGCCAAATGTGAGCGCAAGACCCCAGGGGGCGGCAGCCGCTGCAGGTACGCAGAATACGGGAGCAAAGCCTCAGGGAAATACGTCTGCAGCCCAGGGAGCACAGAACGCAGGTGCACAGTCACAGGGCGGCACAGCTGCTACGAGTGTACAGAATACAGCTAATGCAGGCGTGAAGGCTCAGGGAGGCTCTGCAGCCGGAGGGGCGCAGAATGCCGGCACGAAGCCGCAGGGAACCACACCGTTCGGAGAAGTGCAGAATGGGGGATCCCACGCGCAGGGAGCTTCATCGGCAGCCGGGACTTTGGCTGCGGGAGCAAAGCCGCAGGGCGGTCAGGAGAAAGCTTCAGCCGGAGCCAGGCCTGTGCAGGGATCAGGAACTCCTTCGGCTTCTGTGAGCGGCAAAAATGCGCAGAAGGCCGGATCTGGCAATCAGACTTCGGCAGATTCTTCACAGGGGATGAAAGGACAGCGAACCTCATCCAAATCTCAGAATACGCAGGGGCGTCAGGGTCAGTCGGGTACCCGCCAGAGCGATGACCGCCGCAGAGAGGACGGCGGACGTCTGGCTCAGGGCGGTTACGGCCGGAATCAGGAAGGCCGCCAGGGCCAGGAAGGGCGAAATGGCCAGAACGGCGGCTACAGCCGGAATCAGGAAGGTCGTGGAGGCCAGGGCAGCTATGGCCGGAATCAGGAGAGCCGCAGCGGTCAGGGCGGTTATGGCCGGAATCAGGAAGGCCGCCACCGAGCGCACGGGACTGGGCGTGATCTCTAATGCCGACGTCTGCGGGACAACGATAAGGGGGGGGGGGGGGGGGGGCGGCTGGG
>JAJQFO010000032.1:11388-20243 GCA_021201095.1 Lachnospiraceae bacterium
CCCAGTCCTCACTCCTCCTGCTCGAGGTCGGCCGCAGAGGTTACGACGCCTCAGGCCGGCTGCAGGACGGCCGCAGAGGCCAGGGCAGCAGCTATGGCCGGAACCAGGAAGGCCGCGGCGGTCAGGGCAGCAGCTATGGCCGGAATCAGGAGGGCCGCAGCGGTCAGGGCAGCTATGGACGCAGCCAGGACGGTCGCGGAGGTCAGGGCGGCTATGGCCGGAACCAGGAAGGCCGCCAAGGCCAGGGCGGCTACGGCAGAAGCCAGGATGGACGCGGTCAGGGCGGCCGCGGCATGAGCATACCAAAGCCGGAGACCGATTCCAAACCGTTGGAGAAGGAAAGCAGAAAACGTACGGAGCGCGGCGACCGCAACCGTGCTGACAAGGGAGAAAAGCTCGACCGGATGGAGAAAAATGTACGTCCGGGTCAGAAGAATAATACAAAGAACAACCAGAAAAACAATCAGAAGAACGCACCGAGAAAGGGTCAGGCTGCAAAAGCACCGGCTCCAAAGCCAGCCGAGAAGCCGGCGGATACCATCCGTACCATCACGCTTCCGGAGAAGATGACGATTTCTGAGCTGGCTGAGGCCATGAAGGTAGCCGCTTCCGCGATTGTAAAGAAGCTGTTTTTACAGGGCGAAATGGTCACGGTAAACCAGGAAGTAAGCTTCGACAAGGCAGAGGAGATTGCTCTCGAGTTCAACTGTGTCTGCGAAAAAGAGGAAAAGGTCGATGTGATCGGCGAGCTTCTGAAGGAAACGGAAGAATCCGAGGATCTGATGATTCCGCGTCCGCCGGTTGTCTGCGTCATGGGTCATGTCGACCACGGCAAGACCTCATTGCTTGATACCATCCGCCATACGCATGTCATTGATAAAGAGGCGGGCGGCATTACACAGCACATCGGAGCGTATGTCGTGTCCATCAACGGACAGAGGATTACCTTCCTCGACACACCAGGACACGAGGCCTTCACGGCCATGCGTATGCGCGGCGCGAACTCGACTGATATCGCGATTCTGGTAGTCGCGGCGGACGACGGCGTCATGCCGCAGACCATCGAGGCGATCAACCACGCGAAGGCAGCCGGGATTGAAATCATCGTCGCGATCAACAAAATCGATAAGCCCAGCGCAGATGTCAACCGCGTAAAGCAGGAGCTGACGGAATACGGCCTCATTGCAGAGGACTGGGGCGGCAGCACCGTCATGGTGCCGGTGTCCGCGCATACCCACGAAGGCATTGACAACCTGCTGGAGATGATCCTTCTGACTGCAGAGGTTCTTGAGCTCAAAGCCAACCCGAACCGCAAGGCACGCGGTCTGGTGATCGAGGCAGAGCTGGATAAGGGTAAGGGCCCGGTTGCGACTGTACTGGTACAGAAGGGTACGCTGCATGTCGGCGATCCGATTGCGGCAGGAGCCTGCCACGGCAAAATCCGTGCCATGATGGACGACAAGGGACGCCGCGTAAAGCAGGCCGGCCCGTCTACCCCGGTTGAGATTCTGGGACTTTCTGATGTGCCGAATGCGGGCGAAATCTTCATCTGCATGGACAGTGAGAAAGAGGCGCGCAGCTTCGCAGAGACCTTTATCAGCGAAGGCAGAGAGCGTATGCTCGAGGATACCAAGATGCGGATGTCCCTGGATGATCTGTATTCACAGATTCAGGCCGGCAAGCTCAAGGAGCTGGATCTGATCGTGAAGGCAGACGTGCAGGGATCTGTGGAGGCAGTAAAACAGAGCCTCCTGAAGCTTTCGAATGAAGAAGTGGTCGTTAAAGTCATTCACAGCGGTGTAGGCGCGATCAACGAATCTGACGTCATCCTGGCGTCTGCGTCGAACGCGATCATCATCGGCTTCAACATCCGCCCGGATGCGATGGCAAAATCGACCGCAGAGCGGGAGAATGTCGATGTACGGCTTTATCGTGTCATCTATGACGCGATTGCGGACGTAGAAGCTGCCATGAAGGGCATGCTCGACCCGATTTACGAGGAGAAGGTCATCGGTCACGCGGAGGTGCGCCAGCTCTTCAAGGCCTCCGGCGTCGGCACCATCGCCGGCTCTTACGTGCTGGACGGCGTCCTGCAGAGAAACTGCAAGGTGCGCATTACCCGT
Source organism: Lachnospiraceae bacterium (assembly GCA_021201095.1). Lineage (GTDB taxonomy): Bacteria > Bacillota > Clostridia > Lachnospirales > Lachnospiraceae > Choladousia. The sequence goes on from JAJQFO010000032.1 coordinate 13,512, forward strand.
GGCAGCGACCAGATTTACGAAGGAACACTCGCGTCCCTGAAGCGTTTCAAGGACGATGTGAAGGAAGTGCGGTCCGGATTCGAATGCGGACTCGTATTTGAGAAGTTTAATGATCTTCAGGAGGAAGATAAGGTAGAAGCCTATATTATGGTAGAGGTTCCGAGATGAGAAAAAACAGTATCAAAAACACCCGTATCAACGGGGAGGTATTAAAGGAACTCTCGGCGATTATTCAGATGGAAATCAAAGACCCGCGGATCGCCCCGATGACCTCGGTGGTATCCGTAGAGGTCGCGCCGGATCTGAAGACCTGCAAAGCCTGGATTTCCGTACTGGGCGATGAGAAAGCCGCCAGTGATACCCTGGCTGGTCTTTTGAACGCAGCGGGCTATATCCGCCGGGAGCTTGCCCGCCGGGTAAACCTGCGCAACACGCCCGAGATTGAATTCATACTCGATCAGTCCATCGAGTATGGCGTTAGCATGACCAGAAAGATTGACGAGGTCATCGGAGCGGATGAGCTCTCCGCTTTGGCACGCGGCGAGGACGGTCTCGCAGAGGAAGGCGCTGCGGATGATGCCGACTGAGCCACACGTTTGTTGCCGATGCCGCGAAAGGGTTCTCAGGCTATGATGTTTCCGGGGACAGAACTCATGCAATTACGATATCGGGCAAGAGATCGCAGGTAATGATGTTGTCAGAAAGGGCAATCGATGCGATGACGGTACCGGGTAAGGGATTACAGACGACGATGGTGTCGGGTAAGACAATCCTGGCCGCTGACACGATGCCGAAGAAAGTTCAGTCGAAAATAACACAGCGGAGCAGGATGTATAGGAGTTAAAGCTGTTCTGCGCGGTGAAATTTGCCGCGCAGAGTTTTTCATATCATGAGGCAGCATGACAGAAGGCCGGAATCAGAGGGGGAGAATCAGAACACATTTCTTTTGATTTGGGACTTTTGTCGGCACAATAATAACAAATCACATTTATAAAAGGGAAGGGAGAAGTCGTAATGATAAATCTTGCGAAAGAACTACAGGGAGTAAAAACGGCAGCGATGGCAGGACATATCCGTCCGGATGGGGACGCGATCGGCTCCTGCCTTGGATTGTATTTGTATCTGAGAGAAAATTTTCCGCAGATACAGGTAAAAGTTTATCTGGAAGAAATTCCGACAGCTTTTTCATCGGTCTATGGAGCAGATGAGATCTGCACGGACTACAGTGAAGATGTAGAGTATGATGTATTTTTCTGCCTGGACTGTGCGGACGAAAAACGTCTTGGTCCAGCAGATAAATACCGCCAGAGCGCGAAGCATACCATCTGCATTGACCACCACATCAGCAACGGCGGTTTTGCGGATGTCAATTACATCGTGCCGGATGCCAGTTCCGCCAGCGAGCTGGTCTACACCGTGCTGGACAAAGAGAAGATTCCGTTCCACGCGGCCGAGGCTCTCTATATGGGTATCGCGCATGACACCGGCGTCTTCCGCTACTCCTGCACCTCCCCGCAGACTATGCGGATCGCCGCAGATCTGATCGAGAGAGGGATCAATTTCTCCGCGATCGTGAATACGACCTTTTACGATAAAACCTACTATCAGAAGCAGATCCTCGGACGGGCGCTGCTCGAGAGCATCCGTCTGATGGACCGAAAAGTGATCTTCAGCGCCGTCAAGGCGAAGGAGATGCAGTTTTATAACGTCACCGCTTCGGATATGGACGGTATCGTAGAAAATCTGCTGCAGACCTCGGGAACCGAGGCGGCGATTTTCATGTACGAAGTCGCACCGAACGAGTACAAGGTAAGCCTGCGCTCCAAAGAACTGATTGATGTGAGCGTCATCGCCGGCTTTTTCGGCGGTGGCGGACACGTGCGCGCGGCCGGGTGCAACATGGTCGGGAGCATATACGACGCGGTCAATAATATTACGCTGCATATGGAGGAGCAGTTTCGGGCGGCCGGGCAGATGTAAACTGGACGCTTCGCCCCGACATACCGCTCTGCTGTATGGCATGTGCTATGAAACTGTCTGTTGTCCAGATGTCTGTAATTGCAGGAAAAATGCAACTATTCAGGACAGTATCATGCACCAGCTGTGAGGTACGTATAAAAGCATACAGCATACATGGAAAAATATAAACGGTAAGGATACTTAGAACATGGACGGAATTATTATTGTATATAAAGAACGTGGCTACACGTCGCATGATGTGGTGGCGAAGCTTCGCGGAATCCTGGGGCAGAAGAAGATCGGTCATACCGGGACACTGGATCCGGAGGCGGAGGGCGTGCTGCCGGTCTGCCTCGGGAAGGCGACAAAGGTCTGCGACATGCTGACAGACTGGGATAAAGAATATGCGGCGACCTTGCTTTTGGGGCGGACAACGGATACGCAGGATACGACTGGGAAGGTTTTGCGAGAATGTTCGGTGACTCTTGTGAAGGAAGGCGCGGGTGAATTTTCGTCTGGCCCATCTGGAAATATCGAAGCAGATAGCACTACAATGATCGAATCTGATAATGCCGGGGCGAGAGATTCTGAGCCAGATCAACTCGATTTTGCATGGGAAGGCCCGGTTCATCTGTCAGAAGAAGAGATCCGCAACTGTATCGACAGCTTCGTTGGGGAGCAGCTGCAGGTGCCGCCGATGTATTCAGCCTTAAAAGTAGATGGAAAGAAGCTTTATGAGCTGGCCCGCCAGGGCATTGAGGTAGAGCGCAAGCCAAGGCGGATTACGATTAAGAGCATAAAGATAGAGAGCATCAAAGAAGTTTCTCTGCCGGCCGGGATGATTTCGGATGAAACGAAAGCGGCGTGCGAGGACAAAGACACTCAAAGAATGATTTCAGCGGTCGAGGTAAAAATGAAGGTGCGCTGCTCAAAAGGCACATATATCCGCACCCTCTGCGATGACATCGGGGAGGATCTTGGCTGCGGAGGATGTATGTCACTGCTGCTTCGCACACAGGTGGGGCCCTTTTCTCTTGCAGATGCTTACCGGCTTTCTGAAATAGAGGAGTTACGCGATGAGAAGACTCTGGGGCAGTGCATTTTTTCTACGGACTCGGTATTTTCCAATATGGAGGCGGTGCGTCTGACACCGGAGGCGGAGAAGCTGGTGCGCAATGGCAATCCGCTTTCCAGAAGGATTCTCTCAGGCTGTGAGAAATACGATTATCTGGATGAGGAGGATGTGAGATTTCCCGACAAAAAAAGCTGGGAGCGTATGAACTGGTCGAGTTTGCAGGGACGCACACAGATGGATGTGGTTGATGCCACTCCTGATGGTTTACAATCTCTTAGCGCTACCCTGCGCAACCATTGGCTGGATGCAGACCGCGTGCGCCTGTATGGGCAAAACTGGGAATTCCTTGCAGTATACAAATTTAACAAGGAAAAGAGCATCTGGCGGGCAGAGAAGATGTTTTTGTGATGATGACGATTTGGGAAAGGAGGCGCATGGCATGGGGGTTTATCTAAATCCGGGAAATGCAGGATTTCGAAGGATTCTAAACGGAAAATATGTAGATAAAACAGGTTTGATCGAGTACGTAAACAGTACGATCGATACCACAAAAAATCTGACCTGCTTTAGCCGCCCGAGACGCTTTGGCAAATCATTTGCGGCTAAAATGCTATGCGCGTATTATGATAAAACCTGCGATTCGAGAGATTTATTTGAAAATCTCAGAATTGGAAAATCAGAATCCTTTGAAGTATATTTAAATAAATTCGATGTCATCTACATGGACGTAACCGGCTTTCTTTCAAGAGCAAAAGAGAAATGTCATGTTTTATCAGATATGCAGAATTGTGTGATTGGGGAGCTCAAAGAAACCTATCCATTTCTCACTGAAGAAGAATATCTTCCGGATGCGCTCGCCAGGATTTCTCATAGTACAGGGAATCGCTTTATCATACTGATTGATGAATGGGATGCGTTGTTTCGTGAGGTAAAAGAGGATGTCAATCTTCAGAAGGATTATATTCAGTTCTTGCGTGGAATGTTCAAAAATGGTTCGACAACGGATCTGACGATTGCTGCCGCTTATATGACCGGAATTTTGCCGATTAAAAAGTATGGAACCCAGTCAGCTCTGACGGATTTTAAGGAGTATACGATGCTGAGACCGCTTAAGCTGGCTGAGTATGTGGGTTTTACGGAAGAGGAAGTCCGAACTCTCTGCAGTGAGTATCATATGAATTTTGAAGATGTGAAAAAATGGTATGATGGCTATTCTTTTAAGGGCGTTGGATCTGTTTACAGTCCGGATTCCGTGATGAATGCTATGGATAATCAGGAGCTGGCGGATTACTGGTCAGAATCCGAGAATTACGAGTCGCTGAAAAACTATATCAGCATGAACAAAGATGGCCTGAGAGACTCCATTATAGCCATGTTGGGCGGAGCACGATGCAAAGTGCTTACTCGCAGATTTCAGAATGACATAATGAACTTGAACAGCAGAGATGATGTCCTTACTTTGCTTGTTCATCTTGGCTATCTGGCTTATGATTCTTCGGAAGAGGAGGTTTATATTCCGAACTATGAGCTGGCAGAGGAATTCCGTAACGCGATAGAAGGTGATGACTGGAGCGAAATTGAGGAGGCTTTGGCGGAATCAGAAGCTTTACTCGAAGCAACACTGAAAGGAAATACATCAGCTGTTGAAGACGCATTGAGAAAAATACATGCTTCAACCTCCTCCATCCTGCAGTATAATGATGAAAATTCTTTGAGCTGTGCATTGACGATCGCATACTATACTGCAAAAAAGGAGTATACCATTATTCGTGAGCTGCCATCCGGCGAGGGATATGCTGATCTGGCGTTTCTTCCACGTACTGGATCAGAGAAACCGGCCATGATTATAGAATTAAAATATAGCAAAACGGCAGATGGAGCGCTTGCACAGATCAGGGAAAAACGTTATAACGGTGTACTCAGTCATTACAAAGGGAATATTCTGCTTGTCGGAATTAATTATGATAAACAGACAAAAAAACACGAGTGTGAGATTGAGCAGATTTGAAAATGGACTATATACATGATACTACTGATTTTAATATAGAAAAAATTGTTCTTCGACAGGAGAAAGCCAAGGAAACGCTTTCCGTTCCGCCTCGTTCGGATTTAAACAGACGTCTACTGGACGTTCAGCATCCTTTCTATCAGTCGGCGGCAGAATGCAATCCTGAATGGAAACTCACCCAGCGGCAGGGCACTGCGATAACTCTGGGGAAGTTTGACGGACTGCACCGGGGGCATCAGAAGCTGCTGGATGAGATTTTGCGCTTGCAGTCGGAAGGGTACTATGGCATCGTTTTTGCCATCGCTCCGGAAAATCAGACCTCTTTGTTTACCTCTGAGGAGAAACGGCACATGCTGGAAGCCTATGGGGTGGACTGCCTGATCCGTTGTCCGTTTGTGCCGGAGATTCTGAGCATGGAGCCGGAGCGCTTTATCGCGGACGTCCTGTGTGCGCAGCTGCACGCCAGATGGATTGTGGTCGGCACGGACTTTCGCTTCGGCTACCAGAGAAAGGGCGATGTCGAATTTCTGCGCTCCATGCAGGAAAAATACGGCTATACCCTGCAGGTGATCGAAAAGGAGCGCTACAAAGAGCGCGAGATCAGCAGCACCTACATCCGGGAGGCCCTTTCCGGGGCGGATATGGAGCTGGTGCGCACCCTGATGGGAGATTTTTATCCGGTGGAGGGCACCATTTTGCATGGGCATCAGCTTGGCAGAAGGATCGGAATGCCGACCATCAATCTGCGGCCGGAACCGTACAAGCTGCTGCCGCCGCCGGGGGTTTATTACAGTGACGTGGTAATATTTGAAGATATTGAAGCGCAAGGGCAAAGTGGGAATTACGCATCGAATGCTGCCGGAAATCAGGAGGCATCAAACACAGCCGCAAATCAGATGAGCGGTACTGCATTTACGGATACTCGTTTAAAAAATGATTGCTCACAATCTGAGAGCGGGATTCCCCGGATCCTCCACGGTATCACAAACATCGGCTACAAACCGACCGTGGACGGCAGCTTTCTCGGTGTTGAGACCTACCTCTACGGGATACACGAGAATCTGTACGGGCGGAAGGTAAAGGTACTGCTGCGCGCGTTCCGCCGCCCTGAGCAGAAATTCGAGACCGTAGACGAATTGAAAGCACAGATGGAGAAGGACATACAGGCCGGGGAAGAATACTTTGAAGCTGGGTGACTTCATCCAGAAGGGGGCTATTTGTGTCAGGAAATTTATGGATAAAAGGGGCCGTGCTGGTCGTTCTTGGATTAATCGCGGACATCGCCGGCCTGATCGTAAAGACTTACAGTGCATACAGGAGACCGTATGAAGGGTATACGGAGGCAAAAGTGGTGGACATTATTTCGGTAGAACGGGATCGGAACGCTGAGTCCCGGTACCGCAACCGTCAGGCGGCTGTGTTCCAGTATTTTGCCGAAGGGAAGCTGGTCAAGGTCGTTGACAGCGAGGATGCCTACCCATGCCCCTATAAGCTGGGGCAGCGGGTCCGGCTCTGCTACGACTCTGAAAATCCTGAGAAATATAAAGTGCTGCGCGAGGAGAAAATGCGTTACCGTTCGATCGCGCTCAACGTGATCGGAGTCATTTTGATCATGGCGGGGGTACTGATGTTTCTGGCTTACGCGATGCGGTATATTTAATTCTCGATTCTATTACATCAATACTTGGAG
>JAJQFO010000089.1 GCA_021201095.1 Lachnospiraceae bacterium
TGTTACAAAAACATCAAATTTGTGTCTTGACAAAAGTCATTACATATCAGTTTTTCGAAGTGGTGCTTGATTGGACACGCGCTTTGTGGTAAGCTAAAGGCGCAATGGGGGTATTGTGCGTATTTGTTGCAAAGGCGGTGATATTATGTGTACACGATCAGAATTAAGCACAATTTTAGATGAACTGGCAAAGTCGTATCGGAAGACCTATGGGAGTAATCTCCAGAGGATTATTCTTTACGGTTCCTATGCGAGGGGAGACTACCGAGAAGATTCGGATATTGATGTTGCTGCTATTGTAAGGGGGTCGCGGCGCGAATTGCAGGATGAGCTAAAAAAAGTCTGGGACACTTCTCATGATCTGGGTTTAGAATATGGTATCATTGTTTCGCCTACAGTGATTCCGTATGATGAATACGAAGAATTGAAAGATGACCTTCCATATTACAGAAATATCGAACTGGAAGGGGTGGTTGTCAATGGATGAACAGAACAGAAAAAACTTATCAAATTATCGAATGGAATCAGCGGAAGAACACCTGAGAGCATCAAAACTTCTACTGGATGCAGGGTTTTTTAAGGACTCCATTGGACGGTCTTATTACGCCATGTTCGCGGCAACGAGGGCATTGCTTGCGTTGGAGGGAAAGGATTTTTCAAAACATGCAGGAGTCATTTCGTATTTTCAGAAAGAATATATCAAATCGCGGAGATTGGATGTGAAATATTCAAAATACCTCGTTGAAGCTTTTCAGATTAGGAACAATGCCGACTATTCTGATTATTACATTGTTGCGAAGAATGATGTGGTAGAGCAGTACGAGAAAGCGAAGGAGTTTTGTAGTGCAATCAAAAATTTCATAAATGCATAGGACTGAAATCATCTGTCAAAACAATACGAAAAGGCCAAAAAATGAACGTCAGTTAGAATGGCAAAATCTTTTTATTGAACAATTCACGTGCCATAATGGAATCAGGTTAAAGAAAACAATTCTTTCCTGATTCCTTTTTGGTACGGGCGGATTTACGAAAAGGGCGGAAAGAAATATTAACGAAAAATATGGATTTTTGATACAAAATTTGTTGAATTGTGACGATTCTTGACTTATACTACATTTTGTGGTGCTGAAAGCCATTCTGTGGGATCTTATCAAATCCTGAAGCGGATAAGCAAAGACACTTCGAACTTGCTCAAAATTGAGCGAGTTCGAAATGTCTTTATGTGAGAGCTGACGGATGAAAATGCGGGAATCCTGACTATTGGAAAAATGGAAGAAAATAGAGCAGAAAAAGGACTAATGCTGTCGTAATTTAGCACTTTATGCTATACTCTAAAAAGCACCGAAGTAATATTACAGGAGGAAAAATCAATGGCAGCAGAAAAGAATGAAATTATTACAAATGATAAAACAGATATTGCTGTTGCCGAACCGACGCAGAGCGATATACGTAGTCTGATTTATGTTGTCCGTGGTCAGCAGGTTATGTTAGACAGTGATCTGGCAATGCTGTATCAGGTGGAAACAAGGATTTTTAATCAGGCGGTAAAAAGAAATATTGCAAGGTTTCCGGACAACTTTAGGTTTTAACTAAGTAAGGAAGAGTATGATTTTTTGAGATCACAATCTGTGATTTCAAAACCTGATGATACTCAGGAGAAACGAGGTGGACGCAGATACCTTGCGCCTCTGAACCGGGTGCTGCTTGGCGCTTTTTATTATGAGGTGACGCTTTACAAATTCAATTTTTCAAAATTTGGGACAGGATGCAAAACGAAATTTTCATGTAAAGAAACAGAAACGGGAATCCAGTGACGGTTCGGCAGGAAAACCGGCAGGTTATCATGGAAACAACCATATAAAATGCAAGGAGGAATATGCGAAAAAAGCGCCATTTTAAAGACTTTTTTGGAATTGCTGTGGTTATGAGAAGGCTGTTTTAGAGGACGATTTGGCTGGCCACTGAACTGTAACCCGGGAACGTCAGTTCGAACTGCAAGACCTTTTTATTGGACAATTCACGTGTCATAATGGAATCAGGTTAAAGAAAAAAGCATTTCTTTCCTGATTCCTTTTTTGGTACGGGCGGATTTACGAGAAGGGCGGAAAGAAATATTAACGAAAAATATGGATTTTTGATACAAAATTTGTTGAATTGTGACGATTCTTGACTTATACTACAATATATGTTTTACGTTGAATCTTCGATTTGTGGATAAATATGAGAGCCGTACATTTAAAGTTGCGCTTTGCGCAAGGCGCGGCCTTCGTCTATACTTACTGTGAAAGTACGCACATGCAATAGATAAGAAATGCATTATTCGAGGAAAGCTTAGGACGATAATTTGAGAAGATGAGGAAAATTACATCGGATGAATAGCACAACTACAACACAAACACTCGAATACTACAATAAAAACGCTGCCGCCTTTACTTCCACCACTCAGACTTTGGAGTTTTATGAAACGCAGAATACTTTTCTTGAGTATCTTCCGCCGCAGGCCTCCATTCTCGACTTTGGCTGCGGTGCCGGACGGGACACGAAGTATTTTCTGGAGCATGGTTGTCAGGTTACCGCTATTGACGGCTCCCCGGAACTCTGTCGTGTGGCGTCGGAGTATACTGGCATCCCGGTAAAGCAGATGCTTTTTCAGGATCTGGATTGTCAGAACTGCTATGATGGAATATGGGCGTGTTCTTCGATCCTGCATCTTTCGTCGGAAGAGTTAAAATCAGTCCTGATCAAAATGGCAGCAGCACTAAAAACGGATGGAATTGTATATGCTTCGTTTAAATATGGCTCGTATGAAGGCATGAGGAACGGACGATACTTTAACGATATGAATGAACAGCGGATAGAGGAACTGCTGCAGGAACGAAACGTATTTACGATTTGCAGGATGTGGATGACCTCAGATATTCGCCCGGGCAGAGGAGAAGAAAAATGGCTGAACCTGATTTTGCAGAAGAAATAATAGCGGAAGAACCCATTCATATTGAAAGTACAGATGTCATAACGGGAGACCGTTATGCGGAGCGGTTTTTGTATTATCAGCTGAAGCTTAGTATTGCTCACGCGGAGCAGATCGATATTATCGTTTCTTTTCTGATGGAATCGGGTGTGAGGATGATTCTACGTGATCTGGAAGGTGCTTTGAAGCGGGGAGCGAGGATTCGTGTGCTCACGGGAAACTATCTTGGGATCACGCAGCCTGCGGCATTGTATCTGTTAAAGGGTGAACTGGGAGATCGGATTGATCTTCGTTTTTATAACGAAAAGAAGCGCTCCTTTCATCCAAAGGCGTATATCTTTCATGGGAAACGGCAGAACGAGATATACATCGGTTCGTCGAATCTGTCGAGGAGCGCACTGACTTCCGGAATCGAGTGGAATTACAGATTTACCAGCACTGAAAATGAAAAAGGCTTCCATAGATTTTACAATACATTTGAAGATCTGTTTTACCATCATTCGATTATTATAGATGACGCGGAACTAAAAAGGTATGCACGATCCTGGAGACGTCCCGCTGTTGCGAAGGATCTGGAACGGTATGAAGAAGAGGAAACTGATAAAGATATTGATAACGGTGCCGGCACTGTTTCTTCTGTTTTTCAGCCCAGAGGAGCGCAGATTGAAGCTTTGTATGCTTTAAAAGCCAGCCGCGCGGAGGGCGCCAAAAAAGCGCTGATCCATGTAGCTACCGGCGGAGGCAAGACCTATCTGGCGGCGTTTGATTCAAAACCATACCAACGCGTCCTGTTTGTGGCGCACAGACAGGAAATTCTGCTGCAGGCTGCGCAGTCCTTTCGGAATGTACGCCAGTCGGACGATTATGGTTTCTTTAACGGAGACTCTAAAGAGACAGATAAACCAGTCATTTTTGCTTCAGTGGCAACGCTTGGCCGCTCTCAATACCTGAATCAGAATTATTTTGCGCCGGATTATTTCGAGTACCTGGTGGTTGACGAATTTCACCACGCAGCCAACGATTGCTATAAGAGGATCCTGAATTATTTTCACCCGCAGTTTCTGCTGGGACTGACGGCAACCCCTGACCGGATGGACGGACGGGATATTTACGAGCTTTGCGATTATAATGTTCTGTACGAATTATCCCTGAAAAGTGCGGTAAACAGAGGTGTGCTGGTTCCATTCCATTATTATGGTATTTATGATGAGACGAACTACAGCGGCCTTCGCCCTGTGCGGGGGCATTATGTGGAGGCTGAACTGGAAAACATTTATCTGAATAACAAAGCGCGTTATCTTTAGTTCCCGCCCCCATTTATTAGCACAAATGAAGGCGGAGAAACCAGT
>JAJQFO010000027.1 GCA_021201095.1 Lachnospiraceae bacterium
CTGCGTCTGGCGTCTGGCTGGCAGCAATCTACCTCTATCTTGATTTATTCTCCCCATTGTTACTTATTTGATACCTGTTATCGGTAACTCTGTTGTAATTACTGAAGGTGTAATGTGTCATTACTACACTGCTGATCATAGTATTTTCTTACGATAAGCGTAAATACTCAGGAAAATACAACAAAAAAGTGTGTGACCACCGACTCCCGGCAATGACCACACACAGAAAATGCAATTACCATTATGGCAATATAACTATAACCGCAATTCCTACTCCCCAAAATATATATGCAGCAATAGCAACTTATGCTTATCCTTCAACTACATTCATTATCTTTTCATTTTATATCTTAGACACACTATCAGGCTTCGCCGTCACTCTCAACATCATCGGCTTTTTCTTCTGCCGTGTCGGCACTTTCCTCTGCATCAGCTTCTTCATCAGAAGCCGCGCTGATCAAGGTTAGGGTGTCAATGGCGCCATCCTCATTCATTGTAAATGTAATTATGTCGCCTATTTGCAAATCAGAAGTATCAATTTCTTCTGTCTCTACACTTTCTATATACTCTGTATCTATGCTCTCAGCATCAGTTTCCTCATTGTCCGCATTCTTAAGATAATCGCCAGTTATTTTTCTTCATAATTGTTTGCCATCCTTTCTTTGTTGATGGAAAAAACAATAAATCCAAAATATGGTTATCCTGTGACATAATTCATAAAACTTTCAGTGTATTTTGTGAAAATCATAAAAGAAATCTAATTTTTCTAAAATCTTCTTTAAACAGCGAGATAATTTCTCTGAATTTGTACTATTTCGTCTGTTACTCTCATGAGATTGGATATTCATTCTTTTTCTACTTCTGTTATGCTAAAAAAGGGGATTCTTTTATCATTCTCCCGTAACCATCTATCCTGAAATTCTATATCCTGCATTTCTCCTGCTTCAATGATATAATTCCCGGTGTTTCTGCTATTATGATTTAACGGTTGAAACCATGTATATGATTTTTCTGGTCTGCTGTTTTCTGGCAGGTCATTCATAATAGTGCTGTCTGCGTAGGCAATAGAGACAATCCAGATTATTCCGGTAATGTGAACCAAACGATCGTATTGCAAGCATTTTTCATTTGTGCTACAATCCCTGAGACAAGTCAAAAAGAAAGTCGGCTGATTCTTATGCCGGTTCTAATCAAGCAGGAAATAAGCTTGCTAACGCAATGCAAGTTTGAGAATTCTGAACCTGATTTCTAGCGATCCGGGTCGATAAAAAGCACACAGTAAATCCTTCAGATCAAAGGATTCTCTGGAGATTTTTAGCTTCTGGAAAGGTTAAGAATGGATATGGAAGAAACTATTTTGCTTTATATACAGGATTACATACGGAATCCCATTCTAGATCCAATATTTATAGCCATTACGCATCTTGGAGATAAAGGAATATTCTGGATTATCCTTACTGTCATACTGCTTAGTATAAAAAAGACGAGAACTGCAGGAATCTGTTCCGCATGCGCGCTTCTTGGCTCCTTTCTGATTAACAATCTGCTGCTGAAGAATCTGTTTAACCGCATACGGCCCTATGAAGTAATAGAAGGTCTTACGTGCCTCATCCAACCGGCAACAGATGCTTCCTTTCCTTCCGGACATACGGGTGCCAGCTTTGCCTCCGCCGTTGCTATTTGCAGACAGGTTCCGCGAAAATATGGGATACTACTGTTGGTTCTCGCTTCTTTAATTGCTTTTTCAAGGCTTTATGTCGGCATTCACTATCCCACGGATGTGCTGGGCGGGTTAGTGACAGGAATCGCGTTGGGAATACTGGCCGGTCCGCGAAAAAACATCCGGCCAGCCACTCCAAATGATTAATCCGTAAAATTAGCAGCCGTTTTGAAAATGTCCAGTCTTATAATCTCGTAGAACATCTTGACTTGTACGAACACGGCGTCGGTTCCACGGATATTCGGAATAGACGGCAGTCGTCCAAGCAGCACCGCACCGACCCGAAAAAACCTCTGTCATTCCCAGACCAGGCGGCACAACAAAAACACTTAATGCCAGCACAATTCCAGTCACCGACAAAGCCGCCGAAAGCGACTCCATGATTTTTTCCTTCAGCTTTGGATTAAGCCTCATGTCTCACCGTCCCTTCAAAATGTTATTGAACCAATCCTCCGTCACATAATAAACCTTCCCCAATTGAAGTATTTCAGAATCTGCAGGAGCCGGTTTTTCCCATCGCTGACTTCCTGTGCTGCTTTTCCTTCCGGTGCAATCGATGTATCAACATCAATCACCTTCAGTGCATCCTCCTCGTACTCCTGCATTTTGGTCCGCAGCTGCGCGTTTAGTTCTTCACTGTCTACCACCAGCATTAGTTCTGTATCTACATAGGTGCTCCGCATGTCCCAGTTAAAAGAGCCAATCCCGGATAGCCGGTCATCGATCACAAAGCACTTTCCATGATAGGAAATGCCTCCGTCATATTCCAGTATTTCCACGCCTGTCTCAAGAATCTCTTCCTTATTTAAATAGTAATCCGAAGCGCCGAATGGGTTTCCATCATTCGCAACAGAATTGGTCATCATCGTGACACTGTCCACTTCTCCGCAGATTTCCTCCAGACGTTCCAGCATCCAGTCATTGCAGATGATGTATGGTGTATGAAAAACCACCTCTTCCTCCGCCTGCAGCATCAGCTCTGTGATAGTATAGAACACTACCGGTTCCTTGGAATAAATATGAGTCGGGTTGGACACCAATTCTATATGGTTGACCGGCACGGTCACTCTTTCGTAGTCTTCTTCTAAAAACCAGTCCCCATACTCTTCCGTCATCTCCTCATATACATCCCGTAGCTCCTCTTTGGCCGAAATGACCGGAGGCAGCTTTTCCCAGAAATGATTGTCCGCAAGTGTTCTGCATACGGGCTGCTCCCACACAGACCAAAAATAATCGCGCACCTGTTCCAGTGAATTGTCATCCCCGGCATCGGCACTGTAGACAAGAATGTCCCAGTCATAATTCTTACGTCCTTCCTGATCCCCCAGAAAGTAATCATATGTATTACGGCCGCCCAAAATATATCCCAGGTCATCCACGATCAGGTATTTATCATGCATCCGTCCCATAAAAGTCCACGGCATCCACGGACGAACCGGATTGTAAATCCGGATCTCCACATGCTCCATCTGCGCAAGCGCCAGAAAATACGGATTTCCCCACATACTCTTGATATAAGAGAAACCATCTACGAGAATATATACGTTCACACCCCGCTCTGCCGCTTCCATCAGCGCTGACATCACCATCCTGCCGCTGGTATCCGCGTCAATTTCAAACGTAGACAGAATGATTTCCTCCTGCGCCTGCGAAATCAGACGGATGCGTTCCTCCAGCGCTTCTCCATTATCTGAAAGAACGGCAGCCCGTTCGCCTGAATCCTCATCGCCGTAAAAAGAGGTCGCTTCTACATCTTTAACCGTGCTCTCGCTGATCCGCGGCTGAATCACAAACGGCAAAAAAGCCCCCAGAAATATATATAGCGTGATATAAAGCACCGGACTGCGGAAAAAGGCGGGAATTCTCTTTTCTGCAGCAGGCTTTCCCGCTTTTTCTTTCCATATGGCAATGATAACCCGAACCTTCGCCACAAGATCTGCCAGCATCGCAATGCCATCTATACTGCTAAGAATATCGAAAAAGAGATAACTGTCCTCTCCCGCTGCAAGCCCATAACAATCCGTAAGTGCAGCGAGAAAAATGCATCTTACAGAAATCGTCAGCGATTTTTCTTTTCCTTCAAATTTTCGTTTTACATAATCATAAAGCCCGAAACAGCATAAGCCATAGATCAGGTAAACTGCAAGAAGCACCACTGCAGCCGGATATTTCCAGATCAGTGCAAATGAAATAAGCATGAAAAAGCCATATATTACCGCCGTCACAATCGGGTAAATTTTATTTTTGCATTCTGTTCTCATTTGTTTCAGGCTTTCTTTTTAAATACCTTTCAGCAACTCCATGAATTCTTCTCCGCTGATGCTCTCTTTTTCCAGCAGGCGTGCCGCAATCAGCTCCAATGCGCTTCGGTTCTCCTCCAGGAGACGGACCGCTTCATGCTGGCACTGGTCAATAAGCTTGCGTACTTCTTCGTCTGCTTCCGCACCAGTCTGCTCCGAACAGGTCGAAACGTCTCTCCCATCCAGATATTGTTCCTGCGTTTTCTGCAGCCCCCTGGAACCAAAGCGGCTGCTCATACCGTACTGGCTGACCATTTTTCTCGCCATGTCAGTCGCCCGCTCGATGTCGTTGG
>JAJQFO010000288.1 GCA_021201095.1 Lachnospiraceae bacterium
TATGCGAATATTACGATGAAAAAACATGTTACAGGGTCAAAAAAAGAGCCGATTTTTCGGCTCTGTAAAAATCATTCTGTATGCTACGTTTTACTCTGTATCCTTCATCTTACTCCCTGGCGAAGCAAATCCCGTAATCGAAAAAAATCAGCTTCCGTCATAATTTTCATATGCGATGCCAACTTGGTATCTCCATCAAGATACAGAAAAGTTCTCTGCATCTCGTACAGGTTATCATTATTATGATTTTCCATGTAGTTCTTCCGCGCCGCCAGAAATTCTTCCAGTTCCTTTTTCATTTCTGGCAGGCGCGTAAAATCAAATTTCCCATATTCTTCTCTTATGGTATCGTCTGGTACAAGCTGGTAAATATCAGGATTGCTCACAACTATCTTCCCCTTTCGTCGAATTCATTTTCTGCAATCCTATCATAACCATCTTATTTACACAACGATGTTCCCCGGCAAACAGTAATGATTTCACCCGGCGTAAGCGGTTTGACTTCCTCTTCCAGTGCTTTCAGTGACGGTGTGAGGATAAGCAGTTCTTCTTCTGTAATCTGCAAAAACCGCACCCAGCTATGAAGCCCTGCTATCCTCTTTTCAATCTGCTTCTGCTTTTTCTTCCCACCCGCGAGCCTTCCTGCTTCAAACCGGCAGCTGGGAATTTTTTCTCCGAGCAGTTTTTCCAACAGCACCACTGCCTGCAGGCAGCGAACTGTTTCCGCAGCATCACCGTCCTTTACCTGAACGCCATTTCCGCCGGCCTCAATAATTTGCTCCATCAGCGTAACCCTTCCTGATTTTAAATTCAATCTTCGATAAATGGGCAAACAAAAACCGCCCTGTGTAAACAAGACGGTTTTTGTGAAGATATTGATTGATTTCATCAAATGATTGCCAGGCTATTTCTCAGCCTGAACTCTGCGTACTTCTTCTTCCGTGAATCCCAACAGGTCAGCGATCTCAGGCGTTTTATAGCCAAGAGCCGTCCACTTATGAATCAGCTCGCGATCACGTTGCATGATTCCCAAGTCAATCCCCTGCTTTTCGCCTTTTTCAATCCCCTGCTTCTCGCCTTTTTTAAATTCCTTTAATTCCCAAGATTCCAAAGCTGTACACAAATTTATCGGCCTCCTTCCACGCTTACCCTTCTGCATAAGAAACGTTGATTCTGTGATTTTCCCAATAACCGCAACCAGTTCAGGTTGGAGTTCTTTATCCTTATACTTCTTCTTTACTTCTTCAATATTCCCTTCAAAAAATTCTCTGGAAACATCGAATACAGTTTTTACATCTTCATTATTGAAAGTATATTTGCCGCTGTCGCGAACCTGGACAAGATTCATCTTGTAATCCGAAAAGAGCCTCGCCATTGGTTCCGGCATATCGACAATCATATCTCTGAGACAAAGCGGTCCGTCCCATTCCTTTTCTCCGTAGTATACCGTAATTGAAAAAATCGGGTGTAACCTGTCTTCCTTACGCATCTTCGAAAGAAACTCATCTTTTGTTTTTGGTTCTGAATCCTCCTTGCGATGCCTGGTAATCTCATTGTATTCTTTCAGATATCCCATGCCATCATATAAGAGAGTCCGAAGTGGGGATGCATAATGAATGCGCTGCTGGTTTTCGATTCCCCAGATCACAAAATCCGCACCATATGCTGTCTTCTTGACCACATCCCTCGCACGTACAAGGGATTCCTCATACTGTTTTAGCTGAATGACTCCGGACATGTCCGTGTCTGCCTCTTCCAATGCATCCGGTTTCAGAACCTCCTGCCCTTCAAACAGCACTGCATTGAAAAGATCTGCAAAACGGTTATTATCGCGCCAAAATTCTTTCAGCCTTACGTCTGGCTTCGTGTTGTCTCTTTTCATAAAGCTTTTCTCCTGATTTCCTGTGACACCTTCATTATAGCAGATTTTCATCGGACTGCAATCAGAAGATTCCCAATTTCTACTGGTACGAATAGGAATTTTCGTCCCGGTTGTAAATTCCGATCAGGCTGCTTCCATCGGACAGAGTGAACGTAATCGTTGCCGTCCGCGTGTCAGCGTCAATCTCATACGAGCTGACCGCAGCAGCAGTGACATCACTGTAGCCGTTCCGGTACAAATAATCATAGAGCGTGTACTGCAGCTCATAGCGATTTGCAAGATAGTTCAGCAGTGTCGTTGGAATCCTTGTCACGGAAAGTGTCGTGGCATCATAGCTTCGCTCTGTCTCTGAGGAACTTTGTCCGCTCTGGATTTCAATCGTATCCTGCGTCTGTTCATCCGCTTCGCTTTCATTCTGTGTTTTCGCTTTTTCCATTGCATCAGATTCTTCCGCAACTTCCTTTGTATCCTCAAGCAGCAAAATATACTGGCCAGGATAATCCGGATACATGATAACGATAAACTGATTTTCTGAATCTTCCATGCTCACGCTGAATGCAAATGCTCCCTCCGAAGAACACGGAATCTCATTTTCAAATGTTATCTCTGTCACTCCGCTCAGATCATTGTCCGTCAAAAATGCTGACAGAGCCATAAGAAAATCTGATTCCCGGTATCCGGATTTTTCTTTCTGCTCTTCTGTCAGGCCAGATACCTTTATGGACGACAGAATTGAATTTTCTGAATCTCCGAAAATAGTCTGCTTCCAATCCTCTGTCTCAGTTTCGTTTTCTGCGTCAGAAGATGTTCCACTTAGGTTTTCCACTTCACTTTGATTTTCCTCAGTGGTTGTGCCATTCTCCCCAGCTGTAGAAATATCCAAACCATCCGCATCACTCACCCCGGTCACCCGGACGGTTGGGGTTGACGAAGCTGTTTCAGATTCTGATTCAGTGATTGCCGCTTCCGTCTCCTGGGGCAAATTCGTCTCAGTATTCCCGGAACTGTTATTGAGCAGATACAATGCCGCAAGAAAAATCAGAATCACCCCTATCAGCCACTGTCTCCACTGATATAAAAAGTGTTTACTGTTCTGCTCATGGCCATTTTCTTCGCTCCCGGTTTCCGCAAGGGCAGCGGCCTCTGTCTCCGATTCAGCAAACTGCTCTTCGTCAGCCGTATCCATGCTCTGGATGATTTCATCCGGTTCCAGCATTTTTTCATCTTCCGGAATGCCATCCGTACAAGTCTCATTGCCCATGGTTTCATGATCACAGGGTACATTTACTTTAACTTCATCTTCCAACAATTCCCTGTTCAGTTCTGCTTTCTGCCGATTTTCATTTTCCGTATTATTGCTGTTCCGGCTGTCATATTCCAGAAAATCATTGATGATGTCCTCATGATCTGCCCATACAGATTCGTTCTTTGTTGGTTCCGCAGGCACACTCTGATTCTTTTCGGGCAGCCGTTTTCTGCCGCCCGCTTTTTTTCTTTTACTCATATGAACCTCCCATCACAGCCCGGAAAAGCTGTACGTATTCGCAGACTTGTTGTAAGTTCCTGTGATTGTCCCGCCAGAGCTGAGCATGATCCGGATTGTAGCTGTCTGATTCTCCGGGTCAATTTCGTAAGATGACATCGTTCCTGTAATGCTGCCGGTATAGCCTTTGCTCAGAACATAATCAAACGCAGCCTGATAAAAAGCGTTCTCGTCGCCGACAAAGCTCAGAAATACAGTCGAGACGGAAAGTATATCCATGCTGGTCGTTGTTGTAGTCGTTTCTCCTGTGCTGACGCTGCTGGAGCTACTCGACCCGCTTGAACTTCCACTCGCGCTCGTACTTCCGGAAGTTCCGGTTGAGGCCATAGTATCTGTCGCGTTTGAATCTGTAATAGTAATATTGTCGTCTCCGGCTTCCGTCTCTGCTTCTGTTTCACTCGTCTTCTCTGTGAAAACATAGGAATCTTCTGTTACGTAGTAAGTAGAAAGCAGCGACCAGGTCTCATACCCATTAAAATATATTTCATAGCAGACTTTCGGCGTATCAGAATCTTCCGTCTCAACGGTCTCACCGAAATAGACATCCGTCACATTCCGGTACTCACTCTCTTCCGAGTCGATCTGAAGAGCGTCACCAAGCGCCTGAAGGAATTTCTGTTCATCGAACATTCCGTTATAGCTGCTCTGCACTTCATCCGTGAGGCCATGCAGAGTAAGTCCATAGGGAGAGGCTTCCTCTGTTTCGCTCTCTGTTTCCATTTCTGTCTGTGTCTCTGATTCCACAGCAACGTCTGTAAAATTAAAGCTGATGAAAACATCCCGGTCTGGCATGACAAAGCTCAGCCGCATCTCCCCGGTCGCATCCTCTGTCCCGGAGACGGAACGCACAACGCTGCTGACCGTCTGCATGTCATAAT
>JAJQFO010000184.1 GCA_021201095.1 Lachnospiraceae bacterium
GATTGACGGCAAGAAATATTCACCGCAGGAGATTTCTGCAATGATCCTGCAGAAGCTGAAGGCAGACGCTGAGAATTATCTGGGTGAAAAGGTGACGGAGGCGGTTATCACAGTTCCGGCTTACTTCAATGACGCACAGCGCCAGGCGACGAAGGACGCAGGCAAGATCGCAGGCCTGGATGTAAAGCGTATCATCAACGAGCCGACAGCAGCCGCGCTTGCGTATGGCCTTGATAATGAAAATGAGCAGAAGATTATGGTCTATGACCTGGGCGGCGGTACCTTTGATGTCTCCATCATTGAGATCGGCGAAGGCGTGATTGAGGTACTTGCTACTAACGGTAACAACCGTCTGGGCGGCGATGACTTTGATAAAAAGATTGTTGACTATATGATCGCGGACTTCAAGTCCAAGGAAGGCATTGACCTCTCCGGCGACAAGATGGCTCTGCAGAGACTGAAAGAGGCGGCAGAGAAGGCGAAGAAGGAGCTTTCCTCCTCCACCACGACGAATATCAACCTTCCGTTCATCACAGCAAATGAGACTGGTCCGAAGCATTTCGAGATGGATCTGACCAGAGCGAAATTCGATGAGCTGACTCATGATCTGGTAGAAGCAACGGTCATTCCGGTACAGAACGCACTGAAGGATGCCGGACTCTCCGCAAGCGAGCTTTCCAAGGTGCTGTTGGTTGGCGGTTCTACCCGTATCCCGGCTGTACAGGATAAGGTAAAGCAGCTCACCGGCCATGAGCCGAACAAGAGCCTGAACCCGGATGAGTGCGTGGCACTGGGTGCTTCGATCCAGGGCGGCAAGCTGGCCGGCGATGCCGGTGCTGGCGATATCCTTCTTCTGGATGTGACTCCGCTGTCTCTGTCGATCGAGACCCTTGGCGGCGTAGCGACGAAGCTGATCGAGCGCAATACAACGATCCCGACCAAGAAGAGCCAGGTATTCTCTACCGCTGCTGACAATCAGACCGCTGTAGATATCCATGTTGTACAGGGCGAGCGCCAGTTTGCGAAGGACAACAAGTCCCTCGGGCAGTTCCGTCTGGATGGGATTCCGCCTGCAAGAAGAGGCGTACCGCAGATCGAGGTTACCTTTGATATCGATGCAAACGGCATCGTGAATGTATCCGCGAAGGATCTTGGTACCGGAAAAGAGCAGCACATTACGATCACTTCCGGTTCGAATATGTCAGACGATGAGATCGACCGTGCAGTAAAGGAAGCTGCTGAGTATGAAGCGCAGGATAAGAAGAAGAAAGACGCGATCGATACCAGAAATGACGCGGACGCGATGGTCTTCCAGACCGAGAAGGCTCTCGAAGAAGTAGGAGACAAGGTAGATCCGGCAGACAAGGCTGCGGTAGAGGCTGATCTGAAGTCTCTGAAGGATCTGATCGCACAGACCAATCCGGAAGATATGACAGATGCGCAGATTGCAGACCTGAAGGCAGGTAAGGAAAAGCTGATGGAGAGTGCGCAGAAGCTGTTCGCGAAGGTATATGAGCAGGCGCAGGGCGCAGCTGGTGCTGATCCGAACATGGGAGCCGGCCCGAACATGGGCGGTCAGAGTACAGGCAGCAGCTCTGCAGGCGATGATGATGACGTCGTAGACGGAGATTACCGCGAAGTATAATCCTGTTTAGTCCGTCTTTTAGAAACTAGTATGAAATAATCCTGGATACCCCTGGAGGGATGCTCTCTTCAGGGGCATTCTAAGGTGAGGAGTTTATTATGGCAGATAAAAGAGATTATTATGAGGTCCTCGGTGTGAGCAAGACTGCGGATGACGCTGAATTAAAAAAAGCTTACCGTGTACTTGCAAAAAAATATCATCCGGATATGAATCCGGGCGATGCCGAGGCTGAGCAAAAATTTAAGGAGGCGTCAGAAGCATATGCCGTTTTAAGTGACCCGGAAAAACGCCGTCAGTATGACCAGTTTGGCCATGCAGCATTTGAAGGCGGTGCCGGAGGAGCGGGCGGCTTTGATTTTGATGGGTTCAATTTTGGAGATATGGGAGATATCTTTGGGGATATCTTCGGCGATCTTTTCGGCGGCGGAGGAGGCAGACGGCGCGGTTCTGCTGGTCCTATGCAGGGCGCGAATGTCCGCTCGAGCATACGGATTACTTTTGAAGAGGCCGTTTTCGGCTGCGAAAAAGAGCTGGAGCTGAACCTGAAGGATGAATGTACCTCCTGCCATGGTACCGGGGCGAAGCCGGGTACATCTCCGGAGACCTGTAAGAAATGCGGCGGCCGTGGCCAGGTAGTATTTTCCCAGCAGTCACTGTTCGGGACAGTGCAAAATGTGCAAACCTGTCCGGACTGCCGCGGTACCGGTAAGATTATTAAAGAAAAGTGTCCGAACTGCTATGGCAGTGGATATACATCCAGCAGAAAGAAAATTAAAGTGTCGATTCCAGCCGGCATTGACAATGGCCAGAGCATCCGTATTCGCGAAAAGGGAGAGCCTGGGTCAAACGGCGGCCCGCGCGGCGACCTTCTCGTGGAGGTAATAGTGGGCAGACACGCCGTCTTTACCAGGCAGGATACGGATATCTTCTCAGAAGTACCGATCTCTTTTGCTCAGGCGGCACTGGGCGGAGATGTGATGATCAGTACAGTGGATGGAGATGTCGTATATACGGTAAAGCCAGGTACCCAGACGGGAACTCGTGTACGTTTCAAGGGCAAGGGCGTGCCTTCCCTGCGCAGCAGAGATCAGAAACGAGGGGATCATTACGTGACACTGAACGTGCAGGTGCCGACTAAGCTGTCGGAGGAGGCAAAACAGGCCCTCCGGGAATTTGACGCTGCAATGGGCGGAAGCCTTGCACAGCCGGGCGATTCATCGAAAAAACCGCAGGAAAAAGGGACTGAGAAGAAAAAAAGAGGTTTTATGGAAAAGCTCAAGGAGACCTTTGAGGAATAAATGAATGTTGTCTCGTTTGTTTCCTGCATACTTTTTGTCTGCGGAAGATGATAGGATGGTCTCAGGGCTTACGATAGGCCTGCAGGCGCATTTATGTGAAAATCGAATAGAGCTTTGTGAGATGGCGGGGGGAGCGTATGCTTCCCCTGTTTTTCATGCACTTTATTTTTTTGTTGAAATGTTTCACATATAGTGGTAAGCTAAAAGCCGTTTACAAGATTAAGAAGAGAGACGTGAGGAAATCGGAACTATGCGCTGGAATAAATTTACGATAAAGACACGCACGGAGGCGGAGAACATTGTCATCGCCACGCTTTCAGAAATAGGAATAGAGGGAGTAGAAATTGAGGACAAAGTACCTCTTTCCGAGGATGATAAAAGACAGATGTTCGTCGACATTCTCCCGGACGGCCCGGCGGACGACGGCATTGCTTATCTGACCTTTTATCTGGAAGAGGATGCGGATACCGAGACCATTCTTGCAAATGTGCGGAAGGAGCTGGAGGATCTGCGGATGTTCCTGGACATCGGAGAAGGGACAATCGCTGCGTCCCAGACAGAGGATAAGGACTGGATCAACAATTGGAAGGAATTTTTTCACCAGTTTTACGTGGACGACATTCTGATTATTCCGTCCTGGGAGCAGGTAAAAGAAGAAGATCAGGATAAGATGATCATTCATATTGATCCGGGGACTGCATTTGGCACCGGCATGCATGAGACAACTCAGCTATGCCTGCGCCAGATCAAAAAATACGTAACGAGTCAGACCGAGCTGCTTGACGTGGGCACCGGCAGCGGAATTCTTTCCATCGCTGCGCTGAAGCTGGGAGCAAAGCATGCTCTTGGCACTGACTTGGACCCATGCGCGATTTCAGCTGTACGGGAAAATCTGGAGGCGAACGAAATTCCGGATGGGTCGATGCAGGTCCTGCTTGGGAATATTATTGATGATCAAAAGGTGCAGGATGCGGCCGGATATGAGAAATACGACATCGTGGTAGCTAATATTCTGGCAGAGGTGCTCCTGCCGCTGACACCGGTAGTCGTAAATCATCTTAAAGCTGGCGGGATTTATATCACATCGGGGATTATCGACGAAAAAGAAACTGTGGTTGTTGAAGCAGTGAAAAAGGCCGGTCTGGAAGTGATCGAAGTAACCCGACAGAACGACTGGGTGTCTGTGACGGCGCGAAAACTGTGAATGTTTAATAATCGGGTGTCGTTGACGCTTGACAGTTCGCAGGCTTATGATATATGCATTACAGAACAGGGTTGATACGATACGGGAAAGGAAACCAGATCAGGACATAAATGCGAATGCTTGACTATAGAGCAGGGGGGTATGTAATGCATCATTTTTTTGTGGATTCCGAACAGATCCGGGAACGGGAAATCTGCATCACAGGCAGTGATGTGAATCATATTCGCAATGTGCTGCGCATCTGTCCTGGCGAGCAGATCAGTGTCAGCGATAAGGATGCGGTGACCTACCGCTGCGAAGTGACCCAGGTTGGCGAAGAAGCGGTCACCGCGAAGATTCTCTGGTCGCAGGAGGCTGATACAGAGCTGCCATCGAAAATTGTATTGTTTCAGGGGCTGCCGAAAGCAGATAAAATGGAACTGATTATCCAGAAAGCTGTGGAACTCGGTGTGAGTGAAATTGTCCCAATGGCAACCAAACGCGCTGTGGTAAAGCTGGATGCAAAGAAGGTGCAGACAAAGCTCGGACGCTGGAACGCGATTGCTGAAAGTGCGGCGAAGCAGGCAAAACGGGCAGTCATCCCTCCGGTAAAGCCGGTCATGCCGTTTGAGGAAGCAGTAAATTATGCGAAAACCTTTGATCAGAAATTCATTCCCTACGAGCTTGCCAGAGGGATGGATGCGACAAGACAGGCCTTTGGCGCGATCTGTTCTGGAGAATCCATTGCTATCCTGATCGGCCCGGAGGGTGGTTTTGATGAGCAGGAGGTAAGGCTTGCGCAGGAGGCGGGAGCTCTTCCGGTCACATTGGGCAGACGGATTCTGCGTACGGAGACGGCCGGGATGACAGTGCTGTCAATTTTGATGTATCTGCTGGAGAAGGACCAAAATAAGTGATTGTGTAATAGTTCCGCATACACTGAGAAATATCATGCGTATGATGGAAGCATGAACAGAGGAAATCCAGCAGAAATGGCTTGATTATTTTTGCTAAATAAGGTATTTTTGTTGAAGCAATTGTATCGGATGTATTTTCGCAATACACAACGCACAGCGATTATATTTCCGCAAAGTAACGAGCCAGGCAGTTCGAGCCATAAGGGCACTGAATGCCAGTGGTATCTAAACTTCGTTCTCCGCTGCCGCTCCGGTCGTTGCTAAACGTCTGCCATCGGCAACAGCAACGGTCGGTTCTTAACGCGTGCCACAGGCACGCGGAACTGTTAAGTGCTGACCGAAGCGTAGAACCGCCGATTTTACCAATACCTTATGACATAATTTGCAATGAGCAAAATTCAAGGAGGATGAAAAAATGGTCTATCATATTGTAATGTGGAATTTCAAAAAGGAGATCCCGGAGGAAAAAAAAACGGAGCTGAAGGCCTCCATGGCGGAACATCTTCAGACACTGGTTGGTCAGGTGCCGGGACTTTTGTCTGTCAAATTTGTAGAGGAACCGATTCCGTCAAGCACTCATGAAATGGCTCTGGTAACGACCATGGAAAAAGTCCAGGATGTGGCCGTCTACGGCAGCCACCCGGCTCATGTGGCGGTCGCAAATACCTATGTGCGCCCTTATGTGTGCGACCGTTCCTGCCTGGATTATGAGGCTTAAAATCATACCTGTCGGATGGGCCAACCCCTGCTTTTGGCTTGAAAGCAGGGACAGGTTCAAGTGTTCCTGCATTTATGTACGTTTATGGAGACAAATGCGATGACCGGCGATTACCAGAATTACAGTGTAGAAACGGTTTTAGCGGCATTGGGGATTCATCCGGGAAGCAGAGCAAATGGCTGAAAATTTAGCAGAAAGGCAGATTGGATATGGAAGCATATCTGGATAATTCGGCGACTACGCGCGTCACAGAATCTGTGCGTGATGTGGTGGTGCGGACCATGACGGAGGACTATGGCAATCCTTCTTCCAAACATAAAAAAGGTGTGGAAGCGGAGCATTATATGAAGGATGCGAGAGAAAAAATCGCGAAAACGCTGAAGGTAAGTGAAAAAGAAATCTTTTTTACCTCCGGAGGGACGGAATCGGACAACTGGGCGATCCTGGGTGCGGCAGCGGCTAACAAAAGACGCGGAATGCATCTGATTACGACCGCAGTAGAGCATGCCGCGGTGCTGATGCCGATGCACGCTCTGGAAGAGCAGGGATTTCGTGTCACTTATCTGCCCGTAGATTCCAGGGGCAGAATCCGCCTTTCTGATCTGGAAAACGCGCTCTGTGAAGAAACCATTCTGGTCTCCATCATGTTTGTCAATAATGAGGTTGGCACCATCGAGCCGGTTGCTGAGGCGGGCCGTCTGATTAAACAAAAGAATCCGGCCGCGTTGTTTCACGTAGACGCGGTACAGGCATATGGAAAGTATCCGATTTACCCGAAACGAATGGGAATCGACCTGCTTTCTGTGAGCGGGCATAAGCTTCACGGCCCGAAAGGAAGCGGTTTCCTGTACGTTGGAGAAAAGGTAAAGCTTCAGCCGCTGATTCTCGGAGGCGGTCAGCAAAAGGGTATGCGCTCCGGCACGGACAATGTCCCGGGAGCGGCAGGCCTTGCCCAGGCAGTCACGGATGCGTTTGCGACCATGGAGCAGGATCATGAGCGGATGCTGTTTTTGAAGAATCGGCTGATGAAAGGACTGTCTGAACTGCAGGATGTGATTCTTCATTCAGAAGAAAGCGAGAATAGTGCGGCGCATATTGTGAGTGCGTCCTTTGTCGGTGTGCGCAGCGAGGTACTGCTCCATGCGCTGGAGGATCGCGGCATCTATGTTTCTGCGGGCTCTGCCTGCTCCTCCAATAAAAAGCAGACGGCCAGCACGGTGCTCCGGGAAATGCATCTGCCGCCATCCCAGCTGGAATCAACCCTGCGCTTCAGCTTCAGCCGCTTTACGACAGAGGAAGAAATTGATTATACTCTGGAAGCCCTGCGGGAGCTGCTGCCCATGCTGCGCAGATTCCAAAGACACTGACAGGATGCTTCTTATGACGAAAAGATCTCATAAAATAAAATCTCATAAATATAAAGATCTCATAATACAAAGATCATATGATAAAAAAATGTCATGGCAAAAGACCTGCAATGAGATTTTGCGAAGATGCACGGAATTGCAGCAGGTTTTCAGAAAGGTTACGAAAAATCAATGTTTGACACGTTTTTGATAAAATACGGCGAGATCGCGATCAAGGGCAAGAACCGCCATCTATTTGAGGAAGCTCTTGTAAAACAGATCCGCCATGCCCTCTCAAAGATTGACGGCGAGTTTTCGGTAATGCGCGAACAGGGGCGGATTTATGTTGACTGCGGCGGGAATTTTGATTACGACGAGACGGTCGATGCGCTCGGGCGCGTGTTTGGTATCGTTGGAATTTGCCCGGTCATGAAGGTTGAAGACAAGGGACTTGACGAGCTGGGAAATGATGTGATCCGTTTCCTGGCGAAGACACTGGAGATAGCGCCGGTACAGAAAACATCCCCTGCGCAGAAATCAGCCTCAGAACAGGCAGTTTCACCTGAGCGGAAACCACTCTCAGAACGGGCGATTTCGCCTGCGCAGAAACCAGTCTCAATACAGCCATCTGGAACGGTGGAGGTGCAGAACAAAGATGCGGCCTGCGGCGCCGCGGACACAGCTGATTCTGCGATGGACTCGAATAATGACAGTTCGGCCTGCACAACCTTTAAGGTCATGACGCGCCGTGCGAAAAAGAGCTATCCGATTCCGTCCATGGAGGTCAACAGTGAGCTGGGCGGACGGATCCTGGATGCTTTCCCGCAGCTGCGCGTGGATGTGCACAATCCTGAGATTACTCTGCATGTCGAGATCCGGGATATGATTTATATTTATTCGAAGATCATTCCGGGGCCGGGCGGGATGCCGGTCGGTACAAGCGGACGGGCAATGCTGCTGTTGTCCGGCGGTATCGACAGTCCGGTGGCAGGCTATATGATCGGCAAGCGCGGTGTGGTAATCGATGCGGTTTATTTTCACGCGCCGCCTTATACAAGCGAGCGAGCGAAGGAAAAGGTCGTAGATCTGGCGAAGATCGTAGCGAAATATACGGGTCCAATCCGGCTGCATGTAGTGAATTTTACGGACATCCAGCTCTATATCTATGAGAAATGTCCGCACGATGAGCTGACAATCATCATGCGCCGCTATATGATGCGGATTGCGGAGCGTTTTGCCGGGATGGACGGCTCCATGGCGCTGATTACCGGCGAGAGCATCGGCCAGGTGGCGAGTCAGACCATGCAGAGTCTTGCCGTCACTAATGAGGTATGCTCTCTGCCCGTTTTTCGTCCTCTGATCGGTTTTGACAAGCAGGAGATTGTTGAAGTGGCGAAAAAAATCGATACCTTTGAGACCTCCATCCTGCCGTTTGAAGACTGCTGTACCATCTTTGTCGCCAGGCATCCGGTGACAAAGCCGAATCTCAAAGTAATTCAGCGCTCTGAGCTGAAGCTGACGGAAAAGATTGATGAGATGGTGGAGACGGCGATAGGGACGGCTGAAACAATTCTCGTAGAATGACAGCGAAGGAGCTTCCAGATTTTTTGCAACGGTTGAAGTGCAGACCGCGGGCAGAAAAGTCGCTGATTTCCTTCAGGATCGTGTGCAATCGAATAATGAGAATTCTCTTACCCTATCTCCACGGCTGCGTCCGGCGTCAGCCGGGAAATTTTTTCGCACCCGTGCACATAGAAATGAAAACCGCCGCACAATTGTGCGGCGGCAAATGATTGCTTGTGATGATCTTAGACAGATCCGGTGTTTGCCGGATCAGTCAGCAATGATGTACGGGGCAAGCACGGTCAGGATCTCATCAATGTTCTCCTCCGCGTGAATGTTCAGCTCGATCGGCTTTGACAGATCCAGGCTAAAGATCCCCATAATGGATTTGGCGTCAATGACATAGCGGCCGGACACGAGGTCAAAGTCGTTGTCAAACTTCGTAATGTCATTTACAAAAGACTTTACTTTATCAATCGAATTCAGGGAAATCCGTACTGTTTTCATAGTATCACTCCTCCACTTTGCTGTAATTATTCGTGTTCCCGGCTCTTATCTTACTGTCTGCCGGGGCAAAAGTCAAGGATAATTCGGCAAAGTTGAGGAATATTCTTTGAATAATTTATGTAAAGAGTGTGTGAAGCAGGGACTGGGATGTCTTGTCCCCTTCGATGCTGTACTGAATATTTATGAACAAAAACTAAGAGGTATATTTCATGGCTAAAAAAGCGGCGCTGCACAATCTTGGCTGTAAAGTAAATGCGTATGAGACGGAAATGATGCGCGGACTCCTCGAAGAGGCCGGGTACGAGATCGTGCCATTCGCGCCGGGGGCGGATGTGTATGTGATTAATACCTGCACGGTAACGAACATCGCCGACCGCAAATCGAGACAGATGCTCCATAAGGCGAGGAAGATGAACCCGGATGCGATCGTGGTGGCAGTGGGATGCTATGTGGAGACGGCCGTCACTCCGGTGGAGGAGGATGACACCGTTGATCTGGTGCTGGGAAACCGCCAGAAGAAGGATATTGTTGAGGCTTTGCGCCAGTTTGATGCTGCCAGGACGGGGATTGGCTCAAGCTCTGACGGCAATAATGATGAGGATGGTGAAATGGCATCATCAGGACAAATTGCTGGCAGGCTACAGCCGAATGAGCGGCCGAGGTTGGTTTCTGAAAACAATCTGACAGAAATACATGCGGGGCAGTCAGCAATAAACAGCCGGACAGATGCGTCGGATGAGAGCGCCCATAAGACAGATCAGGACTGCGGCAGGGAAAACCGAAACCAGTACGACCGCGAGCACACCCGCGCCAGCATCAAGGTGCAGGATGGCTGCAACCAGTTTTGTACTTATTGTATTATTCCCTATGCGCGGGGAAGAATCCAAAGCCGCCCGGTCGGGGAAGTACTTAGGGAAATACAGATATTTGCAAAAGGAGGCTGCCGCGAGGTGGTGCTGACCGGCATCCATTTAAGCTCCTATGGAAAGGATACGGGGACGACACTTTTATCCCTTATTCAGGCAGTGCATGAGATACCGGGAATTGAACGCATTCGTCTCGGCTCCCTGGAGCCAGGCATTATTACAGAAGAATTTGCCCGGGCTCTATGCCAGCTGCCGAAGGTCTGCCCTCACTTTCACCTGTCGCTGCAGAGCGGCTGTGACACGGTACTGAAAAGGATGAACCGTCATTACACAGCGGAGGAATATGCCCGGAAATGTGAGATCCTGCGGGATGTCTTTGATCGTCCCGCGCTCACGACGGATGTGATTGTGGGATTCCCTCAGGAGACACTGGAGGAGTTTGGCGAGACGGTTTCTTTTTTAAAGCAGATTCGCCTCTATGAGACGCATATTTTCAAATATTCTGTCCGCCATGGCACGCGGGCAGCTGCGATGTCAGGGCAGATTACCGAGTCAGATAAAAGCATACGCAGTAACATTCTGATTGAACTTGGGGAACAGAATCAGACATTATACGAACAGGAATGCCAGGGGATGTCATGTGAGGCTCTGTTTGAGGAAAAGATGGAAATCAATGGAGTGGATTATTTTGTCGGTTACACAAAAGAATATGTACGTGTTGCTGTGCCAGCCGGTGCGGCTGTTCAGAACCAGATTCTGACCGGAAGGCTGGGAAAGCCGCTTGCTCCGCATGTGATTGGTCTTGAACTTTGAGTTGAACAGACCTTGCAGCAGGAAAGGGAATGATTTTTCGGCAAAAGCTGCGAAGGCTCTTTGACGGAAACTCAAAAAATTAAGCTTGCGTTGACATGTATTATCTATTATAATAGCTACAGCTTGAAGTTGCGCAGGCAAAGGACGTGGATAAAATGGCAGAAATCAACAATACACAGTACTTCCCGTACAATACGGATCCTCAGCTACGTGTGAAGACCGTGCTGGATGTGGTGTACAATGCGATGGAAGAGAAAGGGTATAATCCGGTCAATCAGATCGTAGGATATATTATGTCCGGAGACCCGACTTATATTACGAATCATAAAAATGCACGCAGCATGATTATGAAGGTAGAGCGGGACGAGCTTGTGGAGGAGCTTTTGAGAGAATACATTAAGAACCGCGCCTGGGAGCGGAGAGATGACTGAGGCAGTTCGTATCATGGGACTGGATTACGGATCGAAGACGGTGGGCGTGGCGATCAGTGATCCGCTCGGGCTTACAGCACAGGGGATCGAGATCATCCGCCGTACACAGGAAAACAAGCTTCGCCGCACGCTGGCACGGATTGAAGAGCTGGCGGCAGAGTATCAGGTGACGGAGATCGTGCTGGGCTTTCCCAAAAATATGAACAATACAATCGGTGAACGCGCGGAAAAATCACTAGAGTTTCGTGATATGCTCGAAAGGCGGACACAGCTGCCAGTGATCATGTGGGACGAGCGCCTGACGACAGTGGAGGCAAACCGCACACTGATGGAGAGCGGCGTGCGGCGTGAAAACCGTAAGGAGTACGTGGATATGATAGCAGCGGTCTATATTCTCCAGGGATATCTGGACCGCAGATTACAAAGCTGAGCTTGGGGACTATTTATGGAAAAGGTCGAATTTATTCCGGTTGACGATGACAAACCGGTCAGTTTTTTTGTGCTGGAAGAAACCAGGATTAACGGGATATCCTATCTGCTGGTGACCGAGTCTGAGGACGATGAGGCGAAGGCTTATATTTTAAAGGATACCTCTAAGGACGGAGATTCGCAGGCGCAGTATGAATTCGTGGAAGATGACGACGAGCTGGAGATGGTAGGAGCGATTTTTGCAGAACTTCTGGAGGACGTAGACATCGAGTTCTGACGGATCCTATGTGATTTGTGTGTAAAACTGCTGAAGATTCTATCTGTAAAAGCCACATTTTATGATGGCTTTATCTTTGTACGGCCATATTTGCGCAGCAGGAAAGCGGAAACGATTCAGAACATGCAGGCGACGGGGGTATTCTGCGGTTCTGTTTGTTTATAAACAGCGAAGAAATAAAAGAAAGCAGAAGGGAAAGAATGCAGATGAATGAGTTAAAAAAGGAAAGAGGTATGAAGGATTGAAAAAAGGACAGAACGGACAGAACAATACGGAGCATTTAAAAATCATACCACTCGGGGGGCTTGGCCTCATTGGTATGAATATTACGGCATTTGAGTATAAGGACAGCATTATTGTTGTGGACTGTGGTCTGGCATTTCCGGAGGACGACATGCTGGGGATTGACCTGGTGATTCCGGACATCACCTATCTGAAGGAAAACGCACAGAAGGTGAAGGGATTTGTATTTACGCATGGACATGAGGATCATATCGGAGCGATTTCCTATATTTTAAAGGATCTGAATGTGCCACTCTATGCGACAAAGCTGACGATGGGGCTGATTGAGCGGAAGCTTGAGGAAAACGACCAGATGAAAACGACCCGGCGCAAGGTCGTGAAGCAGGGCCAGTCGATTAATCTTGGGGATTTCCGGGTTGAATTTATCCGGACGAACCACAGCATCGCGGACGCGGTGGCTCTGGCTATCTATTCTCCGGCAGGAGTCGTGGTACACACCGGGGATTTTAAGGTGGATTATACGCCGGTATTTGGAGACGCGATTGACCTGCAGCGGTTCGCGGAGCTGGGCAAAAAGGGTGTGCTGGCGCTGATGTGCGACAGTACCAACGCAGAAAGACCAGGATTTACCGCTTCGGAGCGCACAGTGGGAAGGACCTTTGATCATCTCTTTTCTGAGAATGTAACGCACCGTATTATCGTGGCGACCTTCGCGTCGAATGTGGATCGTGTACAGCAGATTATCAACAGTGCGTACAAATACGGCCGTAAGGTCGTGATCGAGGGCCGCAGCATGGTCAGCGTGATCTCGACCGCGTCCGAGCTGGGCTATATCAACATTCCGGACAACACCCTCATCGACATTGATGAAATGAAAAACTATCCGGATGAGAAAATGGTGCTGATCACGACGGGCAGCCAGGGAGAGTCCATGGCCGCTCTTTCCAGGATTGCGGCGAACATGCACAAAAAGATTACGATTCATCCAAACGATGTCGTGATCTTCAGCTCCAACCCGATCCCTGGCAATGAAAAAGCGGTCTCCAAGGTCATCAATGAGCTTTCTGCAAAGGGAGCCAATGTCGTTTTCCAGGATACCCACGTTTCCGGGCACGCCTGCCAGGAGGACATCAAGCTGATTTATTCTCTGGTAAAGCCGAAATTCGCGATTCCGGTACATGGCGAGTACCGTCACATGAAGGCGCAGGCGAAGCTGGCCGAAGAGCTGGGCATTCAAAAGGATCATATCCTGATGCTGAAGGCAGGAGATGTCCTGGAGCTTTCCGAAGACTCCGCCGCAGTTACAGGACAGGTACAGACCGGGTCAATTCTGGTAGACGGTCTGGGTGTCGGCGACGTCGGCAACATTGTGCTGCGCGACCGCCAGCATCTGGCGGAGGACGGAATCGTCATTGCGGTTCTTACCCTGGAAAAATACAGCGGACAGATTCTCGCCGGGCCGGACATTGTCTCACGCGGTTTCGTGTATGTCCGCGAGTCGGAAGACCTGATGGACGAGGCGCGCATGGTGGTGGAGGATTGCCTCGATTACTGCGGATCGCATCATATCACAGACTGGGCCAAGATGAAGAATTCTATCCGTGATTCACTGGGAGACTTCCTCTGGAAGAGGACAAAGAGAAGACCGATGATTCTGCCGATCATCATGGAGGTCGCTTATTAAACCGGCTATTAAATCGCGGCTGACGATGATATCCGGAATGGTGGTTTCCGATACTTTATTTCGGAAACTATGAATATCAAAACAGAATTATAGTTTTAAGATAGTAACGCGGACATGATTGCAATTTACAGGACATTCTATATGAAAACGATTGAACAATGTACCCAGGATCTGATCCAAAGTATTCAGGACACAGAGGAATACCGCCGCTATCAGGAGCTTCGCGCTGTGGCGGAACAGGATCCGCAGCTGCGGAAGGCTCTGAATGATTTCCGCAGACGAGTCTACCAGACACAGACCTCCGGAGAGACACTGGATCATTTCAGTGAGCAGGAGCGTCTGGGGCGCGATGCCGCGCAGTTCCGAAAGAACGAGCTGGTGGATGAGTATTTAAAAATGGAGCTGCACATCTGCAGAATGATTCAGGAAATCTCCTTCCAGCTGGCGGACGCGATTGATCTGGACCTGGACGATGTGCTGGAGGAGATACCATGATCATTCCGGAACGAATGTCTGTATACATCAACTCACTTGATACTGGAAACGGCACGTTCCTGGACATGCTGGAGCAAAGCGCTCTTGCAGACCATGTGCCCATTATCCGAAAAGATATGCAGAGCTTTCTGAAGGTTCTTCTGGCTCTTCGGCAGCCGCGCCGCATCCTGGAGGTCGGCACGGCTGTCGGCTTTTCTGCGCTTTTGATGGCGCAGAATACAGCACCGGACTGCCTCATCACAACGATCGAAAATTACGAAAAGCGGATTGGCCCGGCCCGGGAGAATTTTGCAAAAGCGGGTATGGAAGAGCGGATTACACTGCTTTACGGGGATGCTCTTACTATTTTGCCCACACTGAAGGAGAACTATGACTTTGTCTTCATGGACGCAGCCAAGGGGCAGTACATCCACTTTCTGCCGGAAATACTGCGGCTGCTGTCCCCCGGAGGCGTGCTTGTCTCGGACAATGTGCTGCAGGACGGCAATATTGTTGAGTCTCACTTTGCTGTAGAACAGCGCGACCGTACAATTTACAAGCGCATGCGCGAATATCTCTATACGCTTAAGCACACAGACGGTCTGCTGACCTCGATCGTCGCGGTCGGCGATGGGGCTGCGGTGACGGTCAAAACAGGATAGTGGTCAGTGATTAGTGATTAGTAGTCAGTGGACAGCAACTGATGGAATAATGATTAGTGAGCAGCGGTAATGCTTCGTATTTGGCTGCCTGTGATATGGTAATCTGTGTCCAGCAAATACAACTGCAAAAAAGTGAACCGCCGCTGGGTAGCGGCCTATTATGAGAAGAAAATCGCTTCTCATAATGCTCCAGAATCTGGCGATTCTGTCGTTAACTTACGAAGCTCATTGCTGCAAGCAGCATGAACTTCTTGTAAGTTATATTATCGGAAGCAGACAATTACAGATGGAATTTGGCAGACCAGCGAGCGGTGAGCGAGAATATATACAAGAGTGAGGAAAAAACCATGAGACATCCAGAATTATTAGTTCCGGCGAGCTGTCTGGAGGTATTAAAGACGGCAGTTATCTTTGGCGCGGACGCGGTATATATCGGTGGTGAAGCCTATGGCCTGCGGGCAAAGGCGAAAAATTTTTCGAAGGCTCAGATGGCGGAGGGCATTGCATTTGCGCACGAGCATGGCGTTAAGGTCTATGTGACAGCCAACATTTTCGCGCATAACCGCGATCTGGAGGGTATCGAGGCTTATTTTCATGAGTTAAAGGAACTGCGCCCGGACGCGTTGATCATCGCGGATCCGGGTGTTTTTATGATTGCGAAACGTATTTGCCCGGAGATTGAGCGGCATATCAGCACGCAGGCGAACAACACCAATTATGAGACTTACCGCTTCTGGTGGGAGCAGGGGGCAAAACGTGTGGTATCGGCGCGGGAGCTGTCTCTGGCAGAGTTAAAAGAGCTGCGCGGAAAAATTCCTGCCGAAATGGAAATTGAGACCTTTGTACATGGAGCGATGTGCATTTCTTATTCCGGGCGCTGTCTGCTCAGCAATTATTTTACCGGCCGCGACGCGAATCAGGGCGCGTGCACTCATCCCTGCCGCTGGAAATATGCGGTCATGGAGGAATCCCGTCCGGGAGAATATCTGCCCATTGAGGAAAACGAGCGCGGCACTTATATTTTCAACTCCAAAGACCTGTGCATGATCGAGCACATTCCTGATCTTCTGGACGCCGGTATCGACAGCTTCAAGATCGAGGGACGGATGAAAACCGCCCTCTATGTGGCGACCGTGGCGCGGACCTACCGCCGGGCGATTGACGACTGCCTGAAGGATCGGGCACTTTATGAGAAAAATCTGCCCTGGTACCGCTCTCAGATTTCTAACTGTACCTATCGGCAGTTCACGACCGGATTTTTCTACGGAAGGCCGGATCAGGAATCCCAGATCTACGACAGCAATACCTACATCAAGGAATATACCTATCTTGGCATCATCGGCGGGCGCATAGACGAGCGGCCTGCCGGATCTGCTTCGTGTTTTGCAGCCTCCTGGGAAAATGAAGACAGAAAAGGAGAATCAACAGGCATTGGAGCTGGCAGCAGACCTGGTTGGTATCAAATCGAGCAGCGCAATAAATTTTCCGTCGGTGAAACCATCGAGGTCATGAAGCCGGATGGAAGAAATATTCCTGCCACAGTGCTTGGCA
The DNA here is from genome assembly GCA_021201095.1 of Lachnospiraceae bacterium. Taxonomy (GTDB): domain Bacteria; phylum Bacillota; class Clostridia; order Lachnospirales; family Lachnospiraceae; genus Choladousia. The sequence continues at coordinate 16,608 of JAJQFO010000184.1, forward strand.
TCCGTGACGAAGAAGGAAATCCGATGGAGAGCGCCCCGCATCCGAAGCAGAAGCTCTGGGTGGAGCTGTCCTGTGAGGCAGAGAGGTTTGACCTGCTGCGGAGAGCGGAAGAATAAGAGATTTACGATGAGCTTTTAGAAGAATGTCAATGATTTACATGTCTTTTCTGTGACGGAAACGAACATATGAAAACTTTTTTATTACCCTCCTGCCAGTGAATAATCTGGACTATGGTAAGATGAGATTGATAACGTGCTTTAAAGGGAGATTTCGATGATGAGTGAAAAAGAAAAGAAAACAGCAGTGAAGGATAATAAAAAGGCCGTCATGGAAATTAATGGGAATTTGGGGCATACTGCGGCTCTGTGGCAGGTGCTTCGCCTGGTTTTGTATACTTCTGTTATATGGAATATAGGTTTATATCGTATTTGCAGAGCTTCCGGTAGCGGGAATATTTTGCGTATTATAGGTTTAGGTACTATATTTGCTCTATATATTTTGGGAATTGGTATTTTATATGAAAAAAGAAACGCTGGAATGGAGATAGTGCTTCGATTCATCTTACCTCTCTTCCTTTTGGTGATTTGTAATGGCATTGGTCTTGTGCTGACTATGTTGCAATTCGGATCAGATTCTAACCTGTTTCGAAACGGTTTGATTCTGACAATCCTGAGCGTTCTTGTATTTCTGATGGATTTCATTCGTTTCCTGGTTTCTGTTTTGAGATGGAAAATATCCAGAAAGAGAAATGTGGATCAGGCTAAGCAAAAGACAGATCTGAAAGAAAGTGTTGCGGAAACGGATTGTGCGAAAACAATGGATCTTCCGGAAAAGATATTAAGACGAGTCTCTGATGTTATTCTGGTTATGATAGTTCTGGTTGGTTACATGCTGATGAAACTGCTTCTTCCTTCTGGGCCAATGAATGCGCCATTGCTTCAGCTTGCTTTATTGATGATTTTTGTATGTCTGGTAGCAATTGTATTTGCATATAGAATATGCACAAAAATTCTGTCCATAGGGAAATATAAGCTGCATTGGCTGGATGAGAAGGAGGGAACAGATGAATAATCGAATGATCCGCGTATTTCTGAGTTCCACGTTCCGGGATTTTATGGTGGAGAGGAACCAGCTGAACCGCTGTGTTTTTTCAGAATTGGAGACTTACTGCCGTAAGCAGGGCGTTTCTTTTCAGGTGATTGACCTGCGCTGGGGAATTCCTGAACAAAGCGCACATAACAATGAGACGATGAAGATCTGTCTGAATGAGATTGACCGCTGCCAGAAGCTTTCGCCGAATATGAATTTCCTGATACTTTGCGGATCACGATATGGCTGGAGACCTCTGCCGGCCTTTATTTCCAGCGCAGACTGGGAGCAGATGTTCACAAAAATGACCGAGCGGGAGAAAACACTGCTTGCAGACTGGTATCTTTTGGATGAAAATGATCTGAAAGGCTCTTATGTTCTTCGGAAAAGGACTGAAAAGGAAGAAGCAGACTGGGAGGAAACGGAAAGGGCTCTGCAGGAAATCCTGTTTCCACTGGCCGGGCAGTGCCTGGAAGGAGAGGCACTGGTTCCCTATGGGTTATCCGCTACAGAACAGGAAATTTACAGAGGGTTTCTGACCGTCGCCAATGGACATTCTCTTAAAAATACACTTGTAATATTGAAGGATGCTGCCCCGGAGCAGGATGAGCTTATGGAGCCTGGGGTAGCGGAGCTCCGGGAAAAAATCATTGAGCAGGTTGGTTCGGAAAATGCGGATGAGCAGATCCTGCGATACCATTCTGGAAATTCAGAAGAGACGGAATGGATGGAAAAAGTGTATACTTTTCTGCGCAGAAGGATTGACGAACAAATCGCTGAGATTCAGGCCAGAGAGACGGATGAAGAGGAAACGGACCGCCTCCTGGAAGAAATTTCCTATGCGGAAAAGAGCTATCTGCACAGGCTGGATATGGAACAGGGATTCGAAGAGTTTCTTGCCCACAATCCAGGAAAGGCTCTGCTGCTGAAGGGCGATTCGGGGACCGGAAAAAGCACCTGGCTGAAGCACTGGTATTATGAACACCGGGAGAAGGCTGTCGGCTGCTTTTCAGACACCATGCACTATGGCAGGAGTATTTTGTACGCAGTCAGATTCTGTGTTGCACAGCTAGCCGGGATGGGATTTCTGAAGGCTCCGGAGACTGCGCCAAATTATGAAAATCTGGTGGAATGGTTAAATGAAAGCCTGAATCGAATCAAGACATCCGAAACAATCACCGTCATTTTAGATTCTGTCGATCATATGTCAGACTGGAAAAAGGTCTCGGGAAGCCTGTTTGATATGAAACTCAGGAAAAATGTTAGGGTCTTAATTTCCTGCGTGAGCGAGGCTTCTCTGTCCGAGAATGACAGAAGAGCAAATCCTTCGATGTTTTCCTGGCGGCTGCTGGACCGGACTGAGAGTATGTACTGGCTTGATGCGTATCTGAAGCAGTCTGGAAGATGCCTGTGTGCCACGCAGAAGGAACAGATTTTAGCTGCTATGCCGGATCAATGTACGGCTTTGTATCTGTATTTTCTCAGCATTCTCTGCGGAGCTTTGAGAAGCTTTGAACCCATAGATTTTTCGCTTCCGGATTCTACGGCGGCGATGGCGGCCCTGCTTTTTGAACGGCAGGCGGAACATTATTATCCAGTTTTATATCGGCATGCTGCCGGATATCTTGCGCTCTCTGCGGAAGGACTGAGCGAGCAGGAAATACTGGAGCTGTTATCCATGGATCCGGAGGTGACAGCCGAGATCAGGGAACAGACAGAGTGGAGCTGGGATGAAAGCTTTCACATACCGATGGTTCTCTGGTCCAGAATGTATGCCATGCTTATGCCTCTGCTGACAGAGAGCACTTGCGGAGGCGTGGTGACCATGCGCTTTCGTCATCAGATGCTGGACGAGGTCTGTCTGTCGGACGCTGCAGAAGCAGGAAAGCTTCGTTTGAGAATGAAGGACTATTTTGAAAGTGAGAGACAGCCGTGGAGGTTTGCTTCTGGAAGGGTAAATGTACGTAAGCTTCAGGAGCTGTATCCGATTTTATTTCAGCTGGAGGACTGGGACCGGATTGGCCGGCTTTTCTGTGAACCGGATTATCCTGACGCCATGATTCAAAATGGCAGCTATCAGGAGCTTGTCGATCAAATGCTGCTTTATCGGGAGAAACAGGGCTTTGGAGAAATCCAGGAAAGGGTTCTGACTTTACTGCTCGAACATCCGGTGCTGTTTCAGACGTGGGAAACCGGATTCCTCTCGAAAGCGGCCGGCAGAGGAATATGGACGCCGGAGGAAGTGGGGGAACGCGCAGCCGCCTGCTATCTGGAGGAGCGGGAGAAGGAGTCCGATACCTCCTGTGTGCTGTTTTATATTCCAAACAGCCATCTTTATCCGATGGCACTGCGCTCGGACCGGATTCTGGCAGCCTATATCCGGGAAAGAAATCGTAAGAAAACAAATGACTTTGATGCGAGAATCTGCCTGTATGATCTGAATAC
>JAJQFO010000362.1 GCA_021201095.1 Lachnospiraceae bacterium
ATTTACTTTATCAGCAATCATTTGCTTTATAATATAGTCATAAATTTGTTCGAGAGGAAGAATATCCGGCTTCGTTTTCTTCAAATTGTCATATACAACTTCAAACGCCTCCTTTGTCTCTTTCTCTTCATAAGAGTGGGCTATTTCATTCAAATAATTTCCAATTTTATTTGCGAAGCTAGAATGCTCACTGGTTCTCACGCTTGGATGAATCAGAAAATTGCATACTGTTCCTCCGTTAAGCATGATATTTCCAGAAGTAACCAAATGCATAATTAATGCGCTTTTCAAGCCATTTTCAGGGAATTCATCATCGTTTAATAGTTCGGCAGCTTCATCATTGTCAGTAAAAATAACTGACTTCGGCTGATCCGGCGGGAAGAAAAAGTCCCCTCCCATATATCCTTTTCCTGGCTTAAAATAATATATAAAGTACGGTTTCCAACCACTTTTAGCGGTCTGCAGTAAAATCGACTGCGGAGTGCCGGTAACCTCCATATAAATACTGCTGGAAGTAGTCTTCTTGATTGCCTCAATGTGCTTATTAATGGTGCTTTGTTTATTTTTATTGACCTGTGTATTAAGGCTTGCCGCATCTGCCTCATCATCGACTATAAATAATGGATTCCCGGCGCAAAAATTTGTTGATGAAAAATTGTTTTTCCACTGTCTGAGAACAGATGCATTCTTTTTCAAAACAATAACAGCCGGCTTTCTTAAATTGTTCTCATAATACTTCAAATAATCATTTTCATCGCATACACAAAAATCGCATAAATCCGCTTGTGCTCTATGAAAAGTTTGCTGCTGCAATAAAATATTATCTGTTGTAAGCAGTACAAAATTCAAAAAACTTTCATCCGCAGCAGCACACATTAGTCCAAACATATGGCTTGTTTTGCCGCTTTGAACATCACCAACCAATAAACTCACAACATGATCTGTAAATGAAAAATTTGATATATACTGCGGAACAACATCATTTACAGTTTTCTGAATTGCCTCGGCTAAAGCAGCATTGCCTTTAGATTTTATCCTATTCAAGTATGAATCTAAGTAACTCATTTCTTCACCTCAAAATCAAGAAACCACGTTCCATCTGTTTTTGTCTTGGTGAGGGTGAACGTATTTCGCCCGTATTTCCGCAATGTTTCTGCTGTAACCGGTTCTCCAACTTTCAGAGCACCAGCATTCTCCAGACGGCCTTTCAGCCATTTCCCAAGAATTTTCAAATCCCCTTCAGACCTGAAATTTTTACTGTAATCTCCGCTGACTTTACACCTAAATGACCAGCCATCATCTGTTACAACATCAAATTCGGCATCGTCAGTTTTGCTTTGAGGATAACCAGGCTGACAAGCGATTGTTTTCGGAACAATTAACTCCACTTCATACCAGTGACGAGGTTTTACCACACCATTTTTAGATACTCTTCCTTTTCCAAAAAAAACATTTAAATTGCTTTGCGGAGACACCTCATATGTCTTAATTGGAATATCAAAGGAAATATCTGTTTTGTTTTGCATGGCTAAGGCCATCTCATATATTGACATTCTTTTTACAAAATCATTTCCGCCCAACACAGCATTATCTTCATTAAAATCTTGTATATCAACTTCCGCAATATTCCTTGTTGATGTATGAACGAGTGAAGATATAAAATCATTCATTGTCTTTGCTGATGCGTAATCATTTAAAAGTACAGAACTTTCATAAACCCTTGCTCCGCCATCAACAATACTGCTTAAATTATTCGAGCCTATGATTCCCGCAAATGGACCATTTTCATTGCTATATGAATATAATTTCCCATGATACCGAAATGCAGTTACCAATCTCACTTCACCCAAATGATTTTCAGTTAGGAAATCATTTAAATGCATTGCAGCATTATATTGAACCCTTGTAAACTTATCAAAATAATGCATTCCAACAACAAGATTGAACTTATGGATATTTTTATTCAATTCGATAATTTTCTGAATTTCGATTAAGGAATCTGCTGATACATAACCCACAGCAATATCCAACTTGTCCGTTTCAGGAATTAGTCCATAAAAAGTATCCACAAATGTCTTACAGTCAGTCTTCATCGGCGGATAATTTGTAAACAGGAATTCCATAATCTCCCCTCCTACTCCATTTGTGCTGTAACATATTCAAGTCTTTGTTTTACACTCATGGATTTCATCTTTTCGTATTCCGGTAACAAATCTTGTTTTTCGTAATCTCCAGTAAACAGAGGAAGAAGGCGCGCAGCAACAGCTCTTACTCCAACCGGAGGCACTGCATTTCCGATTTGTCTTCGCACTTCTGTCACACTACCTTCAAAAATAAAATCATCTGGGAATGACTGTAATCTTGCTCTTTCTCGATTTGTTAATGGACGCGGTTCGGGATAGTGGTATCCCCATGTTCCTCCTCCGCCGGCTGCAATAATTGTCTTTGCCGGCTCATCAAGTTTAATCCTGCGATATACATGACTTATCATACCCTTCACATAAAGCGGGTTGTCTTTTGGAATATCTGTAAAGTTACCTCCTTCCGGAATCAATTCCAGCATCTTCCTAGTTTTTTCTTTTATATTAATTTTCTCATTGTTTGCCGGGACATTCTCAACCCCTTTGAGAGCCTCACCAGCCGTGAAATAAGGCTGCTCTCCATTTGGCCCATGTGTAGGTTTCGGGTGTACAAAATCAAAACCTGTGTCAATACGAATTCCTACAAAAAGGACTCGCTCTCTAAACTGGGGGACACCATATTCAGCAAAATTATATAAATGCGGTTTAACTACATAACCAGGAGCTATGCTCTCAAAATCCTTGATTATAGTGTCAATTGCTTTTCCACCGTTTGCTGTCAGTAGTCCTTTCACGTTTTCTGCCACAAATGCCTTAGGTTTTTTTGCATCTACAAACTCTGCAAAGTGTCTGAACAATCCGCCTCTTTTTCCATTCAGTCCCGGCTGCTTCCAGATAATTGAAAAGTCCTGGCATGGAAATCCTCCAAGTACAATATCGCATTCAGGAATGCTCCTGTCCGTATACGGATTTATTTGTGTGATATCTTTTAAGTGAATGACATCTCCAAAATTAGCTGCAAATGATTTACATGCCCATTCTGCAAAATCATTCGCCCATATCGTTTCGTAACCTTCCATGTGAAAGCCAAGATCAAGTCCTCCGCATCCGCTAAAAATGGAAACCACTTTTGGTTTATATGCACAACCCTTTGTATTGTCCAATCCAAGTTCCTCCATCTGATTCCAGACCATTCATCTGAAATCCCGTATTAGAAAGTAAGAAACTTGCCTACTTCCCTAATGGAGGTAACCTTGTTGCATGAATGTGTACGTTTTTAACAGTGATAGTTTATAAAAAATATCACTGCAAATTTATTCCCTGTTTTCGGTCTTTTTTCTAGAATTTTTAGAATATATATGGTAAAATGCCTATTAATTGTAAGAAGCGAGCATTTGCAGGAACGTACACATTCCTGTAAATTTGCCCGCTTACAATAATTTGGCATTTTCGTAAATTTTCGCCCGGTATCGAAAGGTTGACATCGGCATTTCACACTCTTTTGCTGCTTCTAATCCCGTAATCTCACCTGCTTTCCATCTCTGGTAAACAGAATGGAAGTTCGCCGGCAGCGGCGCCGGCGGGCGCCCAAACCGCACTCCCCGCGCTTTTGCTGCAGCAATCCCTTCCGCCTGGCGCTGTTTGATATTTGTCCTCTCATTTTCTGCAACGAACGAAAGGACCTGAAGCACAATGTCCGAAAGAAATGTCCCCATTAAATCCTTGCCGCGCCGGGTATCCAGCAGCGGCATATCAATCACAACAATGTCCACTTTCATTTCTTTAGTCAAAATGCGCCACTGGTTCTGTATTTCCTCGTAATTTCGGCCCAGGCGATCTATGCTTTTGACATAAAGCAAGTCATCTGGTTTCAGACGCCTGAGCAGCCGTTTATACATGGGGCGTTCAAAATCTTTCCCTGATTGTTTATCAACGAAAATGTTCTTTTCAGGAACCGACAGTTCCTGCAGGGCAATCATCTGCCTGTCCTCGTTTTGTTCGCGCGTACTGACGCGCACGTAACCATAGGTTTTTGTCATTTGTATATCCCTTTCATATCCAATCGAAACTAGTTCCGCTTTTCCTGCTAACTGCTCTTTTCTTCGCCAAACAATGTTTTTAACCGCTCTATTTTTTCCTGTGTGGTTGCCTTCCTGAAGTTCTCGCCGGTAAAGGAAACCGGGGCGCACATGGTAAGCAGCCGGTCATAA
>JAJQFO010000026.1 GCA_021201095.1 Lachnospiraceae bacterium
AAGACTAAATTCAACTTGTCCCCCTTCAGAGTGGAATTTACTTTTTCACTTCAGCGCATTATTTTCATTGTATGGATCCTCCGTTTTTTGATTGACATTTTTCGCGCTGTGAAATATACTGACTATATTTAGTGCCAACCGTGACAGTTGCCTTCGCGGCCGGTGCCAAAAATCAATTAGGAGGATAATTAGCATGAAGAAAAGAATGAAGCAGTTGCTGGCAATGACCCTTGCCGCGTCCATGGTCGCTTCGCTTTCCGTGAGCGCCCTGGCCGAGGAGGGGGGGACTGATTCTGGTGATACTCTGGTTGCTTCCGTGACCGGTCTTGAGCAGAAGTTTTCCCCGTTCTTTGCGTCAAATGTGGATGATGTAAATATCACCGATATGACGCAGGCGTATCTGATGTATGTAGACCGTGTAGGCGAGCCGGTTCTCAACGGGATCGAGGGCGAGACCCGCAGTTACAATGGTACGGATTATACTTATACGGGTACTTCCGATATTGTGATCACGGAGAATGAGGACGGCACCGTTACTTACGCGATTACGATGCGCGATGATATCCAGTTCTCGGATGGCACCTATGCGGACATCGATGATGTGATTTTCACGATGTATGTATATCTGGATCCGACCTATGATGGTTCCACGACCATGTATTCCTGCCCGATCGTCGGACTGGATGAGTACCGCAGCGGTATGGACTCTCTGTACAATCTGCTGGTAGCGGCCGGCGAGGACAATACAGACTTTACGTATTGGACCGAGGAGCAGCAGACCGGTTTCTGGAGCGAAGGACTTCCGGAGGCTGGCGCAGCGTTCGCACAGTCCATCGTAGACTATTGCGTAACGAATTATCTGAGCGATGACTACGCAGCATATGTTGGCAGCACTGCGGAAGAACTCGCTGAGAACGAAGGGCTGCAGGTAGCGTTTGGTATGGTGATGTGGGGATTCGCGAACGGCATCAATGATGACGGACTGTTCGAGGATATCATGGGCAATACCTATGACATGGCGAACGGCGAGTATCCGACCACGGCTGATTACTGGGCAAACCTGGAGTTTGGCTACGCTGGCGAGGACGGCACGGTTGATTATGCGACCATGAGCGATACAGAGGCTGCTTCGAGCGGACTGTTCACTTATCTGGCAGATGAGTACACAGTTGGTATTACGACAGAGGCTTCTGCTGATTATGTTTCCGGTATCGTCCGCACAGGCGACTACAGCATGGAAATTACCACTTCTGAGCTGGATGCGACCTTTATCTATCAGCTGGGCATCCAGATCGTTCCGTTGGCTTACTACGGCGATGAGGAGCTTTATGATTATGACAATCACTCCTTCGGCTTCACCAAGGGTGATCTGAGCGGCATCAAGGAGAAGACCACTTCCCCGATGGGCGCTGGTCCGTACATGTTCACAGAGTATTCCAACGGCGTTGTTTACATGGAAGCAAACCCGTATTATTTCAAGGGTGAGCCGGCTACCAAGTATCTGAACTTTGTTGAGATCACATCTGAGGATGATAAGGTTTCTGGTGTTACGACCGGTACGATTGATATCGCAGACCCGTCTTACTCCGCAGAGAGAGCAGCTGAGATCGCCAGCTACAACAGCGACGGCGAGCTGGACGGCGATGTTCTGACGACCCTTCTGTATGATTTCCGCGGCTATGGCTACATCGGTATCAGCGCGGACAACGTAAAGGTTGGCGATGATCCTGCTTCTGACGAGTCTAGGGCTCTGAGAAAGGCATTTGGCACAATCTTTGCTGTATATCGTGAAGAATCTGTAAACTCTTACTACGGCGAGACCGCTTCGATTGTAAACTATCCGATTTCCAACACGAGCTGGGCAGCTCCGCAGGTAACGGATGACGGTTATACAGTTGCATACTCTGTAGATGTAGACGGCAACGCGATCTACACAGATGATATGAGTGTAGAAGACAAGTACGCAGCAGCACTTGAAGCGGCTCTTGGCTACTTTGAGGCAGCTGGCTATACGGTAGAAGACGGCGTTATTACGGCGGCTCCGGAAGGCGCTTCCTTAAGCTACACCGTACACATTGGCGCGAGCGGCAGCGGCGACCATCCGTCCTTCCTGCTTCTCTCCAACGCGTCTGAGGCGCTGGCAACCATCGGCATCACGCTGGATATCAATGACCACGCGAATGCATCTGAGCTGTACGCGGCATATCAGACCGGCGAAGCGGACATGTGGGTAGCTGCATGGCAGGCAGGTACGGATCCGGATATGTATCAGCTGTATCACAGCGAAGGATCTACCAACTATTATGCGATCGATGATGAGGAACTGGATGAGCTGATCATGGCTGCACGTCAGACCACGGACCAGACCTTCCGTAAGAGCCTCTACAAGAGCGCGATGGAGATCATCATGGACTGGGGCGTTGAGGTTCCGGTATACCAGAGAAGCGAGATGTTCGTTGTCTCCACCGAGCGTGTGAATGTAGATACTCTGGCGCAGGATATGACTCCGTACTGGAGCTGGATGTCTGAGGTAGAGACCATCGAGATGAACTAAATTGTAAATTGCGCAGGATTTACGGATCTTGCTTTTGACAGGTATATGTCTGGCCGATGGCGGGAATCCTGTCGTCAGCGAAGCATAATCAGGGTAACTGTGAAGATACTATACGGAACAGTTACAAAATCAGGCAGTCCGTAATGACTGAGTAAAGGGCAAGGGCGCCTGCGTTCTGGACTCCGGACGCAGGCGTTTTTGGTTTTATGATTGCGGCATTTCAGAACAGCAGGACATTTGAAAAAGAATGCTCTGCAGAAGCAGAAACGCAGGCTTTGTCGCTGCTATTCTGAAAAACAGCAACATTCAGGAGAAAGAGAGGAAATACAATATGCGGAAATACATCATCAAGCGTCTGTTGTTATCCGTCCTGATCCTGATCCTGGTGGCCTTTATTATCTACACTTTGATGCGCTGTCTGCCGGCTTCCTATGTGGAGTCGATGGCGATGCAGCGGGCGACCGCCCCGGGATCAAAAAGTTATGAGGAATGGATTGAACAGCTGAACGCCCAGTATGGACTGGACAAAGGAATTCTGCAGGGCTTTATTGGCTGGTGTGCGCAGGCCGTCCGCGGACAGTTTGGCGACAGCTGGAAGTTTACGGTGCCTGTGATTGATAAGTTTTTTGAGGTGATCCCGGTCTCCTTCGCGATGGCTTCGATCTCCTTTGTTCTGGAGCTGGCAATCGCGATTCCGCTGGGCGTGATTGCGGCTGTAAAGCAGTATACAAAGACGGATTACACAATTACGACGGTTGCGTTGGTCGGCATGTCGCTTCCGACCTTCTTTTTTGCAGCGATTCTGAAGCTGATCTTTTCCATCAAGCTTGGCTGGTTTGACCTGACCGGTCTGGTGGGGCGGAATTATGCCCAGCTGGATTCCTGGGGGAAATTGCTTGACATGGCGCATCATCTGGTGCTGCCGATTGCTACGCTGGTGATTGTCTCTATCGGTTCCCTGATGCGTTACACGCGTACCAATATGCTGGAGGTCCTGAATTCGGATTACATCCGCACCGCGCGCGCGAAAGGCCTTTCTGAGAACAAGGTTATCTATCATCACGCGTTCCGCAACACGCTGATCCCGATCGTGACGATTATCGGTTCCTCCCTTCCGGGCCTGTTCTCCGGAGCCCTGATTACGGAGACCCTGTTTTCCATCCCGGGCATCGGCTACATCTCTTATCAGGCGATGATCGCCGGAGATATTCCGTTCAGCATGTTTTTCATGTGCTTTATCGCGGTGTTGACCCTGGTCTGTAACCTGCTGACCGATATTATGTACGCAGTCGTGGATCCGAGAGTCCGCGTCGCGGCGTAGGAAAGGAGAAATTATGAGTGAGAAAGATCTGAAAAAATCTGAAGCGAATAATTCCTCCGCGGCTGAGGAAGAATATTCCCTGAATGACGACCGGCGCGTCAAGGTCCTGACTCCCGGAGCCATGGTGGCGAAGCGCTTCTTCCGGAACCGGCTGGCAATCGTGGGGATGGTGATGCTGATCGCGATGTTTCTGTTTTCCTTTGTAGGAGGAGTGATCAGCCCGTACGATGAGAACCAGCAATTCTACACCTACGAGTATCAGTCTCAGCAGTACGCAGGCGTGGTTCGCAACGATGATTTCCGCTATCTGGTGGCGGATGACCAGGAGTTTGGCTCCACCGTGCAGGCTTATTTCCTGCTGTATTACAACAATACGAGCGGTGAAGAGGATTTTTCGTTTGAATACAAGAGTGTCGCCTATGATGTCGTTTACGAGGGGACGGATTTCTTTTCCATCTATTCGGACGATACGCTGCTGGCGATGGCTTTTAAGGATATTGTCAATTCAGAAGGTGAGGAGCTTGGCTTTCTTGTAAAATACGGCGCTCTGAAGGCTTATGTTTCCGGTGAGACCTCATTCGAGGCGGACGGCGTCGCCTACACAATGGATGAGGACGGCAACATTGGTACGGAGGACGGCACGGTGGTCGGCTATATCAGCCGTTTTGTTGTGACTGCGACCGAGAATGGTGTGACGATTACGCGCCAGTTTAAAGAGGAGCTGGATGAGGCGATCTCGAATGATGAGACGGAATTTATCTTTACAGATGCAGACGGTGAGACACACACCTACGATGTGAGCTATGAGGCGTTTACGGACAGCTGGACAGTTAACCAGCAGACGGAGACTTATGTCTATGATTCTTATTCGTCGCCGTCCTTCGCACACTGGCTCGGCACGGACCGCAACGGGATGGACATGCTGACCCGTCTGATGTACGGCGGCCGCGTGTCTCTGGTGATCGGCTTTATTGTCGTAATCATCGCCGGTGCTCTGGGAATTGTCCTTGGCGGTCTTGCTGGTTATTTCGGCGGCTGGGTCGACAACCTGATCATGCGTATCGTAGATGTGTTCTGGTGCATTCCGTCGACGCCTCTGATGATTATTTTGGGTTCCGCGATGGATGCGATGAACATCGACCCGCAGATCCGGATGCTTTATCTGATGCTGCTGCTGGGATTTTTAAGCTGGCCGTCGGTGGCGCGTCTCGTGCGAGGGCAGATTCTTTCCCTGCGTGAGCAGGAATTCATGGCGGCTGCGGAGGCCTGCGGTATCCGCTCCTCCAGACGGATTTTCCGCCACCTGATCCCGAATGTCATGCCGCAGCTGATCGTCTCCTGTACGATGATGCTGGGCAGCACGATTATCACGGAGGCGACGCTTTCCTTCCTGGGACTGGGCGTAAAATTCCCGTTTGCTTCCTGGGGAAATATTATCAATGATGTCAACAGCACCTATGTCATGACGAACTACTGGTTTATCTGGATTCCGGCCGGCCTCTGCCTGCTGATTACGGTGCTGGGCTTTAACTTCGTCGGCGACGGACTCCGGGATGCTTTTGACCCGAAGATGAAGCGGTAAGGGAGGTAGAGGAAAATGGCAAAGAAAAATGCAGAAGGCTATCTCTCAGCGAAGGAATCGCGGAGGATTTCCAGAGAGAACCGCAAAATCACTGATGAATTTGAGAAAAAACGCAAGCGTAAGCATGTGCCGGAGTCGGAGTATCTGACGCAGATGCATGACCCGGCCAATGCTGTAGAGTTTGACGACCTCCACACCTATTTCTTTACGGATACAGGTACGGTCAAAAGTGTGGACGGCGTGACCTTTGATGTTCCTGTCGGCAAGACAGTCGGGATCGTAGGCGAGTCTGGCTGCGGCAAGTCCGTGACCAGCCTCTCCCTGATGCAGCTGGTGCAGCGCCCGCAGGGGCAGATTTACTCCGGCGAGATCCGTCTGAATCTGGGCGATAAGGCCTATGAGATTTCGAAGGTGCCGGTGGAGGCGATGCAGAAGATCCGCGGAAATTATGTTTCCATGATTTTCCAGGAGCCGATGACCAGTCTCAACCCGGTGTTCCGCATCGGCGCACAGGTGGACGAGGTCATTGCGCTGCATGACGGCGAGGGCAAGAGCAAACAGGACATTAAAAACCGGACGATTGAGCTATTGGAAATGGTGGGCATCGCCAACAGCGAGGGCGTTTATCGGATGTATCCGCATGAACTTTCCGGCGGTATGCGCCAGCGTGTTATGATTGCGATGGCGTTGGCATGCAACCCGAAGGTCATCATCGCGGACGAGCCGACAACGGCACTGGATGTGACCATCCAGGCGCAGATCCTGGATCTGCTGCGCAAGCTGAAGGACCGGATCAATTCCTCCATCATGCTGATCACCCACGACCTGGGCGTGATTGCGGAGATGGCGGATTATGTGGTTGTCATGTATGCGGGCCGCATCGTAGAGAAGGGCACGGCAGAGGACATCTTCGAGCATCCGTCCCACCCCTACACGATCGGACTGATGGCCTCCAAGCCGGTGGTCGGCAAGCAGGTCGACAAGCTTTACTCCATCCCCGGCAAGGTGCCGAACCCGGTCAACATGCCGAACTACTGCTATTTCAAAGACCGCTGCGAGATGTGTGTAGAAGGCTGCAGCGGCGAATACCCGCATGAGATTTCCTTAAGCGAAACACACAAGGTGAGCTGCTACCGGTATTATGGGAAAGAAAACTCAGAAAGCAATGCAGCTTCTGAGGAATCTGCTGTCAGCGCGGAGCAGGCGTCTGCGGCGGACAATAAGGAGAGCCGCGGCATGCAGAATCGCCGGGAGGCGATGTCGCGGCCTGCGTCCCAGATTCAAAAAGCAAATCTGGGACAGGAAAAAGGAGGTGAGGAGTAATGGGAGCAAAAAGTAATAAGAAAAACGGCGTAGCCGAGGATCCGAATTTTACGCCGGTCACCTACGATCCGCAGTATATCCTGATGGTCAACGGCCTGAAAAAATATTTCCCGATCAAGGGCGGCATGGTCTCCCACACGGTCGGCTATGTCAAGGCTGTGGACGGCGTTACCTTTAACTTGAAGCACGGCATGACGATGGGCCTGGTAGGCGAGTCGGGCTGCGGCAAGACCACGACCGGCCGCACAATCCTTCGCCTGGCAGGAGAGAAGACAGCCGGGCAGGTGCTTTTTAACGGACAGGAGGTCTACGACCTCTCTCCGAAGGAAATGCGCCCTATGCGCACCAAGATGCAGATCATTTTCCAGGATCCGTTTTCCAGCCTCTCCCCGCGTATGCCGGTCGGCGAGATCATCGGCGAGGCCGTAAAGGAGCACAACCTGGTGAGCAAGGAAGAATACAGCGACTATCTGGACAAGGTCATGGACGACTGCGGCCTGCAGCCCTTCCACAAGGACCGCTACCCGCATGAGTTCTCCGGCGGCCAGCGTCAGCGTATCTGCATTGCCCGCGCCCTCGCGCTGAACCCGGAATTTGTGGTCTGCGACGAGCCGGTCTCCGCTCTGGACGTGTCCATCCAGGCGCAGATCATCAATCTGCTCAAAGAGCTGCAGGAGAAGCGCTCCCTGACTTATCTGTTCATCTCCCATGACCTCTCCGTCGTTGAGCACATCTCTGACGTGGTGGGTGTCATGTACCTGGGCAATCTGGTCGAGTACGGCAACACAGAGGACATCTTCAAGCATCCGCTCCACCCGTACACCGAGGCACTTTTCTCGGCGATCCCGATTCCGGACCCCAAGGCCAAGATGAACCGCATCGTCCTCGAGGGCTCCATCCCCTCCCCGGCCAACCCGCCGAGCGGCTGCAAATTTCACACCCGCTGCGCACACTGCACACAGCGCTGCAAAGAAGAAGTGCCGAAGCAGGTTGAGGCAGAGCCAGGGCATTATGTAGTGTGTCATTTGTATGATAAGTGAATGATCAGATAATATTTGAAAAGACACCGCGCAGTTGATTGATTTTCAACCGTGTGGTGTTTTTTTATGCACACGGTCGCGAGAGGAGTTTTATGGCTTAGAAATTGAGTAACTGTTATCTGTTCAGGATGATAATGTTACAAGTCACACCTTGAACAAATTTATGATGCTTTCTGCTCTACAAGTGTGACTTGTAACGGGCGGCACCGCATTTAAAATTGCCTCCGGCAATGGGCGGTGCCGCATCTCTTGCGTTACTCGTTTTCTCCGCGCCCCGCAGCAAGTGCGTGGCGCTGGTGTTTTCCGACGGACAGTCATACGCTGGTTCTGCGCCGGACGCACGGTGTAACAGCGATAAGCGCAGGAGACGATTGCTTGGGCACAAACGAAAAGGAAAATGACAGTCATCTGCATAACAGCCATGCAAAGAGCCGGGCAATCATACCCGGCTCATAAAAGTGGAGATAGCAGGACTCGAACCTGTGACCCTCTACACGTCAAGCAGATGCTCTCCCAGCTGAGCTATATCTCCATTGCCTGTTATTGTAAACGAAAACCGATCAGATTGCAAGGAAAATTTTAGTCATTTAGTAAAAACGGTCATTTAGGAAAAATGGGCAATTGGGATATCAGAGACAGATCTGAAAATCAATTCGGAAAATCCTGCCAGAGTTAGGGATTGTAAAAACAGGCCGGAGGGAGTATAATGACCGCGGTATGTTTCGGACTTGCGTCTGGAATATTGGCTGCTTTCATTAAATCCAAACCAACCAGGAGGGACAAAGGAATTATGAGATATCAGGGAATTATTTTTGACCTGGACGGCGTCATCTGCTTTACGGACAAGTATCACTATCAGGCGTGGAAGGCACTTGCGGATGAGATCGGCGTTTATTTTGATGAGACGATCAACAACCGCCTGCGGGGTGTGAGCCGCATGGCGAGTCTGGATATCATCCTTGAGAGAAGCGAGAAAGAGTACACGCAGGAAGAAAAAGAGCAGATGGCTGCAAAGAAAAATGAGGTTTACCGCGGCCTGCTGCAGCAGATGTCCGAGGCTGACTTAAGCGCAGAAGTAAAAGAGACACTGGACGTGCTCCGGGCAAGCGGCGCGAAGCTGGCGATCGGTTCTTCCAGTAAAAACGCGAAGCTGATCCTCGGACGCATCGGACTGGGAGACTATTTTGATGCGATCAGCGATGGAACCAACATTACACATTCCAAGCCGAATCCGGAGGTGTTTCTGAAAGCGGCAGAATTTTTAGGGCTGGATCCGAAAGACTGTCTGGTAGTCGAAGACGCACTGGCCGGCATCGAAGCGGCTGTGGCCGGAGGTTTTGACGGAGCGGGCATTGGCGAGGCGGCTACCCATGAGAAGGTGTCATGGCCGATCAAGACCTTCGCGGATTTGAAGCAGATTCAGGGGGCGTGAGTACCTTTAGCAGTGTGAATTCTTTCGTCAGCGCGGGAGTTTTCGACAGTGAGAGAGCTTTCGACGATACGAGACTGTATGAGTGCTGCTGCTCTTCATCGTGGGGCAGCAGCCAAACGAATCCAAATGACTGTTACAAATCTAAATTTCTGTTACAAATCCAAATTACCGTTACGAATCTAAATTCCTGTTACAGATCTGCATCCCTGCTGAAGATCGATTTTTCTCAATGAGTATTTCGCAGCGGCTGCCGGAATGTACAGGCTGTGTCTTCTATAAATAAAGGTACTGCTGCCGTGCTTGCATCATTACAATCATATAATCATACAATAACATTTCTGGAATAATTCTCCTGGTTTCCTGATGCCGAGACAAAATAGAAAAATGTGTAAACTTTGCATTTGTATTTCACGAATGGCCTTATTATTATCACGAATGGTAGGGTACAATGCTCAAATTATTGTATCAAAAATGCAAGAAATTTGATATAATACATAAAAGTTTTTGTGCATTTAGTCACATAGCTGAAAATAAAAAGACAATTCTGAGCGATGTGCTATGGAACGCATGAAGTCAGGGACAGGGGACGTCGTATCGTATAGCCGGAGGACAATCTTTCGCACCGGCACCGGCCGCTGTGAAACGAAGACGTGAGGCGTGAAATTATCTGAGACATCGTATCTTTATTATGGCATGCATTGTATATCTGACTTGAAATATCAGAAGGAGGAAAAGACTTGCGGATTGCGGTTTGCGACGACAGCATCAGGGAACAGGAACAGATCATTCGGGTATTGCGTGAATATGATCCGGAGTTTTGTCCGGAAAGCTTTGTGAGCGGTAAGGATCTGCTGGAAGCGGCAGTCCGAAAACCGCTTTTTGACATTGCTTTTATAGATATATATCTGCCCGGCGAGGATGGCGTGGACATTGCCGGGAGAGTGCGGACATTATCACCCTCTACAGAGCTGGTATTTGTCACTTCCAGCGTGGATCACGCGGTAGACGCATTTTCTCTCAATGCTCTCCATTATCTGGTGAAGCCTGTGACGATAGAAGACATCAGGGAAGTATTCCGCCGCCTGACAGAGCTGCGGGGGAGAAAACGGCCTGTCGTTTCACTGCCTGTCAGCAACGGCAAATATACCGTATTCCTTGACGAGATCAGCTATATTCAAAGCGTGGGCCACATCAAAGAAATTCACCTGACCGATGGCAGGACGCTCCAGGTGTGGACGTCCTTTGATGAGCTGAAAGAGAAGCTGGGGGAGGATTTCCTGAGACTGAACCGGAGCTTTCTGGTGAACATGGATCAGATTGTGCGGATGGATCTGAACGCCTGCTATCTGCAGGAAGGGATCCGGCTGGAATTCGCCCGCAGGGAACGCACAGCCATACGAAATGCATATGACAGATATTTATTTGCTCGCTTAAATAGGGGGGGGGGTAATACAAAGCGTTGAGCGGAATGTTTTTTTACGAATGGCAGACCTCGTTTCACGAATGGCTGGCCTTGCAGCACGAATGGTCGTTCCATTGGAGAAAAAATCTTATATAATGTTAAGCGAATTCGGAGGTGCGTCTGGATGAAAAAAGATGCGAGAAAGCTCAGCCGTACGGAGCTTTTGGAAATCCTGATCGACCAGGAAAAGGAAATACAGGATTTGAAAGCCAGACTTCAGGCTGCGCAGGATGAGCTGGCTGATCGCAAGATCGCGCTTGCCCAGACCGGCTCGATTGCGGAGGCGGCACTTCGCCTGAACCGGGTTTTTGAGAGTGCGCAGGCAGCAGCGGATCAATATCTGGAAAATGTCCGCCGTGTTTCCGGTGCGGGCAGCGACCTTCCAAAGACGGAGACGGGAGCAGGACCGGATGAGGAGCGCCGTCCCAAAGCGATGGAGGAAAATGCACAGAGCTCCCCGACCGATGACTGCGGGTGATGATAAGCAATGGGAAGAAAATGGAATGGCGAGCGTCCGTCTCTGGAGCAGCTGGAGAAGGAGCTGCAGCGCGTTCGATACAGGAAAAAATATCAGTCAATGCTGAAAAGCACCATTGGTACCCTGACTGTTGTAGCGGCTGTAGCCGTGCTGGTGGCAGTACTTCTGCTTCCGGTGCTGCGGATTTACGGAAGCTCCATGACGGACACACTTAACAATGGTGATATTGTGGTCTCCATAAAAGGAACGGATGTACAGACAGGAGATATTATCGCTTTTTACTATAATAATAAGATTCTGGTCAAACGTGTCATAGCCTCGGCGGGCGACTGGGTCGATATTGCGGAGGACGGCACGGTCAGTGTCAATGGCGAGGTTTTAGATGAACCCTATGTGACAGAAAAATCGTTAGGAGAGTGTGATATTGATCTTCCTTATCAGGTTCCCGAGGGGCGGGTGTTTGTGATGGGAGATCACCGGGAGGTTTCGCTGGATTCGCGCAGCACCTCCGTGGGCTGCGTTTCAGAGGAGCAGATTGTAGGGAAGCTGGTTTTCCGCGTCTGGCCCCTTAAAGCATTTGGCTGGATCAGCTGATACCGGAAGACGTAGAAAAGCAAGGGTGATATAGATGAAGCAAGGCAGGCAGACAAATCAAAAAGCAGGCAGACGCTGGACAAAGGTTCTGGTGTTTCTGGCGTGCGTGGTCGTATTCTGTACGACCTATGCTTTGATTTTGCCTGCTATTACTATGGAAGTTGAGACTGTTTCGGAAGAAACTGCCGAGGCTGCCGGGACAGGAAAGAGTGCGGAGGCAGCAGTCTCTGAGACCGCGGGCACACAGACCGAGGCTTCTAAGACAGAAAGTGCGGAAACGACCGCTGAGGCTGCGGCAGAAACGGCCGCTGCAGCCGGTGGGGACGCATCTGCCGGGACGGCGGGAACGGATACAGCAGCCGGCGATAGTACCTCTGCGGATGCGACAGACGCGGGCACGGCGGACAGCACTGCCGGAGGTACGGCGAGCGCGGGTACCGGTACGGCAGATAGCACTGCCGGTGGTACAACAGATGTGGGTACGACAGACAGCGGCAGCACCTCCGCAGGTACAGCAGATACAGGCACGTCGGATGGCGGCGCTGCCGGGACAGCTGGTTCCTCATCAGCAGATGGCGCGATCGCCGGATTATCAGACTCCGGGACGGCGGAGGGTACGTCCTCCGGGACCTCAGAAGACGGATCAGCTGTGGGATCTGTGGAAGAAACATCAGCTTCCGCGTCAGCCGATGATACCGGATCGTCGGCTCAAAGTACTGATACAAATACCTCATTGCCGGAAGAAACGGCTGTTATAGTGATTGACGATGAGAATGCTGGGGAGACAGGGGCAGAAGGGGAAACAGCTGCTGGCTCAGAAACAGAGAGCGAAACGCAGTCTGTGACCGAAAATGAGTCGGAATCTGATTCAGAGACTGAGACAGAAACGGAGACAGAGACCGAATCGGAATCTGAATCCGAGACGGAGACGCATCTGTATACATACGAAGACGACAATATGCTGGTGGAAGTGAGCCTTCCCGAGGACAGCAGCGTCCCGGAGGATGCCGTACTGACCGTTACGGTGATTACGAATGAGGACGACACCTACGAGGATCTGGCAGAGCAGGCGGAATCTGCCGTGGAGGGCGAGATCGAAGAAGTCTATTTCTACGATATCAGCTTCTTTATCGTGGACGATGAGAACGGAACGGAGGAATACCTTCCGGTCAGCGACGAGGCAACCGTCACGCTGACCTATAAGGAGAAAACACTCGCGCAGGAGGACTCGAATGCTTCCGTGTCCGTGCTGCACTATGAGGAGGATGCTGCGGAGCCGGTTGTGCTGGAGGAGGTCGAGCTCACAGGCGACGGCGAGAGCGAACTGGAGACACTGACATTCCAGACCGAAGGATTTTCGGTGTATGCGGTCGTGACGGTGGTGGATTCAACGACATCGGAACAGGTAACCGTGACCGATGTAAGCGATCTGAATGGGAATAGTTATGTGATCGTAAGCCGAACTGGGACCTATGAAATGACGTCGACTGAAATGACCAACGGTATGGTAAAAGGCGCATTTGCGAGTACAGCACTAGAGGATCTTACTCAGTGGACATTTACACAGTCGGGGAGCGGCTATATCATTTCTTCAGGTGACTCCTGGCTTGTCATGGATTCAAACGGTTACCTGAGCTTAACAACAAATTCTGGAGACGCGACGGAATTTACTGTTTCGGTCGTGACAGAATCTGGGTATGAGGGAATGATCACTATTTCAGCTGCACCGGGTGGCGGTACGACTTATTATATAAATAACTGGAGCAACGATGATGCTACACAACCATTTCGGGGTTATAATTATGCGGATGATCATGGAAACTACCTGATTTTGTATACGGTCACCACAAATACAGCAGATGATGACGAAGTACTGGCTACAGACCTCAATGGTAAGAGCTACGCCATTGTGAACCTGAATACCTCCGGGCGCGAGTATGCTCTTTCCTCTACGGCGTATAGTGGTGGAGGACTCAGCGGTGATGCGGTTTCTGAAGTTGATGGGGTGACGGAAGGGCGTACTTATGTAGTCGGCGATGAACTTACGCTTTGGACGTTTGAGTCGACTGGTACAGATGGAGTGTATAATATTTATACTACCGTTAATGGAGAGAAACAGTATTTACAAATTACTGGTACGAGTCGGGGCAGTGTATATACAAGTACCACGCCAATGGCAATCACGGTGACGTTGGGCACAGGTACTTTCGAAGGGCAGGTCAGGCTATCAACTGCCGATGGGGATTTGAATTGGTACGGTGCGAATCCCAGTGCTGGAGATGTTTTTGGCGGGTGGTATGAGTATAATAATAATGATTATATGACCCTCTGTGAGGTAAAAACCACAGGTACCTCCTTGCTACTCTACGATCTGAATCTCGGCGGAGGTGTTTCTCTCGACACGGCCAGCGGAAGCGGGTGGTACGCATACAGCGACACCACAAGCACCTGGGCGGCAAGCGACACACCGGCCGTCACATCGACGATTCAGGAAGTGACCGGAAACGGTTCTGAGACATTATACAGCATCTTAAATGAAGGAGACAACGGATATTGCACATACGTATCCGGCCAGAGACTGGATGTCGCTAAGCAGTTGATCGCTGACGGCAAATCTCCCGGTAAGGAATTCCGCTTTGATGGCTGGAAAGCCACGGTTACGGATGACAGCGGCGCTGAGGTCACTTATTACTTTGCGGAAGACGCCACGATTAAAGGCACCGTAACAGAAAACGGGATTACTTATATATTGATAGATGATACGGATGGAGTAGAACGAAAGCTGCCCAGCGAAACCGTGCTCACCGGCATGTGGACAGAGATCTCGGATATTGTCATGTTTTTCGTGAACTATTCCGGTACGGTTCTCGATGTGGAGGGAGACGTGACCGGAAGAAACTCGAATGAGTTCACCGAAATCATCGCGATCGGCCATGTGTATTTTGGCTCTACGCGGGTGGGTACAGATGGGACTTTTGCGACGGACTCCGATGAAGACATCCGGGCGGTGTTTGCGAATACAGTGGATCTGACAAGCGAATATGTACAGCTGGTGATTGACTATGCGACTATATATGACAGCTCTGCGTCAAACGGATATTCCTATTATAATGAAGCGGAGGGCATCAACCCCAGTGAGCTGGAAGCATACCTGCTGACCTTTATACAGCAGAATAGTAATGTTCAGATCAAAATCAGTACATCGGATAATTCGAACAATCCTACGATTGACAATGCGAATGCGACTGCGGAAAACTATTCGGTCCGCTGGTACGTATTGAAGGAACAGAACGACGGCTGGCACGTCGATGGCGTCATGGTGGCAAAGACGGTTGAGATGACGCTTACGAAGAACTTCTATGGGATTACAGAGACAGAAGTCGATGCTATGCTTAGTGATGGTACGCTGCAGACAGAGACCGATGCAAATAAAAATGTTACTGTGACGGATACATCGACTTTCTGGTTTCCTTTGAAATTAAACGGGCAGGATTATCTGAATATTTCCGCCAAAAGTGACAGCCAGTACAAATACGATGGGAAACAGGGCGATGAATTAAGCTATCAATGGGTACTGCATCTGGTTCAGGATGAACTGTACTCTTTGGAGGAGAAAAACTATTCGGTCAGCGGATATGATGTGAGTACTATCCTTACACACACCTATTCGAGCAACGGCAGTGAGACGACGGAATCAGCGACTTCCACTACGACAGCGGATTTGAGTCAGTCCGTCAAGGGCGGGGCTTCAGAATCACTGATCTTTGCCAATTTCTATACGAAGCCGAGTACGGGCGCTCTGGCGGTTCAGAAGGTCAATGAATCAGGGAGCAATCTGTCCGGCGCGGTGTTTACGCTATATAGTGACGCTGCCATGCAATATCCAGTGACGACAGCCCAGGCGGCGAGCGCCACAGCAACCTCCGATTCATTCGGTGTAGCATATTTTTACAATCTGGCTGAGGGTACCTATTATCTCAAGGAGACAACAGCACCGACCGGGTATGTGGCAAGTACGACAACATGGAAGGTGGTTGTGTCAGTATCCGGAACCGACGTGACCGTAACCTTATACGAGTCCGATGATAACGGCATATATGCCGATGAAACAGGGTATACCGGGACAGCTTCTACAACGGGTACGATCTGTTACAGCTACAGCTCCGGCGGGTTCATCCAGTATCTGGAGGTTGAAAACAAGAAACAGCCGGATACTCTGGAGATCACGAAGACCTTTTCTGGACTGACCAACGCGCAGATGCAGGCCATCTATAACGCGAGTACATCAGATAATGATTATGATCCATTAACAGGGACCAGTACAAGTGGTAATTACACGATTGCCCCCTACTACATTGAACTTAAGGACGATGAAAACAACACCATCAAAACGCTGTATCTTCAGGATGCCACGAGTTCAACGACCTATTCCTACACCTGGCTGCTGACGGAAGATGACTTATCAAATGAAGACCTGTATCAGATATGGACGGCCATTGAGAACAATTACAAATATGCGGATTATACAGACACGACCGTCGCCGCGCAGGTCAACGGAACATCCCAAACAGTATCGGTGGATCTGACTTCGGGGACAGCATCGGTTATTGCGGATCTGAGTACGGTAACGGCTGGTGGGAGCAACAGTATTACCATCGAAAATACGTATAAGAATACGTTCACGCTGAGCCTTTCCAAGGTGGACAGTGTTACAGGCGAAGCTCTTGCAGGTGCGGAGTTTAAAATATATGGCCCCTACTCGGAGTCAACGAACACCAAGGATTCCATTACCTACACGTCGAATCAGACCGTGTATACGCTTTACTATATCGATACGATTACATCCGGAGCTGATGGAACCGCAACGATCGATGGCCTGACACTGTCCAATGGTGCCAATGTTTTCGCGTATGTCCTGGATGAGTCTGTGGCACCTGCAGGGTATACGGCATCGACGGGGCCGATCGTTATTGAAGTGACAGTGGACGATGATGATTATTCCGCCGGGGTTTACAGTGTGACGATGCCGAACACGAAGGTAACGACTCTGACGGCGAAGAAGGTCTGGTCTACCAACGCCTCGTCCACACCGGATACGCCGGTTACACTGGTGCTGTACCGGCAATCCTCAGATGGCAAAGTGACCGAGACTGTTGGCTCCATCACGCTGGACGGTACTGCAGACGACACAGGTGAAACAGCAGCCTGGGAAGCTCTCTGGGAAGATCTGGAGGTCTACGACGGGACGAAGACAGAGGATCCGGCCGGATCCGGCACCTATACCTATGGGACCTGGACATATTATCTGCGTGAGGAAACAGTAAACGGGTATGAGACAACCTATTCGCTGGATTATACCAATGCGAATACGGCATATACAGTCGCGGGGACAGAATCGCTGACTGTGTCTGATGGAAACAGCGGGACCGTGACGGTCGAAGCTGTGGAGGCAACAATGGGGATTAGTACGTTGAACACCGTGACGCTGAGGGCCGTGACGGTGATCAACAGTGCGGTATATGAGCTGCCAAAGACCGGCGGGACAGGGGAATGGCCCTGTTATCTGGCGGGGGCGCTTATGGCAGCCGTAACCCTTTTAATATATAAATACATCATAACTTTACAAAACAGGAAGACGAAAGGAGAAACAGGAAAATGAAACGATTGAAGAAAAAGTTTTTAGCGGTACTTGTGACAATGATCACGGTAATTGCCATGATGGTACCGGTGTCCGTGAGCGCGGCGGACACGTATACAGTAACCATCACAGCGAATGATACAGGGACGCATACCTACAGCGTTTATCAGATCTTCAGCGGCACGTTAAGCTCAGACGGAGTGACTTTGTCAGATGTCGAATGGGGCAGCGCAGTAACATCTGTGAATAATGGTGCGGCGACTCTTATCGCTGCATTGAAAGCAGATAGTACGTTGTCATCTATTATGGCAAATGTTAAAACGGCAGCGGATGTATCGGATGCTCTTGATGCATATGATAATAATAGTGCTGTAGTGAAAGCGTTTGCGGCTGTTGTGAAAACATTTTTAACTGAAAATAGTGTAACCGCTACCCAAACGGCAACTGGTTCGGGGACAGTCTCATTCAGCGGCCTGTCAGCTGGATATTATCTGATCTTAGACTCCCTGGATTCTGGTACGGGTGCGGAGTCTGCTACAATGGTGCAGGTGATCGGCAATGTGGCTATCCAGTCAAAGTCAGATCTTCCAACTGTTACAAAGGAAGCTGGCGAAGAGACGGCAGAGATCGGGGATACGATTTTCTATACTATCACGGGAACGCTTTCTTCCAACTTTGCGACATATTTGACTGCTCAAACAGCTTATTCTTACACTCTGACTGATACCATGGATTCTTGCCTGGATCTTGAGTACACGCCTTCTACATCGAATGAGAAGCAGGTAAAAGGCGGTGTGACGGTCGAGCTGGATGGTGTTGATGTTACATCTTACTTTACCATTGAATATGAAAATCATGTTCTGACACTTACCTGCACGGATATCACGCAGATTCCAAACATCAGTGCAGACAGCGTTTTCACGATTACTTATAATGCAACGGTAAACAGCAGCCTGACAGGCGGAAATATAAAGAATACTGTGCAGCTTGTGACAACAGAGGCGACAACGCCGGAGATCGAAGAGACTGTTTATACGTTTGCTCTGGATATTACCAAGATAGATGGTGATACAAATGAAGTACTGGAAGGCGCAACCTTTGTGCTAAAGAATGCTGCTGGACAGTATCTGCAGGTGGATGCCAGCAATAAGGTATACAAATGGGTGTATGACGAAGAAGATGCTTCACCTTTGACAACAGATGCTACTGGTAAAATAGCGGTATATGGTCTGGACGAAGGCACCTATTATCTGGAAGAGACTGTGGCACCGACTGGATACAATGCTTTGGAAAATGATTTGACAATCGTGATCAGCGCGACTGTGAATCAAAGCACAGGGAAGCTGGAATCCTATACTATTTCAGTGGATGGAGGATATGCAGCTTCAGGAGCTCAGGATGCTAATGGCAATTATGTCCTTTCTATGGAGGTCGAGAACAACCAGGGTGCAACCCTTCCGAGCACCGGTGGTATCGGCACCACGCTCCTTTATGTGTGCGGCAGCATCCTTGGACTGGCGATTGTGATTCTGCTCATTACGAAGATTCGTATGAAAGTAGAAGACTGATGAATGACGAACAGGCTTTTCCCCCGCAGCTGATCTGGTATGAGACAGCAGCGGGAGGAAAAGCCGTACGGAGAGGCTGATATGAAGAAAAAACGGGGCGGATATCTTTCAACAATTGTATTGGTTGTAGGTCTGCTTATCAGCCTTTCCATGCTGCTTTATCCTACGGTCAGCAACTGGTGGAACTCGCGCCATCAATCCCAGGGCATTGCTTCCTATGTCGAGGCAACGGATACGCTGGATGAGGCTGCTTATCAGGCGATCTGGGACAGTGCGGTGGCTTATAATGAGGAGCTGGCACAGAGCGGCGTCCGCTGGTTTATGAGCGAGGAGCAGGAGGAAGAATACCTGCAGCAGCTCGATGTGACCGGGACCGGGATTATGGCCTACATCGAAATTCCGGCGATTGATGTGACGCTGCCCATCTACCATGGGACGGATGAATCGGTGCTGCAGGTCGGTGCCGGACATATCGCCGGGAGCTCTCTTCCAGTCGGTGGGGAGAGTACGCACTGTATCATTTCCGGGCACCGGGGGCTTATGAGCGCGGTGCTGTTTTCGAATCTGGACGATCTCGTAGAAGGCGATATTTTTATTATTTATACGCTGAATGAGACACTGACCTATGAGGTGGATCAGATTCGCATTGTCGAGCCGGATGAGCTGGAGGATCTGGAAATCATAGAGGGTGAGGACCTGTGCACGCTGGTGACCTGCACACCTTACGGGATCAACAGCCACCGTCTGCTGGTGCGCGGACACCGGGTCGAAAACCGGACGGAGTCTCTGCTGACCATGGATGCCACACAGATTGATACGACTGTTGTGGCGGGGGTCATCGCGGCATTCTTATGCTTCCTGCTGCTGATTTTACTGGTGATCGTATCGATCAGAAAGCGCAGCAGAAGGATTGCCAGGAAACGTATAAAAGCTTTGGACGAAGAAAATAAGGAGGCGCGGAGGCCGAGGAAGCAAAGAAAGGAGGCGGGCCGGATGAAGGAAAAGAAAAATACTGTCCGGATGAGACCGGCTCCTGTAAGGCTGCTGATGTCGGC
>JAJQFO010000175.1 GCA_021201095.1 Lachnospiraceae bacterium
AACAGGAAACGAAGCAGGAGCTTCTTACACAAAAAGAGAATACCGGATTTTTCAATTCAAGACAACGTAAAAAGCTTGACCAGCAGATCACCACGCTGACAGAGGAAATTGAAGAACTGAAAACCAGAAAAACTTATCTGATGTATAAGGTTAGCTGCCAGAATGAAACGGAGATGAAAGAGGCGGAAAAGACTCTTTTAAAAATGTCTGACTATATGGAAAAACTGGATACTCAGCAGAAGCAGCTGAATGCTCAGCTTGCTGTGGATGAAGAAGAGTACGGCGAAACCCTTGAGCGGGTAAACTCAGAACAGGAAAACCAGCTGCTGGAAGCACGTATTCCCTTACGTAGCAGCTTCTATGTCAAAATCCGCGAGAAACT
Source organism: Lachnospiraceae bacterium (assembly GCA_021201095.1). Classification (GTDB taxonomy): domain Bacteria; phylum Bacillota; class Clostridia; order Lachnospirales; family Lachnospiraceae; genus Choladousia. Next base: position 383 of record JAJQFO010000175.1, read on the forward strand.
CCATGAAATATTCGGGCAGAAGTTTAAATATGACCGGGTCACTCTGGCTGAACGGCTGGTAGACCACAGGTTGGGTGAGAATCCGGCACTGTATCGTGAGCGAGTGTCAGACCCGCGCCGGGAGCAGGAGAAGGAGCAGGGTAGAAGCCAGTCGATAGCGTCGAAAAAGAAATCAAGAAGTCATGCGCGATAATAATGATTATTTTTGCTAAGTGGTCATTTTGACCACTTAGCAATAGATATTCGCAAAAACAGGCGTGGCTGCCTGTTTTGCATATAATTTAATAAAAAAATGCGACCTGACCGAATAAAATCGTACTATTATTATTCGGGGCGTCCTTCTGGGTTCTTGTGCTCAGTTATCTGTGGAGAAATATCGGATATGACATGGTTCTGTGGATAACGGGCTTGCAGCAAATTGAAAATGATGTTTTCCTGCACTCCATCATGCGATATTTCCAGTGCCGGAAGCCCGGTAAATCCGTCCGGAAATTTGCAGATAAATGCGTTATTTGGGGATCTTTGTGAAAACCCGGGCTGCAGGCAGTTCTGAACCGCAGACAGGCTGTCTGTTATTCATTCGCCTAGGTGATTTTTCTCAGGCGCGTCAGGTATTCGCTGCTATTTTTCATAATGCTCCCGTGTACCCAGCGGTTCAGTTTTTTCAACGCGACCTCTTCCTCGGGGCAGTTGTCCAAGGAGCAGATATGCATTTTCTCGGTGCTTCTGATGTAAATGTCCGCTTCGTAGTCCCACAGCCAGAGGGGCTTCCTGCTGCTGCCCTTCTTTGCCGGCTTATCAGGTCCTTTTTCAGTGGCCGTGCGGGTGTGTTCTGTTTGTAACCTGACGGGAGAAGATAGTCACAGTGAGAAAAAAATCTTATATGGTTCAAAGTGAACATGTTTCCCCGGTGCGGAGTAAGATTCGTGCTGGGGATTTTTTGTCTACTGTTACTGAACGTTATCTCTTTTCTGCCGGATCCTTCGAAAAATTATCATTGACAGTTGAAAACCGTGAATATATACTCAAAGACGTATTACAAATGAAAAAAATTGTACAATACATACAGAGGAGGGGCAGTATGGCAAGGATCGCCGATGTCATTAAATATGAGGGTGATAACAGCACATTTGTCTGGAAACATCCGTGCGAGGATTTCAATACATCTTCGCAGCTGATTGTCCATGAGTCACAGGAGGCTGTGCTTTTCCTGAACGGGCAGGCGCTGGACCTGTTCGGTCCGGGGAGGCATACGCTCGAAACGCAGAATATTCCGCTGTTGAGGCATGTCGTCAATATCCAGACTGGCGGAGAGACGGCTTTCCACTGTGAGGTTTATTTCATCAACAAGACGGAGCAGATGGCAATCCGGTGGGGGACGGACAGCAAGGTGCAGTATATGGAGCCTGTCTATAAGTTCCCGATCTCGATTGGGGCAAGCGGCGAGATGTCGCTGAGTGTGGACGATTCCAGAAAGCTGCTTGTGCAGTTGGTCGGCACGGAACGCATCCTGACGCGCCAGCAGCTTACCACATATTTCCGCGGGATTCTGATGACGAAGGTCAAGACTTATATCGCCCAGGCGATGCGTGAGGATGCGATTAACATCTTTGAGATTGACGGGCACTTGGCTTCTTTCTCAAAAGATATGCGGGAGCGCTTGGTTCCGGATTTCCTGGAATACGGCATCCGGCTCAACCGTTTCAACGTGACGACGGTTGTGCGCCCGGAAGGGGATCCGCAGTATGAGAAATTCAAAGACCTGCATTTCCGGCAGTATGCGGATGTGGCGGAAGCTCAGCTGAAACAGCAGGTCGGCGTGATTGAACAGCAGACCATTGCGCAGAAGACGGTCATCCAGTCACAGGCGATTGCCACGAAGCGGCAGCAGGAAGGGTATACCTACCAGCAGGAGCGAGGGTTTGATGTTGCGGAAAAGGCTGCCCAAAACGAAGCAGTTGGCGAGTTTTCGAACGTAGGTGTAGGCATCGGCATGATGGGCGGCGTTGGCGGCGCGATCGGCGGCATGGTTGGCGGTGTGGTATCTGATGCGTTTGCAGGGATGAACGCGCCGATACAGGTCGCAAACAGGTACTGTGACCAGTGCGGGGCTGAACTGACCCCCGGTGCGGCGTTCTGTGACCAATGCGGCGCTCTGCAGGGACAGTTTGATACATGTCCAAACTGCGGATTTCGATTCATTAAGCCAGGGAAATTCTGCCCGAAGTGTGGCAGGAAACGGGAGGCGTAAGCTTATGGATAAAAAGAAAGGTTATATAACGTTACTGGCTGTGTTCGCCGTAATCAGCGTTATCGTGTTTGCAGTCCCGACAGAAAAAGCGGCTGGGTTCTGGATTTCTTATGTGTTCCTGGTTATCGCTTTTGTCGCCCAGGTTGCGATCTGGCAGGTGTCTTCCGGCAAAAAGGATTCCGTGAAGGACAGGTTCCTCGGCATCCCGGCTGTGTATATCGGTTCGTTGTACTTGATTGCCCAGATTATAATCACGGCCGTTTTCACGGCTATTCCGTCTGCCCCGGCATGGGTTGCTTTGATTGCCTGCGTGGTGACCGTGGGCATCTCAGTGATATGCCTGATTGGCGTAAAATCAGGTACGGATGAAATTCAGCGTGTTGATGAGAAAGTACAGAAGAAAGTCTCGTTTATACAGGATATGCAGGATGGGGTGGAATCACTTGCAGACCGGGAACAAAATAAAGAGATAAAAGAGGCGTTGCAAAAGCTTTCCGGGAAGATCCGGTTCAGCGACCCGATGAGCAGTGCGGAGCTGGAAGGCATCGAGAATGAGATTCGCATGAAGATGGACGAGCTTAAAGCATCTTCAGACAAACTGGCCGTAATACAGGAACTGGATCTGCTCTTTAATGACAGGAACCGGAAATGCAAAAGACTGAAATGAGGGAGGAACGTACGATATGGCAGCACTGACTTGTGACATTTGTGGCGGGCAGCTTTCTATGGATCCCAGTGGGGAATTTGCTGTTTGTGAAAGCTGTGGCATGAAGCATTCGAAGGACCGCGTAAAAGCAAAGGTACAGGAAATAACAGGCGTCGTGAAAATCGACGATACGGAAGCGGTTAAAGAGCAGCTTGCAAATTGGAAAAAGATGGCTGATTCAGCATATGATAATAAGAATTTCTCTGAAGCATATACATATTATTGTAAGATATTGGAGAAAGATGTAAATAACTGGCGTGCAACGTTCCGGAAAGGATTATCTTTAGGCTGGCAAGCTAATCTAAGGAATATGCACGCAAACGAAGTTGTAGGAGGAACAACTGACGCAATTAAGTTATTATATCTGGATAGAACGTTGAGCGATAATAGGAAAGCAAATGAAATATTACGTGTTACAGAAGAACTTGAATCCTGGATAAAAGCTTTATATTCACTCAGCACCGATCATTTATATGAATATGGCAAAACCTTAGTTAGTGTTGTGCAAGATTTTTATAAGGAAATGAGGCTGATTAGTTCGGTATATATATTTACGATTGGATTAATAACTGAATATGTTTATGATAATAGCGAAAAAAAACATTATATTGGTACATTCGCTACTATGCTTGGTTTTACCGGTAATCATATACGTATTTCTTTGGAAAGTAAACATACTGTTAAAACGGGTACTAAATGGAATTCAGCCATAAACATGCAGCAGCCTGTATTTGAAACAGTAATTCCGGATGATGAAACCATAGCTGCTCGAAAGAATTTACAGTTTAAGATAGACGAATTATCTAATAATATAAAAAAATGGACAGAATGTTATGAAGCAGAGATGCGAGATCAGTATTGGTTGGAACATTCAGAAGAAAAAAAGTATCATGAAACCAGGTTGACTGAAATTGATGCTGAATTATCCAGTCTCACAAAAACAAAAGAATCATATGATGCGCAAATATCAGAAGAAAAAGGTAAACTTAGTCAAATTGTTTATGATGAAAATCAGATTGAAATAATCAGAAAACAAAAAAATGATTTGATATTTCAAAGATCGAAGTTGGGCTTTTTTTCGTCAAAACAAAAAAAGCAGATACAATCACAGATTGATGAGCTTGAATTACAAATAAAAGAGCAAGAAAAGACTGTATCTACAAAGAAAGAACAAACTGAAAAAGAAGTAGATGCAAATATAAAACAAATTGAAGCCAAAAAGAAGCCTGTTTTAGATCGTATTGTTGTATTAGAATCTGAAAAAGAACAAATTAATGAAGAATTAACAAAAAGCAGAGTATGTTGAGATTTTTCTTCTTATCAATGAATTTCTCCCCTCAGAAGGCGATAATGTATTGCATCGCTGGTTTATGACATGAAGCCGCGTCTGAGGGGCTTTTACAATATTACTTCCGGTTGTACGCGACATTTTCCGCTATTCCATGCTCTATAAAGAACTATCCGGGGTCCAGGTTGAAATATTTCACAAGTGTTACCAGGTTTTGCATGTCAGGCATGGTACGCCTGCCCCACTGGATGACGCTGGGTTCCGAGATATTGCTCTTCTATGCGAAGTCCCGCTGCGAACCGGGGACGTTACGAACAGATATCGTATATTTGCTGATACGATGCGCACGCATTTCATCCGTGCTGTTCATATTGCTTTTCATTGGCATTCTCCTCCTTGTTCGTAAATACGAAACGATACAGGATTGTACCAGAGGGCGCAGCGGTAGCTGTGCCTGTGTGTATCCAGTGTAATGAGGGAGAAGAACTCTTTAGAATCGTTAAATATTGGCCTTATTTTTCATCATATTGAATCAAACTCATCTTTTTATTATTCCGTGTGTGGAATTCAAAAACGTGAAATATTGCGCCGGAAACTCGCCTGGATTAATTTCCAGTTTCGCAATAAGCAAAAAAGAGGACTTAATCCAGATTTTTTTGCCTGCTGAGTATTCTGGCCCATTGATGGATACCGCGATTCCGGTTGGTACCCCGGAATATTCATACGATTTTTCAGCATTGCCTGCACGTCTTGTGCATCACTGGGCTGATAATGCTGCAGCGGGCTGTTGATGAATTCTTTTCTCTCCGGTGAAAGTTCCTTTTGTCTTTCCATAAAAGTATCCTCCTGAATTGATATTTATTTTAACATCAATCCAAGAGGATATACACCTCTTTATTGGTTTACACAAAATTTATTCCCGTCTCGAATGAGCGGCCATTTCTGTATCTATTAGCCCACAACTGTATATGCGTCAGAGGAGCTATTCGGTGAATCTGATGATGTCAGGCTATACCCGCCGCTGCCACTTGATTTTATGTCGAAATAGGTCGTTGTCCCATTAATCTTTGATTGCCACCTTGCAACTTTTGCTGCTTCCGGACAGATATTCTGTAATATCTACTTTATGAAACTGGAAATAAAGCCATATAGTGTCGGTAAAGGGTCATTTCGACCCTTTACCAAAAGCTCATCTCAATACTTTTTAATTAATCCATATGGTCTTATGAAAACCAATCTTCTAATACATATTTAATATCTTTGTCAAAATGTCTTCCGGCATCGTATAAAGCACATTCGTTGCTGCTTCGATACATGAATTTAAGTTTTATATCTCTGCCAGTCCTTTTTCGTAAATATTCCTCGACACATTTTAAATTATTATGAGCTATTGTTTTTTCTTCATCGCTTTTTATGATGATAGGATGTTTATTTTCGTCAAGAGCACAATTCTTCTTCCCATCAAAATTTGCGCAAGTAATAAAATAGTATTCTCTTGAAGTGATAAACCCATTCTTTCTGAATGCATTTTGGAAAGAAGGACTTTCTTGTTTTATTTTGTTAAGCAATTCATCTGATGAAATAGGCTTATCATTATAGTATGCATCTGTCTCAAATTCTGGATTAATCAAACTATCGTTCATTTTATGTTCTCCTTCATTTTTCTTTTATAAAAGGAACTCCTTACTGTATCATAATCTTAAGAACTGAACCTATAACTCAGTTTTTAAGATTAAGTGGTTTGAGCCAACTTGATCCAGGAACCAAAATGTATTTGCAAGAAGGATACTCCCAGTTATTTTTTCGTTCTTCGTTGCATCATCATGGCAACAGCCTCTTCATGGCTGATATCAGGACTTTCCTGCTTTTCTTTCGTATAGTCCCCGTATCCGGTATCAAATTGCTGAATAAAACGAACCATTCCTACAGGGCCAAGAGCTTCTCTTAGAGCATTAAAACCTGCATTTCTGATTTCCGCTGGATTATTTAAATTAACCTGCATCATTTTAGTCACCCCCATACATATACTGCATTACAAATTTCAATGGGTTCATTACCGTTACTTTTAATTGGAGCCGTGAGGCCATTTTTTCCAGCTTGTCATCTGTAGTCAACATAACATCGGCTTTCGCAGCTTCTGCAAATGCGATATGAAAGCTGTCAAAGGTGTGTATTTTTGATTGATTCTGTATTTCTGCGGCTCGCTGGTCAATCTTGTCATTTAACTGTATACATGAGTCCACGACTTCATGTAATGCTTCAACATTTTTTCGCTTTTCCGGATCACGGATCTGGTCTATTTCCAGATCAAGGATTTCACTGCCTATTATCTCGGATTCTCCGGCACGACTTCTGTTTATGATTGCCATAATTGCTTCACTTTCAATTTTTATGCGTTCTTGGTTTAAATCATCAAAAGGACGATTATAGCAACAGCAATCCATGTATATTTTCATAATCACATCACCACCTTCCGTTCTGGTAAGTGTTCATATGGCTTTTTTAATAAGCTATAGACTTTATGCATACTGCTGTACATCAAAGATACCACAATTAGCGCCTCATATCAACTTGTTCTTCGAAATGTTTAAGGATGATTTTTTGGGGCTTCCCACTGACACGATTCTATGTTATTATCGAACTGGTGCATATATCGTAAAGACATCGGGAGGAGGATTCAGAATGCAAATGAATGAGGACTGCATTGCCATCTATTCCCGCAAATCCAGGTTTACGGAAAAAGGCGAGAGCATCGGCAATCAGGTAGAGCTTTGTAAGGAGTATATTCAGATACACTACGGGACAGAAGCACTGGAACACGTAGTGATTTATGAAGATGAAGGATTTTCAGGCGGGAACCTGAATCGCCCGGATTACAAGAAAATGATGGCGGCAGCGAGAAAACGAAAGTTCAAAGCGATCGTTGTCTATCGCCTTGACCGAATCAGCCGTAACATTGGGGACTTTGCCGGTTTGATCGAGGAACTGACTCGATTGGACATTGCGTTTGTTTCCATCAAAGAGCAGTTTGACACCGGTACACCTATGGGGCGGGCCATGATGTATATTGCTTCTGTTTTTTCGCAGCTGGAACGGGAGACGATTGCAGAGCGGATTCGGGACAATATGCACGAGCTTGCAAAGACAGGCCGCTGGCTGGGCGGAACAACGCCAACCGGTTATTCCTCAGAGGCAGTAAAGAGTGTTAATATTGATGGGAAAACTAAAAAAGCCTGCAAGCTGAAGATGATTCCGGAGGAAGCGGAAGTGGTCAGACTGATCTTTGATAAGTATGTGGAGACGGATTCCCTGACGCTTACGGAGACGGAACTGCTGAATCAGGGATACAAAACCAAAAATAATAAGACCTTTACCCGCTTTTCCATCAAGTCGATTCTGCAGAACCCTGTCTATGCAATCGCGGATCAGGAGATGTATGATTACTTTGTGAATGCTAAGTCGGAGCTGTTTTCCGGAAAAGAAGCTTTTGATGGCGTTCATGGGATTATGGCTTATAACCGTACCGATCAGGAAAAGGGAAAAACGACGATTCTGCGTCCGTTAAATGAGTGGATTGTATCAGTTGGCCTGCATCCCGGCATCGTCCCCGGAAAGGTATGGGTACGGGTACAGGAGTCACTGGAGAGGAACAAATCGAAGTCCTATCGCAAACCGCGCAGCAATGAGGCTTTGTTGACCGGATTGCTGTACTGCAGCTGCGGCAGCCGTATGTACCCGAAGCTTGACCGGCGCAGAAGTCTGGATGGAAAGCCGGTTTACACCTATATCTGCAAAATGAAAGAGCGAAGCGGCGGCAGCATTTGCAATCAAAAGAATGCGAATGGAAACACACTGGATGCTGCAATCATAGAGCAGATCAAGCTGCTAGAAGACGATCAGGGAACCTTTATGAAACAGCTAGAGCAGAGCCGAAGCTTTTACATGGGTGACCGCACGGATTATGAGGAACGGCTTGCGTCCCTGCAGCAGGACAGGAACACCGCTGAAAAGAAAATGGAGGCGCTCGTGGATTCGCTGGCAGAGGTGAGCGATGCAACGGCCAGAAGTGCTGTGGTGAAACGGATTGAGCAGTTGAGCCGTGAATGTAAGGAGCTGGATTCCCACATTCATGAGCTGGAAGATCTGACTGCCGGACACGCGCTCAGTGACATTGAGTTTGATGTATTGCGTCAGCTGTTATCTTCCTTCAAATCAGGCATTGATGAAATGTCGGTTGAGCAGAAGCGGGCGGCAATTCGTACTCTTGTGCGGCGTGTGGTCTGGGATGGTACAAACGCTCACATGATTTTATTCGGTGCTTCCGAGGACGAGATTGAGTATCCGCAAATCACCGGTCTGGATCAGACAGCGGATGGCGACACGGATGCATCAGAAAAACTGGAACGGTTTTCTGATGTGGATTATGAGGACGAAACGGATGCTTCAGACAGCTTATCGGGTACTAATTCCGGAGATGAGGGGGCTGAATCAGCCGATCTGTCTTTAAAAACGCGTCGGGGCGACGATAGCAAATGAACTCCTGATGATGCTCCGCTCCCGCAAAAAGCTGACGCACGAGGTTTCCATGTATGAAAAAATCGGCACGGATCAGGACGGCAGAGAGCTGAGGCTGATGGATGTCCTGGAAAGCGAGCCGATAGATGTGGTTGGAAATCTGGAGACACAGAAAAATATCCGCCGGATGCAGGAATGTATGGGACATATTTTGAATAAAAGGGAACAGCAGGTGATCACAGAGCGATACGGACTGGATGGGCACACAGAACGCACACAGCGTGAAATCGCGGCATCCCTTGGCATCAGCCGTTCTTACGTGTCACGGCTGGAAAAACGGGCACTTGAAAAGCTGAAAAATGAATTGTCAGAATAGAACAGAAGAAGATCCGCAGCACCGTGACAACTGTGCGGTGCTGCGTGAGAATGTTTTTCTCCCTTAAAACTATTCGCGGAACTCGAACAATTTTGAAATCGGGATCTCCAGAACATCTGATATATCAAAGAGAAGATCCAGGGAAACGGAAGTAGGCATATTCGGAGCCTCAATATTGCTCAGATGTGTCCGGCTCACGTTGATCGCCTCAGCCAGCTGCAACTGGGTCATTCCGTTCATCTTGCGATAATACGCGATGGTCAGCCCGAGCTGACGATACTGCTTTTTTCTTTTTTCTGACATAGCTGCCATAGTAAGTTCCTCCTTTGTTAAAACTTTTTATAGTTTAATTCCGAAACAGAGAAACATAAACAATGCATATATTTGCAATGATTCATAAAAATAGTGCAGTCTGCCTGATTTATTTTATCGCGATAAAATCGGGATATATTTTTGCCTTTAAATTATTTGCAGGAATAATTTTGAATAAATGATTCTGAGCCAAATACCCCGATGCGGGCACGGTTATCTGGCGCGCTGCTTCGCGGGAATAAATGAGTCTTTATCAGCTGCAGCAGGCGCGAACGACATGAGAATTAATTACTTTATTACTTGCTGCAGGCGTGAATAACCGGAAATGATCGCAGTGATGAAATATTTTTGCAAAGTAAAAAAATAACACTTGCAAACCACACATATTTGCGTTATCATGCTGTTAGTTTAAGAATGGTTCTTCGGGGCGGGGTGACTGAAAGGAATTCCCCACCGGCGGTATAGTCCGCGACCCGCGAAAGCGGCTGATCCGGTGACACTCATACAGAGTGAATTCCGGGACCGACAGTATAGTCTGGATGAGAGAAGAATGCAGCGCGAGATTTCAGGATCGTGCGATTTGGCCGCGGAGATTTGATATGGCGAGAGCTTTCCGGATGGATTGGAAGAGCGATCAACATAGAAATCCCGCTTTTTTTGTTATATAGACAGGTCTCTATATAACAAAAACCTCTAAACGGATGTATGTACCCGTACCGCACATGATATGGCAAAAGCTTCCTGCGGATGTACATACCGCACAGGAGGAACTTGTCTTCTGACGTAGACGTGCGGCCCACGAACCCGATCATCGAATTCCCTGTGCTGCCGGGAAGAGCCTTTTCCTTAAATGAAAACGCGGCCGTCCGGGTGTCTGTGCCCCGGAATGGACGCAGGAAAAATTCGGTTTAAGAAAAGGAGAACAAAAAATGGGAACAGGATTATTACAGACAATTGCGGAAAACCTGCGCTTTTTGGCCGTGTGTGCGGTCGTGATCGCTGCGATCATCGGTGCCTCATGGGGACTGGAGGCCACTGTGCTTAAGAAAAACATTGCACAGGTGAGCAAGACCAGATATATCACCATCTGCGGCATGCTTGGCGCGATTGCCATGATACTGCACATTCTGGATTTTCCGCTCATCGCGATTGCACCGAGCTTCTACAAGCTTGATTTCAGTGAGATCCCGGTTATGATCGGAGCCTTTTGCTTAGGACCTGTGGGCGGCGTGGTAATCGAATTAGTAAAGATTTTGCTGAAACTTGTTATCAAAGGGACTTCTACCGCATTTGTCGGGGATCTGGCGAATTTTGTGGTTGGCTGCTCCTTTGTTGTGCCGGCGGCAGTCGTTTACCATCTGAAAAAAACGCGCATGATGGCGGTCATCGGACTGGTGACAGGCACAGTGGTTCTTGTGATATTCGGCACTATGTTCAACGCGGTATATCTGCTCCCGGCGTTTGCAAGCCTCTACGGGATGCCGCTTGATTCGATCATTGCGATGGGCAGTGCAGTCAACGCGTCCGTGACAAATGTAACTACCTTTGTGCTTTTCTGTGTGGCGCCGCTGAACCTGATTAAAGGAATCTGCATTTCCGTGCCGACTCTGATTCTGTATAAAAGGATCAGTGTGGTCCTGCGCACTACCGTGCAGGAACCGTATGCGGCCGGGAAGCCACATCAGACGCAGCACTAAAGGGTTGTAAAAAATTATAGCTGTATGTACGAAAGAGCAGGAGACGGAAAGAGTCTCCTGCTCGATATTTATGATGCGCAGGGGCGCGAGAGGAATTTTGGCAGCTTTGCTGCCCGCTCCCCACGCGGGCAGATAGGGGGAGAGAACTCCTCCTATCCGATTGTACACACATTCTCTGGCTTGCCCGCGAGATAAGCATAAACATTTTGAAATACGATCTCGGCTCTGCGCAGCATGGCTTCTTCCGAAATGAATGCCTGGTGCGGAGTCAGCAGCGTGTTCTTCGCATGCAGAAGCGGATAGTCGGAGGGCAGAGGCGGCTCCATGTCATAGACATCAACACAGGCGAAGCCGAGCCGATCCTCGTTCAGAGCCTCCGCAAGAGCCGCATTATCCACAATCGGTCCCCGTGCACAGTTGATGAAGATCGTATCCGGCCGCATCAGAGCAATCAGGTCTTTGGAAAGGAATCCTCGTGTATGGGCGTTCAGCGGAAGATTCAAAGACACGATATCACTTTGGGAAAGGACTTCCTCCAGTGAGCGGTATTCGATTCCGAGTGCTTTTGCTTCCTCCTTTTCACTGCGGCTGTACGCGATTACATGTGCTCCGAACGCAAGAAACAGCTTCGCGGTCATCAACCCGATCCGTCCAAGTCCGATGATGCCTACCGTCCGTCCGCAGATTTCCCGTCCACCGATCCCGGCGCTTGTCCCGCCTGCGCGCACGATGCCGTCCGCCTTCACAACCTTGCGCAGCGCGTCCACCGCCATCCCGATGATCAGCTCCGCTACAGTCTGGTTAGAGTAACCGGCGGCGTTGCAGACCATGATATTGCGTTCCCGGCACGCGTCTGTCGCGACATGGTCAATCCCGGTAAATGCTACGGAGATCATCCGCAGCGCGTCTGCGCTTTTTACCACTTCTGCCGGGTAAGGATTGTTTGCGATCATCACGATATCACATCCCGCGCTTCGCGCCGCAAGCTCTTTTGGATCAGTCGTCTTTTCCTTATAAAAAACAAACTCATGCCCCAGCGCCGCAAGTCTTTCCGCGTGCGTGTCAATTACTTTTTGCGGAACCGAAAGCGGTTCCAACAGTGCTATTTTCATCCTCTGTATTCCTCCTTGTTAAGAAGTTTGACTTTTGCATTCCCTGCCATTATACTATTCGATCAGTGAAATGTCATCGGGTGAAAATGTCTTCAGGGTAAAAAATAATTGAATATTTTCCCCGCATGCTATATACTTTCATACGTATCCCACAGCAAGTGTGAGGAGCTGTCCTGAATGGTTACGGAAAAGTTACTGGCGAATGATCCGGATACATTCGGAATACAGGCTGGCTGCGAAAAACAATGGCCGGGTAAACCAACGTGGAAGGTTGCGCAGAGCGGCTATCAGGCAGAACCCCAGCGTGGAAGGTTGCGTAGGGCGGCTATCAGGCAGAACACCAGCGTGGAAGGCTGCGCAGAGCGGCTATCAGGCAGAACACCAGTATGGCGAGCTGTGCAGAGCGGTTACCAAAATAGAGAATCAGTGCAGGCAGGAGTTTTGACAGAATGGGAATAATCAGAAAAATCAAAAAGGATACCGATAATCCATATGTGAATCTTTATGAACTGGATGTGGAAAACAGCAAGGGGCACACAGGGAAATACTATGTTTCGTCAAGAGCGAAGACAGTGGACAGGCTGGAGCTTTCCACAAAGCAGCAGTCGCCGGACGGGGTGATTATTTTCAGTCTTTGTGGTGAGAATCATGACCGCGTGGTGCTGATCCGCCAGTATCGTTATACGATTGACAATTATATCTATGAATTTCCGGCCGGCCTTGTCGAGCCGGGTGAGAATTATCATGCGGCAGCCGTGCGTGAAATGAGAGAAGAAACCGGCCTTACGCTTCATCCGATTACCGTTGACACGATTTATGAAAAGCCGTATTATACGACAATCGGCATGACCGATGAGTGCTGCGGCACGGTTTATGGTTATGCGGACGGCACGGTCAGCGCGGATTTGCAGGAAAAATCGGAGGAGATTGAGGTCGTGATCGCGGATCGGAATGAGGTGCGCCGGATTTTAAAAGAAGAGCGGGTGGCGATTGTTTGCTCCTACATGCTGCTGCATTTCCTGGCGGATGAAGATCCGTTTGCGTTTCTTCATGAATGATTTCCGGAGTGTGCCAGACGAATAATATACGTATCGTTGACTTTGTGTGAAACATCGGCCGGGCTGGTTTTCTCATGAAAAACTTCCGGGCATAATCGCGGCATATTGATCTGGAAATTCTGGAGGACAGAAAATGACGGTAATAGAGACAAATTCTGAACAGGAGACTTTGGCTTTCGGGCACAGCCTCGGAGAAAAAGCAAAACCCGGACAGGTCTTTGCCCTGGAGGGCGATCTGGGAGTTGGAAAGACCGTACTGACGAAGGGACTTGCGGAAGGGCTGGGCATTACGGAGCCGGTGTGCAGCCCGACTTTTACGATCGTACAGATCTATGAGGAAGGACGGCTTCCTCTTTATCATTTTGACGTCTATCGGATTGATGACATAGAAGAGATGGAAGAGATCGGCTACGAGGATTATTTTTACGGCAAGGGCGTCTGCCTGATCGAATGGGCGAATCTGGTGGAGGAGCTTTTGCCCCGGGAAACAGTCCATATCCGCATAGAAAAGGATCCGGAGCGAGGGTTTGATTACCGGCAAATTACGGTATCGATGATGGAAAAGAACATCCCGGAAAAGGCTGCCGCAAGATAAAAGCTGCTTACTTGTGTTATAGTGTTATCGGTAAGGATATTTAAGGGACTGCACGATGGGAATTGTATGCAATCAGGTATGACTGCGTTCGTACTTGAGCCAAGCATAGATAAGGTATGTAATAAAACGAGACGAATTGTCCGGCTGTGAAGGGCCAGACAAAGACGCCGTACTTCGTAAATCTGCGGCAGAAAAGAGAAGATAAATATGAAAATTATGGCATTGGATTCCTCCGGCCTGGTTGCATCTGTGGCGGTGGCCGAGGATGAGACTCTTCTGGCTGAATATACAGTCAATTACAAAAAAACGCATTCGCAGACGCTTTTGCCGATGCTCGACGAGGTGGCTCGGATGATTGATCTGGATTTGCAATCAGTTGACGCAATTGCGGTAGCGGGCGGCCCTGGCTCCTTTACCGGGCTGCGCATCGGCTCTGCGACCGCAAAGGGATTAGGGCTTGCACTGGATTTGCCCTTGATTTCTGTGCCGACTGTAGACGCGCTTGCATGGAATTTATATGGCTGCCAGGACCTCATCTGCCCGATCATGGATGCCCGCAGAAACCAGGTTTACACCGGTATTTATACGTTTGACACGGGGGTGTTTGCCATAAAACATCCGCAGGAGCCGATGGCAGTTGACGATTTGATTAGCATCCTGAATCAAATGGGAAAAGAAGTGGTATTCCTCGGAGATGGCGTACCGGTTTACCGGGAGCAGATTATGTGGCAGATCACAGTGCCTGTTCGGTTTGCGCCGGCACATCTGAACCGGCAGAGAGCCTCTGCAGTGGCAGTACTTGCCATGCAATATTATCAGGAAGGGAAAACGCAGAGTGCTTCCGAACACAGACCGGAGTATCTGCGGCTTTCGCAGGCAGAGCGGGAGAGAGCGGAAAAGCTGAAGGCTGTAAACCCTTAGAGCAGAAAGATTGGAATCCTGTATGGACACGGAAAAACTTACAGAAGAGATTACGGGAGAAGCAGTGAAAGATAGTTCAGGAGAGATGGCGGAAATAATTTCTATTCCCATTCCCGGTATACCTGAAATGTATGCGGAACAGATGCAGCCATCTGATATCCCGGAGGTGGCCGGCATTGAACAGGAGTGTTTTTCTCAGCCATGGAGCGAAAATTCATTTCACTCCGCTCTGGAGCAGGAGGCTTCCTTTTATCTGGTGGTAAAAACTAAAGAGACGGGCCGGATTGCAGGCTACTGCGGCCTTTTGCAGAGTTTTGATGATGCAGAAATTTTAAATGTCGCTGTGCGAAAAGAGCTGCGCGGCAGAGGGATCGGTTATGCTATGCTGCGCTGCCTGATGGAACTGGGCGGAAAATTTGGCATCAGGCATTACACACTGGAAGTACGCAAAGGCAATGCCGCCGCACTTGCCCTGTACAAAAAACTGGGCTTTGACGCCGCAGGAATCCGCAGGAATTTTTACCGAGATCCGTCCGAGGACGCAGTGATTATGTGGACGAAATGATTTGGAGTCTGGCAGATATATCCTGTTTTTGGACAGAATACTATCAATGCTGGCAGGAAACTCTGTTTTGAACAAAATATTTTAAATGCTGGCAGGAAACTCTGTTTTGGACAAAATATTTTAAATGCTGGCAGGAAACTCTGTTTTGAACAAAGTACTTCAAATGCTGCTATGAAATGCCTGTTTTCCCAGCAAATACCGATAGGCAGAAAAAGCGGAATCCGTTATACTGTCTTTTGCAGATTTGCCCGGATTGTACAGGGCAGACCAGAAGGAGGATCCAAATGAGTGAACAGAAGATTGTGCGCTGTAATGGATGCGGAAAAACGATTGAGAGAAAAAAGGACATGTACCGGGAAGGTGTCTTTCTTGCTGACCAGGAGTGGGGATATTTTTCCGGAAAAGACGGAGAACGCCACCGTTTCTGTCTTTGCGAGAAATGTTATGATAGAATGATTCGCGGCTTTGTCCTGCCGGTGGAGATAGAGGAGTACCTGTGAGACGGATCTGCGGGTGGAAAACCCAGCTTTGTCCAGCCTGTAGAGACGGAGGATTTTTTTAGAAGAACTCGCGGGTTATGATTCATTGATTTGTTTTGCTGCGGAGAGGCAGACCGGATATCGGTGTGTGAACTGTAAATAAGAGTTGGATACGGAGACGTGGGGGTGATAGTATGCTGGATGTTTGTTTGCTGGGCTGCGGCGGTATGATGCCGCTTCCTTACCGATGGCTGACGTCTTTGATGACGCGGTACAATGGAAGCAGTTTGTTGATCGACTGCGGGGAGGGGACACAGATTGCAGTCCGGCAGAAGGGGTGGAGCTTCAAACCGATTGACACGATCTGCGTGACACATTTTCATGGAGATCATATCAGCGGTCTTCCCGGACTATTGCTGACAATGGGCAACGCGGAACGGACGGAGCCACTGACGATTATCGGCCCGAAGGGATTGGAGCGCGTAGTGAATGCACTGCGGGTAGTCGCACCGGAACTTCCGTTTCCTATTATATATAAAGAAATACAGGGCGCGGAGCAGGTGTTTGAGGAGAAAGGCTACCGTATTACAGCTTTCCGTGTTAACCATAATGTCCTCTGCTATGGCTACAGCCTGGAAATTCTTCGCGCAGGGAGGTTTGACGTGGAACGGGCACGGTCTGCCGGGATTCCGATGCAATACTGGAGCCGCCTGCAGAAAGGCGAAGTGATTGAAGATGACGACCGTATATTTCATCCGGAGGACGTCTTGGGGCCGCCCCGCCGTGGAATTAAGGTGACCTATTCGACGGACACCCGGCCGACGGAATCCATCGTGCAGCATGCTGCCGGAGCAGATCTGTTCATCTGCGAAGGAATGTATGGAGAAGCGGATAAAGATGCGAAAGCGGTCGAGCACAAGCATATGACTTTTGCAGAGGCGGCAACTTTAGCCCGGCGTGCGCGTCCGCGCGAAATGTGGCTCACCCATTACAGCCCGTCTCTGGTAAGACCAGAAGAATATATGGAGCAGGTCCGCAGGATTTTTCCTGACTCATATCCAGGAAAAGACGGGAAGAGCGTGGAACTCGACTTTGCAGACGAGTGAAGAACAGAAAATTCTGGCAGATTTTCCTGTGCCATAAGATTCCCTGCATCTACGTTTCTACATTTTGCTTTGCACTGTGACTGTCTGTGGCCCAAGATTAGCGGCGACCGCAGCGGCCGCGGAGAGTGAAGGGAAGATGCTGTCGGCACCTGGCAACTAGAGAGCAGGCGGATAGGGGTGAGTGATCTTCTGTCCGACATTAATAAAAAGATAATACAGCTGGAGGCATTCAGGATGGCTGCAGCATCATAAATGGGGTATGAATGGTAATGAATACGAAACTGGAAGAAAACGAAAAAGACATATTGATTCTGGCAATTGAGAGTTCCTGCGATGAGACCGCCGCATCAGTAGTCAAAAATGGACGTGAGGTACTTTCAAATGTAATTTCTTCTCAAATTGAATTACACAAGCTTTACGGCGGGGTGGTTCCGGAAATTGCTTCCCGCAAGCACATTGAAAGAATCAATCAGGTAATTGAGGAAGCTCTGTCGGCGGCAGGAATGACGCTGGACGATCTGGATGCGGTCGCAGTCACTTATGGCCCTGGACTGGTTGGCGCGCTTCTGGTCGGAGTGGCGGAAGCGAAGGCGATCAGCTACGCGAAAAAGCTTCCCCTGGTGGGAGTTCATCACATTGAAGGCCACATTTCAGCAAATTATATCGAAAACAAGGATCTGGAGCCGCCGTTCATCTGTCTGGTAGTTTCTGGCGGACACACACATCTGGTACGTGTAAAGGATTATGGGGAATACGAAATCCTTGGACGTACACGGGATGACGCTGCGGGCGAGGCCTTTGATAAAGTGGCGAGGGCGATCGGCCTGGGTTACCCGGGAGGCCCCAAGATTGATCGCCTTGCGAAAGAGGGAAATCCGGATGCCATTGCTTTTCCAAAGGCTAAAATAGCGGATGCTCCCTATGATTTCAGCTTCAGCGGACTGAAATCGGCGGTATTGAATTATCTGAACGGCTGCAAAATGAAAGGTGAGCCGATTGTGGAGGCGGATGTTGCAGCTTCCTTCCAGAAGGCAGTTGTGGAAGTGCTGGTAGAGCATGCCTTGTGTGCAGTCGCAGAATCCGGCCTGGATAAGCTTGCTTTGGCTGGCGGAGTCGCCTCCAACAGCGCCCTGCGCTCTGCTGCGGAGAAGGCCTGTGCACAAAGAGGCATTCGATTTTACCGTCCATCCCCCATTTTATGCACTGACAACGCGGCGATGATCGGCGCAGCGGCCTATTATGAGTACATTCGCGGAGTCCGGCACGGCCTGGACCTGAATGCAGTGCCGAATCTGAAGCTGGGGGAACGGCTGAAATAGCATTCCGGAAGCTTGAGGTTTTGTCGTTCACTTTGTCGGATGAAAATCCGCAAGCACGTTTCTGTGTTTTGTTCCGGTCGGCGGATATCCTGCATAAAATGTGGGATGCTCTGCCCTCAATCTTTGATTGGCGGCAGAACCAGGCGAAGGCTAAACTGACGGACCTCCACTGAATGCCCAGTGTTCCATTAAGCTTCAAAATCTTGCGAGTACGGACATACAATACTGGCAGCACAGTAAAATAAATGGAAATCGTTGACAGTACTGCAAACATTGGGAAAAGAGGTAGCCAGAATGAAAAACGTGGCCATAGTACTGGCCGGCGGCAGCGGCAGCCGGATGAAAAGCAAAGTGAAGAAGCAGTACATGATGTTGGGAAATCGTCCGGTGCTATGGTACTCCCTGCGAGTCTTTCAGGAAAATCCAAACATAGATGAGATCGTACTTGTCTGCGGCACTGGTGAAGAAGAACAGTGCCGCAGGGAGTTTGTGGAGACATATGGCTTTTCAAAAATACAAAAGATTACCGCAGGCGGAAAAGAACGATATAATTCTGTATATGAAGGGCTAAAAGAAGTTGGAGCCTGTGATTATGTACTGATTCACGATGGAGCACGGCCTTTTATTAACCATAAAATGCTGGAACGTATTTTTGCCTGTCTTGCTGACTGCCCTGCATGTGTGGTTGGAATGCCCGTGAAAGAAACGATTAAAATAAGAAATGCAGATTGTTTTGTGGAACAGACACTTCCGCGTGATCGTTTGTGGACAGTGCAGACACCGCAGTCATTTTCGTGCTCTCTGATACGTCAGGCGTATGATAAACTGATGTCTTTTTACCAATTCGATGCAGAGTTGAGACAGGAGAGACGGAAACAGAGTATTGAAACAGAAAAAACGCGGACTCAGCCGATTACCGATGACGCAATGGTTGTAGAAACCATAATGAACATTCCGGTGAAACTAATCGAAGGATCTTACGATAATATAAAGATTACGACCCCAGAAGATCTGGCTGTGGCAGAGATGCTGCTTGCCCGCATTACCGATTAGAAACTATAAAATGAAAAAGCTGGTAAAAAACAGAAAATAATTGAGTATAAAAACTTGACAAAAAACTTGAAAAAAAGGTTGACAGGAAGTGCTAAAACTGTTATTATAGCACTTGCTCTGAAAGAGCGGCTGAAATAACGGATCATCAATAAGCTATATTAGATTTGATACAACGTTTATCAACCAAAGAGAACTCAAAATGGAGAGGTATCGAAGTGGTCATAACGAGGCGGTCTTGAAAACCGTTTGTCCGCAAGGGCGCGTGGGTTCGAATCCCACCCTCTCCG
>JAJQFO010000185.1 GCA_021201095.1 Lachnospiraceae bacterium
TCAATATACTTTATAATATGAGTAATCTGTATCAATAAAAGAGACAGAAAAGAAATGCTGCTTTTCTGTTGCCTATCCATACAGACTATGATAAAATACATACAGGAGACGACGAATGCAAATAGAAACAGCACTTTCCCAGGGACTGCGCACCACTCAGGGTATTACAAGATACGATGCCGCCTGCAAGTCACTTTTATCCGAAAAGATTATTCTTGCTTGGATCATGAAGGACTGTCTGGACGAGTTTCGAGATATGGATCC
Organism: Lachnospiraceae bacterium; assembly: GCA_021201095.1. Lineage (GTDB taxonomy): Bacteria > Bacillota > Clostridia > Lachnospirales > Lachnospiraceae > Choladousia. The sequence continues at coordinate 265 of JAJQFO010000185.1, forward strand.
CAGAGAGATTGCGGAAAAGTATATAGAAAACGTTCCACTTGTCCAGAAAGCACCCGTTTTTCAGGATGAAGAAATACCACCAAAGATTAAAGGCGCCACTACTGAAGATAAAAGAATCCAGGAAGGAACAATCACGTTTGATATCAAATATTATGCAGCTGCACCAGTTGCTGACAAAACTATCCGTCTGATTATAGATGTAGAGGCTCAGAAAAACTATCATCCAGGTTATCCATTGATAAAAAGAGGTGTTTTTAATGGCAGCCGGATGCTCTCTTCCCAGCACGGTACAGAATTTGTTCATTCGCAGTACAGTAAAATAATTAAAGTCGTGAGTATCTGGGTGTGTATGGAACCGCCCAAGCGTCGCCAAAACAGCATTACCCAGTATTCGATCCAGGAAAAGAGCCTGATCGGAATGGCTCGGGAAAAAATAAAAAATTATGATCTGATAACAGTGATTATGATCTGTCTGGGTTCTCCTGGGAGTGTAAAAATCAACAATGTACAGAAGCTTTTAAATGTTCTTTTGTCCCCGACAACGAATCAAAGCGAGAAACGCCGGGTTCTACAGGAGGATTTTCAAATTCCAATGACACATCAATTAGAAAGGAGGCTCAGCGATATGGAGAGCATTGGCATGGGAGTATATATGGATGGAATGAAAAAAGGTGAACGAAAAGGAAAAAAGAAAGGCAGAAGGGAAGGCAAGATAGAAGGCAGAAAGGAGGGCAGAAAAGAAGGCAAAGCAGAAGGCAGACTCGAGGACATTTATAGTTTAATGGAATCTCTGGGATGGACTGCCGAACAGTCTATGTTGGCGTTAAAGGTTCCAGAGGAAGAATGGCCAGGATATGTAAAGCAATTAAATTCCAGAAAAGTTCTGTCAACACAGTGACATAGGCAGCCAGATATCTGGCTGCCTCGTTTTCTGTTATAATGTGTAGAGAAAAAGATGACTTTATTCCTCACAGTCTTTCACAAACTGGCTTCCTTTTGCTTTATGGACCTGAACCCATTCAGGATACACTTTCTGGGTCATAGGCGCCTCCTTTCCTGTCATGATACCTGGTCTGTTTCTGTTACTTCTTTACTGTCGCCGATTTCTTTGCAGTCCATGCGGAATAATACGTGGTGCTGCCGGATTTGTAATAAGTGCGGATGCGTACATAATACTTCTTGCCTTTTTTCAGACTGGAAAGCACCTTGCTGGCTTTTGTGGCGCCCTTTACCGTCACTGTCTTGCTGCTCTTAAAAGTGGAGCTGGTCGAGTACTGGATCTGATATCCGGTCACTTTCGTCGTCTTTTTCCACTTCACCGTCAGCTTTTTGGACGAGGTATTCTTCACACTGCTCAGAGCCGGCAGAGACAGCCTGACAATTTTTTTGGCTTTGAAGCCGCTGGTTGTACTGCCGCTGTATGCTGTCACTTTGTAGGTGTAGCTGGTGCCGTTCTTGCTTTTTACGGCGGTATCCGTATAGCTTACAGTCGAAGCAGAGGCAATGGTTTTGATTTTCTTATAGCTGCCGGAGCCTGTTTTGCGGTAAATATAGTATCCGGCCGCACCGGTCACCTTGTTCCATTTTACCGTGACTCCCTTGCTCGTATTTGTCAGGCTGGATACCTGGCAGGAGGAAAGAGTCACGCGTACGCTCACCTTCTTAGCCGCCGCACGGTAATTGGCTGTTGCCGCTGCTGTTGCCGTAATCGTGACGGTACCCGCTTTTTTGCCTGTGACGACGCCCTTCGTGCTGACCGAGGCGACCGAAGTGTCGCTCGAAGCATAGCTCACCGCTCCCATGGCATTGCTGACCGACACGGAGGTGGTCGCTCCCGCCTTGATGGAGGATGCGGAAGCTTTCACGGTAATTGTCTGATTTGCTTTTGCAATAGTAAAGGTCTTTTTCACCGTCCCGGTGTAGTTCCCCGTGCCAGTGATCGTCACCGTCGGCGCCGCGGACGAGGTATTCGCATTCACATTATTGCTGTACGATACGGTATAATCCGTACCGGAAGTCAGTGTCCGATCTCCCAGCTTAACAGTGACGCCCGGCTTTTTGGCTGAGCCGTCGTAGGTATAGCTTGTTGCTGAGAGTGTCACTGTGGCATTCGAAAGGCTCGCTGCGTTGATGGTAAAGGCAGCCTCTGCGGATCCGGTGTAATATCTGGCGTTGTTATAGGTTTCGGTGCCAGTGACGATCACCGTCGCCGTCCCTGCGTCTGTATTATCCGCGTATTCGATCGTATAATCCGTTCCCTCTGTCAGCGTTTCTCCGTCACAGGAAACGGTCACGGCCGGAGTCTTCGCAGTCCCGTCATAGGTGTAGTCTGCCTCGGAGAGACTGATTTTACAGTCTGCCAGATCAATCACAGGGATCTCCTCAAATCTAGCGGTAAGAGTGACGGCCTCCTGTGCCTGGAACGAATACCACTGTTCCGCAGAAAGCAGCGTCCCCGTCTCTGCGTCATACCAGCCAAGGAAATTCTGGCTGTCCGTGCCGGCGGCCAGAACAGACACATAATCTCCTCTGGTATAGCTCCCTGCGCCTGCAAGTACGCAATAGCCCTGATCCGAGGTCAGCGTAACTTCCACTGTGTTTAATTCGCCATCGCTCAAGGTCTCATCCGGCGTCAGAGTCTCTCCCGAGGCACCGCTCAGTCCGACCGCATCCGAAGTAAGCATGTCAACGGACGGGATCGTTGTAACTGTGGTCACGCCGCTGCTCACAGTCAGATCATAATAATTAAAAGCTACCGTATCATTTCCATCTCCGTCTACGTGGATCAGAGAATAATCCATCTTGCCTTCGTCATATCCAGTAATTCTCACCTGATATGTGCTTGTATCCGGTAAAAATATTTCCTTTTCATCTCCTACTATCAGAACCGAAATCCCACTGTTCTCATCGTACTCGGTCAGCTCGTTATTAACAATTCTGCACAGCCTGGCTCCATCAATGTCCAGAATCTCCACATCTACCGGGCAGTGTACGACCAGCTTATACAGATCCTGTCCTTTCAGGACAGCGCTCTGAATCAGCATATAGGCTGCCGTGCCGGAATAACCCGTACCCGAATCAATGTTCAGAGCGGCCCCTCCAGTCAGAGCGGCCAGGCCCATCCCCACTTTCAGAGTGATCTTTCCGGGGACAGCATATTCCAGCAAATTCGCAACGGCATCTGTCTTATTCCATTCTTCAATGATCTCATCCAGCTCTCCGGTCACCGTATCATAAACGATATAATCACTGGCTCCGGTTTTGAGGTTATTGACATAATTGGACATATCATGGGCAGCGCCTATCGCATCAATATTCGCCGCCAGTATAGTCAGGTAATTTGCCCAAATCGTACACGAATACAGGGAAGCCGTCGCAGAAGAGATTCCCCTTAAAACTGCCAGATAGTCCCTGGCTGTCTCATTTGGATAATTGAACACCAGCGTCCTGCCATATTTGTACAGATCTCCCGGGACAAAGGGAACCGCATCCTCATAGTTGACCAGGTTAAAAATGTTATTATAAATCGCACTGTTCTGCGTCCCGTCATTGATCAGATTCGGCGCGGCAAAGGTATAGCAGTATACATTGGAAGCCGCACCTTGTGAAAGACGGTCAAAATACGCGCCGACATAGTTGGCGATCGAACCGCCGCGGCTGTGTCCGGTAATCAGAAGCTTTGTGTCAGACCCGATCCCGGCGCCCTCCCACAGGCCCAGATAATCATACAGAAAATACAGATTATTCTTGCCGCACAATACCAGATTGGAGTGTGCTGTGCCGCTGAAATCATATTTTAAATTTCCAAGCCAGTCATCCAATGAATCCGAACCCTGAACAGCCAGAAGTACAATCGTATAGACACTGCCGTCCGAGCCGATGATCTTTTTCTGGGCGCAGACGTATTCCTCCATATAGCCGCTGCTGGAGCCGCCGTAGTAGATATGGGAGAATCCCAGCTGCAGCAGGTTATTCCGAATCCGTGCTTTCAATGCGGCCTTGTCGCTGCTTTCCATCATCTCGCTCATATACGCGGAAAGCAGCGCAATCTGCTTCTGGAAAGAGGAGCTGTCCTCTTCAAACCCTGATGCCGACCAGGTAAATACCTCCTCCGAAACATCCGTCCCATAGCCGCGCTTCAGCAGTGCCTGATTTTTTCCGCCGGAATATCTCTGTGTCAGCGAAATCAAATATTTGGAGGTTCCCTCTGCGGTCTCCAGCTCTCCGCTTTCTGTCGTCCACTGCAGCGTCCAGTCGTAGGTCAGATATTTCGCAGAATCGTACTTCTCGCTGTAGAGAAGATAGATCGGATCCTCCAGCCAGTAGTCCAGCGTACCTTCCACATCTCCGACTGAATAAATCCGGACCGGCTCATAGACATCCGGCGAAAAGCTCAGTCCTTCCGGAAGCGTGATCGACAGCCACACATCCGAGCAAAGGTTGCTGCAGAGATTATACAGAGAAACCCTGGCATAGACTTTGTCAAAATCGGTCAGATCCGCATTCTTCACAACGGTCAGTCCCTGCCGTGCCGCGCTGTCTGTGTAAGAAAAGCTCCCGCACGCATAGAAAAGGCGAGAAATTCTGCTGTCCGTATCGGACTGATTCTCAAACAGGTCAATATCCCCAAGACTCAGATTATAATAGTCGTCCTCTGTATCCTCAGGCTCCGGCATCGTCCACTCATCATAATCAGCCTCAGGAGCGGTGACTGTACCTGAGGAGATGGATTCGGCTATCCCATACGCTGTATAACTGCACACCGAACAGGGCTTATTCTCTCCAGTCACAATAATATGCTTATCAGTCAAAGACTTATGCAGCTCACAGGATGATGTATTGCTTAAACCGTAATAATACTGTACTGTTCCATTAGACGCACTGAGCGAATAATATCCGGTACTGACCGCCCGTACCACAGTGCTGTTTGCTGCAGTGACCAAGGCACATTCTTGAGACAAATCAGATCTTGCTGTTACCACTCCGGTACTGCCGGCACCGTCAGCATAACAGCCATATGCATATACATATTTTCCCGAGCAGGAATATGCGTCAACTGCCCCACTATTATAGCTGCCGCTCCCACAGCTTCCAAACGCATATAAATTTCCACCTTCTGAAGCTGTCACATTCACAGCGCCGCCATTATAAGAGGAATCCCCGCAGCTTCCGTAGATACTGAAGCCACCACCGTCTTCTAATGTGACTTCTACATCAGCCATATTGCAGCTGGCATCACCACTGCTTCCGTAAGCATTGCCATATCTCCCGTATCTTCCCGTGACGGTAACGATCCCTTTATTATAGCTCGAATCCCCACTGCTTCCGCAAACAAAATTTGAACTTCTGAAACTATCACATGTTACCGATACAGTACCTTCATTATAGCTGGAATACCCACTGCTTCCTTAAACACAATAATCTTCATCACATGTGACAGATACGGTGCCATTATTATAGCTCGAATTCCCATTACTTCCGTAAACAAAACAAAATGGCACACTGTCACAAGTGACCGAAACAGCACCTTCATTATAGCTGGATTTTCCACTGCTCCCTTCTGCATATAAATCAGGCCCACTACCCCCAATGACCATTATATCTCCATAGTTAGCTCCAAAATCTCCAGAAACACCTATGGCATTTAAAATGGTAAACCCAGACAGGACAATCGATATTAATCCATAATTCTTGCTGTATGAGCAAGAAGAGACTCCCCAGGCAGAAAGACAATTAGCTTTACCAGAAGATGTTACGGAAATATCGCCGTAATTCTCACAATTCTTATTGTACTCTGCTGAATCGGCTGATATACCATATACACAAATATTTGTCGATCTATCTTCGACATCCACAGTTATCATTCCATAATTTACAGAACCATCCATCTTTTGATATGAATGTATCCCGTAAACAGACGCATATCCACTTGAAATTAATACCGATATATTTCCATAGTTATATACGGTAGTGCATTCTTCATTAGAAATCGTATCGATTCCAGCAACAAATAAACTTGCATAATGAACAGCCGACACCGAAATATCTCCATAATTATTGCATGATGAGCCTGAAGATACACCACATACACTAGAATAACCAGAAGAGGATGCGCCAGCGTTTAGCTGTACACTTCCGTGATTATCTGCATTTCTGGAACTAAATATACCGATGGCTTTAACAACTTCGGCAGAATCTGTTATGACACTCACATCCGCTTCATTGGAACCTCCAATGGAATAGCCCAACCCAATTGCAAAAGCGCAACCATCTGTAGTCGTGACCTGAATGTTCCCCTTAACTGTGCAATAATCCGCCCAGATTGCACAGGCCGTTGCCACCATAGTCCCATAGTCTGTCACAGTAGTTGTTCCGCATGCAGCAAAGTATGTGTCAGCATTTTCTCCCTCCTGCGACACATCCATCGAGCCATCATAAGAACAATCCTTTAACGACGCAGAGCTATACAGAGAATAATAATCAAATCCACTGACGATACCGCTCGCATAAGTTGATGAAACCGAAGACGCGGTAATATCGACACCGATACTGCAGGAATCCACCAGCACATAGCCATATCCTGAGATTCCGAGAAGGCTCCCCGCAATCCCACCAATATGGATCGACTGTGTAACATTTTCTCCTCCTGAAACAGTGATTCTTCCTGAAACACTGCAATTGATAACTGCCGCATTTCCATACAATACACCGGCTATAATACCAATATGTAAGCGATACGCGGAAGCATCGGCCGAAATGTCGATCGACACACCCTCAAGGTTCAGATCCTGAATCGTACCGGATACGGTGTCAAACAGGCCAACAAAGCCATCTGTATGACTGTCGCTGTAGTAACTGCCATATGCACAGCTATAAACATTGGCCTGATTGATCGTCAGGTTGGACAGGGTGTGCCCCTGCCCATAGAGCGTACCGCTGAAGCACACGCCCTCCGGCACGGAGAAGGAGCCGTACTCGGAAAAATCAATATCTGCAGTAAGGACATAGTCTCCACCCGGGTTTTCATAGATGGCCAGAAAATCTTCAGCGTTCTCGATTTTATAGACTGCGCTGTTACCGGCTTCCTCCAGCGATTCGGAGGAAACGCTGCCGATCGAAAGCAGCTCTGTGTCCAGAGCCTCAAAGGAGAGCCCATTTTCTTCCGCGTAGGTCTGCGCGGTACTGTTCTGGTAGCCATAAAGAATACACCCGTCGGCCAATGCAGCGCTGTTGGCATAGCCCAACGCCTGAGAGCCAATGGTCACGGATGAATTGTACAGAGTGACTGAGGTCTGCGCGGTACAGCCAAAAAATGCCTGTGTTCCCAGTGATGTGACATTTTGGGACAATGTCAGCTCGGTCAGAGCCGTACAGTCCGTTACCGCTTGCGCTCCAAATGCTGTCACGGAGTTTGAAAGAATCAGCAGCTCTGCATTTGCCATTGACTCAAAGGAATAAGAACCCACATACGTAATTCCCAGACCGACGACAATGGACAGCACCTCATCTGCATATTCCGTCCAGGGAGCTTCCCCTGTAGAATAATCCGGCATCTCGCCGCTGCCGGAGATGCACAGCACCCCGCCGGTAAGATTCCAGAAAATATCCTCCGTGACTGAGCCGCCTGGCGAGTCGTTCTCATCCGCATCTTCCGCAATCAGGGCGAGAGCGTCCTCGCTCGTTTCCATCAGCAGCTCTGCCGCTTTCTCCGTCTCTGATTCCACTGCAATTTCTGTTTCGGTCTCTGCCTCGGATTCGGCTTCTGCCTCGGATTCTGGCTCTGCCTCCGCTGACGTTTCCGCTGCCACGCTGATCCCGGCGGTTCCATCTTCTGCCTCTGATGCAGGCTCTGTCTCCAATTCTGAGTCAATATCTGTCACGGCTTCGGATTCTGACTCTGATTTTGAGTTCGGCTCTGATTCTGTTTCCCCATCTGATGCTTCTAATTCCAGTTCGGCATCTGACTCTGTTTCAGATTCAGATTCTGTTTCTGATTCTATTTCTGATTCAGTTTCTGTTTCCAGCTGAGTTTCTGACTCTGCTTCCGACAATGCTTCTGACGGTTCCTCTGGTGAATTTTCAGTATCTTCCGCGACGGCCTGTGTAAACTCTACCCGGATCACGATCTCTTCATCCGTGGTGAAGCCGTTTGCCAGCTGCGCGGTAAACTCATAGCTTCCCTCCCCTGCCGGCCAGCGGCCTTCCGCATCTGCTGCGTAGTCCTCGCAAAGCCATTCCTCAATGGCGACTGCCACTTCCGTCTCAGAAGCCTCCGTCACCGCAAGGATTTCCCATGGAAACAGCATATCCAGCGTTTCCTGGCTGTATCCGTCATCCCGCGCGGCAAGGCTTAAGACCCAGGTGCCATCCTCGTCTCGTTCCTCTTCCCCGGAGTCCTCATTTGCTTCCGTTTCGTCTTGCACCCACTCCAGCTGCTCATACTCATCATCCCATGTCCAGCTGACGATGCGGATTTCATCCGTCTCTGCGGAGCTGCTCAGGATCTCCTCTTCTTCGATAATCAGGTCTGCTTCGCTGTCTCCTGAATCTGAGTTTCCTGGGTCTGAGTCCCCGGAATCTATACTTTCAGATTCTGTGTCATCAGAGACTGCTGACGCTGTCCCGGCCTCAGCCCCCGACTCCGCAGATACATCCTCGACGATGACAGATTCCTCGGCCAGGGAAACTTCAGGCACATAGACTGATGTCATCATGACACAGACTGCCAGCAAAAAAGCCATCTTTCTTTTCGATTGATTTCTTTTTTCATACACATATCCTCCTTATGTACAGCCGCAAAGAGATTTTCAGGCAAACCATAACATATTACATCTTAAGATTATAACCCTACATGGAGAAACAATCAATTCGTTTCTACAGCAGCGGCAAAGAATAAAAAATTGAAGCCTGACTGAATGCCCGATTTTTTCCAAAATCAGAAGTTTTCCCCGCTTTATCGGAAGTTATCCACATCAATGGGATGTGTTTTCCTCTCCCCTAAAAAAAGTGGATATTCAGTTCAATTTTTTATTCCATTTTATCACCGCCTGTCGTATAATAGCTCTGTCCTTAAAGTAAAACAGTCCTGTCCCATCCAGTATTACCCGCCAGTTCTGTCCAAGTAGTTTTCCTCTCTACAATGAATCTCTCTCTACCCATTTGATGCTGGCAGACACCTCTGCGGGATAATTCAGTTTTTCAAAATACTGCTTAAACGTCACGTCGCCTAATTTCAGTTTTCTGTACACATCGATATTGGCGATCTTATACCCGCCTTTGAAAGCAACAACATCAATATCCTTCCCATCATAAATCAATGCATATTCCCGATAGCTGTCCCACTCACGGTCTCCACTGTCAAATGTTGGAACTGTTTCATGTTCATATACCGTTTTATCACCATACCGATCCTGCTTGATCGAAACGTAGTACCCGTTACCATCCGTCAATACCTCAATAGCTTCTCCCTTTAAAGGTTCATTCCCCTTAAACTGCTTGCCCCCTACCGTGTACACACATTCCTCAAGAGGAACTTTTGAACGAAATGCATCCGCAATTGGAATTTTCTCTTCAAATTCAAGAGTATATTTCGTTTTATCTATGCGGAAATTAACCTGGAGCTTCTCTCTTTCGGACATAGACACGTCTTTCCAGTACTGTGCCATTTTGGGCATAGCAGCAACATCCGCAGTACCGGTCTCGCACCAGTTCGATAAGCGTTCAAAATATTCCTGAAACTCTGCCGCAGTAAGCGATGACCTGTATGCTTCAAGGATGCCGTTTCTGTCTTTCCTTGCATCCTTATACCCATTGTCTACTGCGCGATCCAGCCAGTACAGGGCGACAAGATCATTCTTCGAAACACCTGCCCCGGCGTTGTACAGCACCCCAAGAAAGTTCTGCGCCTGTCCGTCATTGCAGAATTCTGCCGATGCGCGTAAAAGCTTTGCCGCGCCTGCATAATCCTTCTGATTAAAATGGTGCATTCCCAGAACAGTCAGTTCCCGCTTTATCAGGACATCTGCCGGCTCGTCCGGATAAACATATGCCACAAAGCTCTTCATTCTCTCATACAAAGCTTTGGGGGTGTCTGTCTTCAAATACTGTCGGATGTAATCAAGCTCGCATTTTTTTACCAGCTTGCCTGCCTGCTCATCTCCGGTTTTTTCAACCTGCCGGAACCAGTATGCACCTTCTAAAAAATTCTGCTCTGTCCCTTTCCCCTGAGCATAAAGACTTCCAAGATTATATTGGGCTGTTGGATTGGAACTGGCGGCAGCGATGCTTTTATACATCTGGAAGGCCTTGTCCTCGCGCCCCTCATTTAAAAATTTTTCAGCAGCCGCAAGCAGCACTTCCGTCGGCTGTTCCAAATTTTCTGCTATTTTCTGCAAATCAGGTTTTGAAGGCGTTTGGGGCGTTTGCTCCGCTGTGCCTCGTTTTTTATGAAATATACCGTTTAGAAATGCCATTATAATCCCGCCTTTCTTTATTGTTTACATAATTTGCGTGCAATTATTTTTGTCTGTCACATTCGCCATATCTTTCACTGCAATATATCCACGGCCAAGCGGAACATCCATTGGATAAAAATGCCGGGAGTTGTCTATCAAATCTTTTTCAGAATGAGCCATCCGCACTGACAGGTCAAATCCCGACAGACAGCATGCAGTAACACACGCACGTTTCCCCGGAGGCATTTTGTTTAAATAGCCAAACCGCTTTTTTCATATATCATTCCTCTCGTCATTTCTGCATGCTCCACCTGTAACCGTTATTTATAACGATATCCGCTTTATGTTGTAGATTGTAAACTCAACCGTCCTTGCCTCTTTTCCCTTCTTCTCTCATTTTCGGCTCCTTCAATGTGACGATGATCTTTCCATCTGTGTCAACATCTGCCGATATTTCTATCCGTGAAGAATCCTCAACCCAGTCAGGCATTGGAATCTCGGCGATCATTTTTTTACCGTTTCCATCCTGAAATACCCGGACGCTTCCTTTTTTGTCTCTGACCTCGAATATTCGAGACTTTTTTGTCGGAATCGTAGTGTCCTTGTGAATAATGGTGAACATCTGTGTGCCTGGTTTCTCCTTCTTTCCGTCCTCTGAATCAATGGACCAGTTGTCAACAGAAATCGACCAATGAAGCGCGTCCAGGAGCAGTATATCTCCAGTCTCTGTCATCCCATTCAGCTTTGCTGCCTGAACGGCAAGTCCATTCAGTGTTCCATACTTTTGCTTCGTTATGGCTGAGCTCTTTTGAGAAGACAATGATCCACAGAGTTCTATAAATAACGGCTGATTCGTACAATTTTCTGAAAGAACCACCTTGTTAATTTCCCTGTTGATTTCTTCCGGCTTTTCTCCTCTTTTCAGCAATTCTTCCACATATATATCAAATATCTCCCTGGTTTCCGCAATTTTTTCAGACAGCTCCTGTTTCTGCACAGCGGTCATGGCTGAACCGTCTTTCAGACCAATATCTGGCACTTCCGCCACAGTAAGTATCTCTGTTACTCCTTCCTCGATTATCGCACCTCCAACATCAGTAAAATTATCCCTCATATCTATCAAAATGATATTTTCCTTTGTCCCCGGATTTGAATACTGATATGCCAGAGCCATGAGAGATATATTCGATAAGATTCTCACCGGCGTAAACCCAGCCTCAAGGAAAGTCATCCTGACCTCTTCTCTCTGACTATAGTCCATCCCCACGGGAACGGATACAAGGCATTTATCAACGGCTAATCCAAGTTCGTCAAAATATTTTTTGCATTCTTCCAGCGGCTGGAGCAGATTCTCTTTACCAAATCGTTCGTACAAGGGCTTATAAGGCCATTGTTCTTCATAAAGTATCCGAACCTTCCCTCGTACCATCCACGCTGCGCGAATTCCGGTTTCCATCAGTTCTATCCCGATCATTCGTTCTGCTGGCATAGGTTTATCCTCCTTCGGTCAGATTTATTTTTGTTTTCTTACAGTCTGCATTTCTCCAATTTCATTTAACAGCTGCATTAAGCGTCTCTTGCGATATTTCAGCTCTGCGTATTTCATCACCCTGTTATAATAAACGGGATTTCCTGCTCCTCCTATCATTCCGACTACGGGAATTCCCTGAACGAATTTCAACAAGATCATGTCAACCGCAAACGCAGTTGATGTACGTTTTATCTGGGCTTTTATGTCAGACGGTGTACGCTCTGTTTTTGGTTCCTGTGCCATCATTTCATCAATCTCGGCGTTCCCGGTAACCCACGCATCCCCTTTAAGCATGGACACCTCAACCATTTTCAGAATAAAATACTGTTCCTCCCTCGAGTCGTATCTATAGCCGTAATGAAGTGCCGTCTCATAAATCCCCCTTAACAAAACTCCGACAAAGATCACAATATCCGGAAGTCCGATGCCAAAAGCGCCAAGCCCGATTCCCTCAGCAGTTGTAACCGCCATGTTCCTGATATGATTCTTTTCCGCGCCATCTTTGATTTTTCTCAACGATTTTCGGTCAGCCTTTGTCCTGAACGCATATTCTTTAATCTTGTAATTGTCCGCCAGCTCCTCCTGATTGTAGGTCTTTTCTATAACAGCCACACCTTTGTCAAAGATCAGGGAAAAGGCCTTTGCAAAAACGGTCAGCAAATTGTCATATACCTTATCCGGAACCTTTGACGTAAGTACCTCCCTCCACTGCACGGAATTTTCGGCCGTCTTATGCTTTTTTAAGGTTTCTTCCTGCCTCCTGACAATTGCGAGTTCTTTTTCAACGGATTTTCTGTATTTTTGTATCTTATTTGCTTTCACTTATCATCTCTCCCAGCTTATCTACACTGCCTCTCACTCACAGCGACAATAGCCTTCATCAAACACATACTCTCTGTCAAACTATAGTGTTCCATCAATATTTATTCCGTCAGGCTACTGCTCATTTAGGTAATGTCCAAAACTGATCAGAAAAATCCATACGCAAACCGCCGAAATAGTGTCCTGCGCTTACTTCTTCTCCCCGGCTTCATCCAGAGCATCCATCGCACTGGTGTAACTTGCATCCCGCCTATTACGGTTAAACTTCGGCTTACGCATAGCAGACATGGTTGCGCTGACGCCAGCAAACAGCCTATGGGTTCCGACTGAGCTGGCCGTGTAGGTGCGGGCGAAATCCGCATCAATTCCCAGATTTCCCGCCTCCTTTACCGCACTCATGTTTGCCCCTAAGAAAAGGAAATTCCAACTGTACTTCTCCTGCTGATGAGTAATCATATCTTTCACCTGTGCCCGGCTGTACTCATGGCTGGCGTTTTCAAGTCCGTCTGTTGTAATCACAATAATCACTTTTCCAGGTCGTTCTGCTTCTGGTGTTGCATTCAGCCTGGCGCCGATTGTGTTGATCGTCATACCCACCGCATCCAACAATGCTGTCGTACCACGTGCAAAATACTCTTTGCTTGTCATGGGTTTGATCTCCGCAAGCGGCACGTGGTCATGCAGCACTTCATATCGGTTGTCGAACAGTACAGTCGTGACTACAGCTTCGCCCGGCTCCGCTTTCTGCTTCTCGATCATGGAGTTAAATCCGCCAATTGTATCGGATGTAAGCCTGCCCATGGAACCGCTGCGATCCAGGATAAATACAAGTTCAGTTAAATTGTCTTTCATAGTCTTGCTCCTCGTTTCTTTTACTAATTAGCTTCTACACTTTTTTGCTCGCTTTCGTATTGCTTCAATTATTCATTTTCGTATATCTGCCCCTGGTCAATATATTTATTCATTTTATCGACGGTAAAAAAAGTCAGAACCATGCAAATCCTGTCAAAGCACCATTCAGTACAGTTCTCTTGAAACCGACCTGACTAATCAGAATGCTCTACCTGATGCTGATTTCTACATCTGTAACATTTAGCGTTAGTCCCTTCGATTCAGCTAACGATGTGAGAACGGCAGGAATCTCCTCCTTATATTTTTCAAGAGCTGCCTCAACCAACATGTCCCTGACACTTTCGGGGATCAGCTTCAGAAGCCCCTCGATCGTGCTTTCGTCCGGTTCATTGATATGTCTTACGACGGTTGCCCACATCGCCGTCTCGGTTTCTGCCTTCTTTTTGACAACCGGGAATGCAACCTTGATGATATTTGCGTAATCAATATCATCCATTTTGATTTTAATTTCTACCACTGTATTCACCATGCCCCTTCCATACCTTACGGCTTATAGTATCCTGTTATTCGGGCAGCTCTCTGCTATCGCATGATCTTATCTCACAATATCGTTCCAAATCCTGAAGTGCCTGGCTGCGCATCCGCATACAGGTTTCCTCCGGGATTTCTTCCATAAGAGTCCCATCTGGATTTATCACAAGCGCAAGGCAGATCCGGCATAGCCGTTGTGCCCAACAGCCGCAGCATTTTTTCCGGTAAAGCTGCTTTCCTCCCTCATAAAGCTGCCAGAGAGCCTTCTTATCAAAACCATGACGGACATCTCCAAAACGCAGCCGGTCACACGAGGATTCACAAAGTCCAAACGTACCATCACTGAATACGTAAAGCTTGCCAAGACCCGGGAGACAGCTCCTGATCCGGCCAACCCCGCAGTCATCGCTCACCAATCGATTTTGCACACTTGCCATACCCTCCCGGAACCAGGCATACAGGTATGGATCCTGTGTCTTACAGTACTCCTCACTCAGCCTTCGTTCTTTCTGAAGTCCGCGCTCCCGTTCCTCTTTCGATCCTTCAGTAATCTCACGAATCACTTCATTTCCATCTAAAGACCGGATTGCTGTAATCACATAAGGAGCTTTTCTGATTTGCTCACGATAAAACAACAAAAGATCTTCCAGTTCACTCACTTGCGAAATATTGGCCACAAAATAAATCTGATCCTTCCAGACCCCGGGATACTGTTCTCTCAACACTTTCAGATTTTCCATGATGAGTTTCAGGCTTCCTCCTCCTGATGCCGTCACGCGGTAACGATCCTGGAACGGACCGTTTACAGTCACCATGACCTGAATGTCCGGATTCTCCAGAAGCCACTGCGCAACCATTCCATTCAGCAGCATCCCATTAGTCGAGATCTGAAACCTCAATGGTTTTCCCTGAATCCTTTGTCTCGCATACTTTACTGCCTTCTGAAGCACTTCAAAGCGCAATAATGCCTCGCCGCCGTAAAAAGAAATGACTGCGTCCGGGGCCTGCTCATTTTTCACCGCGAAGAAATCAATGCTCTGAAGCATGATTTCTTCGGACATATCGTGATCCGCATGCGGCTCCACATGTGAATAATTTCCGGAATATACACAGTACCTGCAGTCCAGATTGCATCGGCACGTCGTCTGGAGCAACAGTACTGGAATCCTGTTGTTTATCCGCTCTAAGTATTGGGGAAACTCATATTCCCATGCCACTTCGTCAAACCTCTCCTGCGCTGTCAGATATTTGGGGTAAAGAAAAGCGCGTATTTGTTTTTCTGTTTTCTCAAATGAATCCCCATACAAGCTCGGATGAATGGTCAGAATTTTCCCGGTCAGGCCTTCATAAACATAATATCTGCCTGAGGAGGTACATATCAAACGATTAAACGACGACATGTCCATTACTCCATTGTGCGAAAATACAATATCCGACTATATTATTCTTTGGATTCAGATCCGGATCTTCCTTCATCTTTTCCTCTGTCTCTCCGACTGCGTCCATTCCCCGGATCGGCTTATCCGTGATCACAGCATAAGACCCCTGTACATCACTGTAGCACGCCCGAAATGCATCCAGAGTCAGGAAGGTTCTGCCGCCTTCCGGATTCTGTGACGAGCTGTCACATAAATAAAATCCGCGAAGCTCTCCGGTTTCAGCATCCCTGACTGTTCCAGTCAGACACACCGCATGCGTTGCTGTAATTTCTCCATCATCGTTGTAAATTTTCCATTCTCTGTCCTGCAGCAAGCCGGAATTAAGTCCCAATAATACGCCATGACCTCCCTCCACGGCCTCAGCTAACCTTTCACTATCCGCTACATTTGAAAACTCGCAGTGAGACGGAAATCCATAATGCTCAAGAATCTTAAGCTGCTGTCCGATCGTCGTTCCACCTCCATGAAATCCGGGATCGTCTTTCGTACATAAATCGTTTTCCATCGCATATTCAACCACTTCAACTTCCGAAACATCTTTGCCGCCAATATAGCAGATGTTCGCTATCGCGTTTAGTCCGCATGTTCCAAACGCTCCGTAAGGGTTATCAAATCCCTGCTGGAAATCAAGCTCACCTCCTAAACGAATCGGATCCCCGCAGATCACAGCCTGCTCCATTCCCGGGACCTCAGTGCTTACTTCCATCGGCAGAATTCTGTCGAAATGCTCAATTTCATCAATATCCTGCACATCCTTCTCAGTGATTTCCTCCGCTTCCATGATTTCTGCAAGGTCCATCATATCAACATCCATAACCTTACATTTCCTTTCCCACTGTCTGCTCAAGCCACTCAAAAAATGTTTTGCCCAATACCCTATAGAAATCCATCAATTCCCTGCGAAGCGCCCCACTCATCGACTGCTTCAATTCTTTCAGATCCGCATTTTGTTCCGGTGTCAGCTTGTCCGCCGGAGTAAAGAAAATATCGCGGCATCCTTCGTAGCACGCCTTGAATTTTTTCCCGGCAGCCATACGCTGCTTTAGGGGTACTACACTAATTTCTATCTTCATATCCATCGGATACTTCTCAGTGTCCATAAAATCACACACCGCGCAATATTCAAAACGCACGACGGAGCCAGTCTGACTGTCAACGGTAAGCCAGGCAAACGGCCGCGGCATTTTTCCATTCGGACTGTTGGGTGCCGTATACAAAAACGCACTTTCCACAAGGCGTCCATTAAGCACAGACGGCATCCACGCGCTTAAAATCGTACGGTTATTCAAGGGGAAAACGCCCGCCTTTTTAAGTCTTTCAGAAATCAGCTCAAGCTCCATATATTTGTTATCCATCGATAAAATCTCCTTTCTGTAAACCCGCCTATGCGTTCAGCGCTTCCCCGTTCATATGAATAGGAGCATCTGTTACAACAACGCCGCTGCCAAATACATTCGTATAGCATTCTTCCAATTGCTCAACCGATATAAACCTGTCGCCGTCGCCCCATCCGCTGTCGCAGACTCTAATACCCAGCAGGTTGCCATCTATATCCCGTACGGTTCCCGTTACCGTCGCCGCATGATCGGCATGCACCTGTCCATATTCATCTACAGTCGTAAAACCGTCAAGGCCATCACCTGTCAGATGAATATCCAGTCCTTCATTTGATATAGAACAACTGACATCCATTCCAAACAATCCCGGTATGAATGGTATGGATATACTAATACTTTCTCCATCCTGTAAGGACCTGGCGGCGTCTATCATGCTCTGAGTGTCTGGGAACATTGTCTCCATCGTCTCTAAGTCATAGTGCAGATCAAGCGTGTCCCCTGCGTCCCCTGATAAATATGTGCTGTGCTCCAAAATAACGCCATGCCCCGCTTCTACCCATTCTGCGATTCGTTCAGCATTCGCCTCACTGCTGTCATAGGCTGTCGACTCGATGCCATGCCTGTCAAGCAGTCTTTCCTGCTGCTCCATTGTCGTGCCGCCGCTTCCTTCCATATCAAAAATATTGAACTGGCAATTCCCAGTCAGAAGCGCCCTCAGGCAGGTGGATGTTTCCGTTACATGATCCATTCCCGCCATTCTCTCGACATTACAAACTGAAACCAAACCGCAGTCTCCGCGCATGCCGAAAAAATTATCCCCCTGCACACTGTCCAGCCTCTCAGCCCACAGTTCAGGTACCCCGCCGACGACATGGGGATTTTCAGGGTCATCAGTCTCAACAATATGGAACCTGCCCTCTGATAACTCGCCTTCAGTCTCAACATCCGTCATCTTTTCAAATTCTTCAAACTCTTCAAACATTATGCATTTCCTCCTTATCTTGAGAATTCATCAAGCCAATTCATAAATTCCTGACCCAGCGCCTGATAAAATGGCATAAGCTCAGGCTGTATGGTCTTCCCCATTGTCTCTTTTAGTTGTGATAATACTGCTATCTGCTCTGCGGTCAATTCCTCAGGCCGCATAAACAAAAACGGTCGGCTGGCCTCATAAGCGGCTTTAAAAGCTTTTCCGGCAGAAATGCGTTCCTTCAAAGGCAAAGGCTTGCTTTCCAGCTTCATATCCAGAGGATATTTTTCCGTATCCGTAAAATCCTGAATCACGCAATATTCAAAGCGGATCAGTGCTCCAGTCCGGCTGTCAACCGTAAACCACGCATAGGGTCTGCGCATCGCCTCTGCCGGAGTCTGCGCATAATACAAAAAGGCGCTTTCAACAAGTTCTCCCCGGAGCATTGACGGCATCCATGCACTGACCATTGTACGGGTCGTGATGGGCAATATGCCGGATTTCCTGATTCTATCAGACAACACATCCATTTCCAGATATTTCTTATCCATTTTTTCACCTCCAATCTATCACGCCTGATACAAGGGCCTTCCATCTTCATGTATCGGCTCTGATGTGACGATGACGTCTCCATAAAAGACATCCTTAAATCCGGCGTCCATCTGATCCAGAGAGATAAATCTCATTCCATCATGGAACCCGCTGTCGCAAACCGTATAGCCTAAAAGATTGCCATCCAGATCACGAACCGTGCCTGTCATAGCTACATAATGATCTGCGAATAATTGCCCATAGGCGTTCGTACTCGCATAATCTTCCATACCTTCCATCGTCAGATACGCATTGTGTCCCAGAATCACGCCCTGCCCGCCCTCAATCCATCCGGCCATTTCCTCATAATCCACTTCAAACGCTTCATAAGTTTCGGCTTCTATTCCGTGACTTTCCAGTATCGCTTCTACATCCTCTTTTTCTGTTCCGCCGCTCTCGGACCAGTCAAACCAGTCAATAATGCAGCGATTGTTACCCAGCGCATATTCCACAACATCGTCCTCAGTCAGATCCATCCCTGCCATCTGAAAGAGATTGCTTGTAGAAACCAGACCGCAGCACTGTCTAATGCCATACTCGTTATCACCCTGATAACTGTCCATTGTTTCCGCCCATAATTCAGGGACGCCTCCGATTACCACCTCGGGCATATCCGGATTATTTGTTTCCTGAATATGAAAGCTCTTTTTCATGCTTTCGCCCTCGGCAATTTCTTCAGACTCAGGATGATCATTCGCCTCCGGATGATCGATCAGTTCTTCTGAAAATTCCTCAAACATATGATTTCCCTCCTTTGCTTGTGACCCGATTGTAGCACAGGTGCCGCCCGTTTTTTATAATCCGGCATATTCTGTGTGAAATCCGACATATTCTATTCTATATTCCGTATTTTTTTATAGCCTGTCCACGCTGCCAGCAGGGAACCGCTGCTCAGCGACGCATTGCGGAGCAAAAATTCCGCCAGCCTGATGCACTGTTCCGGGGAAAGCTCATATTTCTCACTCAGGGTCTTCAAAAGCCAGTCGAAACGCGCCGGTGTTTTTTCCATACCATCCAGTTCCTGAATGATTGCCTTTCCATCCACCGCCGCATAGACGACACG
>JAJQFO010000010.1 GCA_021201095.1 Lachnospiraceae bacterium
ACGATCTGTACTTCAACGTATCCTATAACGGAGAGACCTACACCTTTACAGTGGAGTCTTATCTGTGCGATAATACCACTGAGGTATATCAGGCGGTAACAGAGTTGAATGTCGGCGATGTTATCGATATGGAAGGCTTCCTGTACTGGTACGAGGGAGTAAACCCGCACATCACATCTGTGGCTGCATCCGAAGCGGCTGAAGCGGAAGATGCAGAAGCTGCTGAGACTGAGGAAGTAGCTGAGGAAGCTGTTGAGACGGAGTCTGAGACAGAATAATCTGCTGAGATGGACGCACAGTAAGAAATGTGTAAGCCGTGGATTGTGTTGAATGACGGGATATCTTGAACCTTCAGCTAAAAAACAAGGAAAAGGGATGCAGGCGAAAAACTGCATCCCTTTTTTAGGCACACAGGCGCGGAAGGAAAATAGCAGCTTTGCTGCTCGCGCGGGTATCTAGAAATAAGAACCATCCTCCTCGAGCAGGCGGTGCAGATACCGTGCTACGACTCTGGCGAAGCTGCTGATACTGCGGATATAGGTAAAATCCTTGCCGAATATTTTCTTTTCAGCCATCAGATCGGCCTCTTTTCCTGTGAATACACCGAGTACACAGACCCCGGCTGCGCGCAGGGCGCGTATTTCACGGGCAGTATCCCGGATAGCGTAGTCACCGCAGTAAGGATGCGGATTACGGCTGTTGGGGCGGTTAACAATAATATCATTTGGTTTTCCGTCACTGAGGACAATCAAAATTTTGCCCTCTTCCGGACGGGAAAGCAGGGAATCCCCGACTGCGCGGATGGCCAGCCCGTCGCGGTTGTTTGAGGAAGTCACATAATTCAATAGCTGCCGGTTTTCCTGCCGTGGGGCGTCATATTCGCGGAAACGCTGCAGGACCGTATAATCCCAGAATGTACAGAAGCTGGTCACCTGCAGGGGGATCTGGTTCAGGCAGAGGGCTTCGGCAATGATGTAGGCCTGCATGGCGATTTCACTTTGACGGTCGCGCTGGGAACCGCTGGCGTCGATCAGGATGTCCACGGCAAAGTCAGAATTGAGATGGCGCAGCGTTTTATGAAACAGCGGCCCCGGCGTGTCCAGACGCCCGACCTGCCATAGACGGTTTGGCACAATGGTTCCGGCATAAGCGTTTATCGTTTCTGGCTCACTGCGGCGGTGCAGGGTGCGGCGCAGCTCATCGAAAAGCTGCTCGGAGCTTTGCCTGATCAGATGCTGGTGGTTTCGAAAATGCAATTCATTTTTTTGTACCAGACGCCGTGCATTGACATACTGTGCGTTAGAGAGAACCGGGTTTTTCAAAATTCCTTCGGTATAATACAGACTGCAGTCCGCGTGAGCGCCGCGGCAGAGCTTTGCGTTTATTCTTTTTTGTGCCTCCGCATTCAGGTAGGATCTGCCAAAATTAAGTTCCATATAAGAATACATTTTTGCCGCAGCCTTTTCATCGATCACGATGATTTTCCTTTTGGCTTCTGTGGGTTTTTCCTGCTTTTCATCAGGCTCCTCAGAAAGCGTCTGCACTGCCTGATTCATCTGCTGCAGATATGCTTCCAGATCGTCGTCGGAGAGTTCTTCTTTCAAAAAATCGCCCCAGTCAAACTCACGCAGATCTTCCAGTGTTACTGCGAGGATCGTTGCCAGACCTCCATGCTTTTTTTCAAAGCTCCGGTCAATCAGCTGATTATAAAGAGTATCTGTTACGCGGATAATAGCAGCGGTCGAATCCGTATTTTCGAGTGACTGAAGCAGCGCAACACTTTCACGGATCTGTTTTTCACCGCCCAAATCGTTAAAAAGACAATGACGAATCCACGCGATTTTGACCCTCCCCGGCAGAGAGGCACTCATTTTGTGAAAGGAATGATCCAGCAGATCGGAAAATGCCCTGGCACGGAGTTCAACTGCACCGGGCCGCTCGGCTGCCGCCCTGGAATAAGAAGCGGCATCGACGGCGAGCTGCGCCAGATCAGTAAGAGGCTGTTCACTGGCCCCGCAGTAAATCTTTTTTACCAGATAAAGGCTGAATTCATTTTTATCAAAAAAACGCGCAAAAGCTCCCTGACGCAGTGCATCATACAGGGAGATATATTTGGACTGCGCGTAGGATTTCACATCCGGGTTTGTATCCAAAGAGTAATCACCGCTGACCGTCCACATCAGATTGCGGACTCTTCGGTCTGCATTTGCGGACGGGTCGGAATCACTCAGAAAGTCTGATTCATAAAAAGTGCCGGACTCAGTTAACGACATGGAAAGTACCTCTGTTTCTACGATACATGTAAGCTTATTTGTTTTTGAATGATCGGATGGAAAAAGATGCATATATTTCTAAAAACGAACGATCTATGCTGTTCAACGCAAAATCCAAAAACAAATGGAGGAATAATGGAGAAATTATTTCCGGAAGCATAAAATCAGGCTCCTTCAAACAGATCACCCGGCCTCCAGCTTTCTGGAATCCTTGTCATGACAATATCCTCAACCAGCTCACGCTCAAAGGGATCAAAGGTTTTATTCACGATTCCCATCCGCACGGCAAGCCGCGGGGAAAGCCCTGCGCGGACTGTTTTCAAAGCCCCGATCAGACCGCGCAGGTCCAGAGGCTTCGTTGAGATTTCGCTGTTGTCCGCTTTGGCCTGCAGATCCAGAAACAGACCGCAGACCTGCCGCATGCCTTCCGAAGTGAGATCCGGAAACATTTCTCCTAATACTGCGTGAAGCGTTTCCTCGGTCACCGGGGGCATTTCAATGACAAGAAAGCGCGAGACCAGAGCCTCATTCAGCTCTCTGGTACCGGCGTAGCCATAATTCATGGTACCGATAAATCGGGCCGCGTCATGGAGTCTGATCGTTTCGTAGCCGGGCACGTCCATCACCCGACGGTAATCCAGTACCGCATGCAGGACGGAAATCGCCTCATTTTTTGCCATATTGATCTCGTCAAAGATTCCGAATCCGCCATTCGCCGCGCAGTCGTAGACCGGGCCGGTGCGCAGCTGCACCTCATTATTTCGGAACGTGTCGGTGCCAATCAGCGAGCTGGCGTCCATATTGACATGAAATGAAATATTATAAGACGGACGGCCAAACACCCAGGCCAGGTTTTCTGCCAGAATATTTTTCCCGGTAGCCTTTGTGCCGGTCAGCAGAATATTTTCACCCTGAAGAAGGGCGGAGGCAGCCATTTCAAAGGTTTCCCGGCCGTAGTAGGGCAGTGCCGGCGGGGTGAGACGTCCGCTGCTGTCATTTGCTGCGGGATACTTCTTACGAAACTCCAGAATAGCGTCTAGGAGGGTGTGATTCACTCCCTGATTTTGCAGTGACTGAAAAATCTGATCCATATAATAAATCTCCCTGAGTAAAAAATTCTTGTAAATCGTCGCTTTTGGCTGATTCAAGTGCCTGGAAAAGTCCGCAGGCACACTTTTCTTATTATATACAAGGGAGCGCAGATTCGCAATTGTTTTTGCAAAAATTGAGGGCGGCTCATTGTTGCGGAATGGAGAAATGTAAGGTATAATGAAAGCCGCTCAATATAGAATCGCTTCGCAATTGACGCGGCTTTCGTTTACGCTCGCACAGCGAGTACGGACAGGAAATGATAGTCGCTTTGTGATTGACAAAAGATTGATATACGCTGAAAACCGAAAATGTTGAAAACCGAAAACTCTGAAAACCGAAAACGTCAAAGACCGGAAACGTCAAAAAACGAAAACGCCGAAAATCGAAAACGCTTAAAATCGAAAACACTGGAAAGGAAAGGGCTCTTATGCTCAAGGGAAAAACAATTATACTGGGGGTAACCGGAAGCATTGCTGCATACAAGGCTGCCAATCTGGCGAGCCTGTTAAAAAAACAGCATGCGGATGTGCATGTGATATTGACAAAGAATGGTGCGCAGTTTATCACGCCTGTCACTTTTGAGACGCTGACAGGCAATAAATGTCTGACCGATACCTTTGACCGGAATTTTCAGTTCAATGTGGAGCATGTGGAGCTGGCCAAACGGGCGGATCTGGCGCTTGTGGCGCCGGCGAGCGCGAACACGGCGGCAAAGCTTGCATACGGTCTGGCGGATGATATGCTGACGACCACATTGCTGGCATGCACCTGTCCGAAGCTGATTGCTCCGGCGATGAATACGCGGATGTATGAAAACCCGGTGACACAGAGAAACCTGAGAACACTGAAGGAAGA
>JAJQFO010000228.1 GCA_021201095.1 Lachnospiraceae bacterium
TATCAGGAGCCAAGGGAAATCCATTCGGATCCGACGGAAATCTTTCCGGAAAGCCTGTTTGAAGGGAAGCAGGTAGAGGTGGTTGTGTCCAGTATGTCGCCAAACACGTATAAATACAATGAGGTGATTATGGAATTTCAGATGCTGACGTAAAAGACATTTATATATAGAAATAACTATTTCCTGTAAGCCAGATTAAGAAAGCATGTTTATAAATTTGGCGAGGTGTGTGAATAAAAAAAGAGGTGTCAGATGTATCAGGTATCTTTCTTGAGAGAGGGGAAAAATGTTTCAGTGCCGGAAGGGACGACTATTCTGGAAGCAGAAATTCTGTCTGGATTAAAGCCGGACGCTCCATGCGGAGGAGCAGGGAAGTGTGGGAAGTGTCTTGTGCGTGTCATGGGAACGCCATCAGAAGAGTACCCTGTGCGTGCGTGCCAGACGAAAGTAGTTGCGGATATTTGTGTGGATACTATGGTGACTAAGGAAAAGAAACACACCATATTGACAGAAGGCTATCTGCACCCGGTAACGTATCAACCGGGACTGTCGCAGCAAAAAATAATTCTGGAAAAGCCGGCAGCCGGGGATAAACGCTCGGATTGGAAACGGATGCTGGAACAGCTTCCCCAGGGGGAACAGATACATCCGGATCCTGTAATCGCTTCATCTTTGTATGAAAGGCGGGAAATAGCAGATGAGTGGTACGCTGTTTGTACGGAAGATGAGATCCTGGATTTTCACCGAAGACCAGGACAGATTTGTTTTGCGGCATTTGACATAGGGACAACGACAGTGGCAGGATATCTTCTGGATGCAAAGGATGGAAGAACACTGGCAGTGGAGAGCCAGCTGAATCCGCAGGTACAGTATGGCGCAGATGTGATTCTGCGCGCGAATTATGCGCTGGAGCATGGAACGGAAATTTTATCTGGATGCATTCGCAAAACGGTAAATGAAATGCTTCAGATGCTGGCAGAAAAGGCAGGGATAAGCCCGGCGGATATTTATCAGGTGAGCATTGTGGGAAACACATGTATGCATCATCTGTTTCTTGGGATTTCTCCGGCCAGTCTGGTACACGCACCGTATACACCGGCGATCAGCCAGAGCCTGACCTTGCGGGCAGCGGATTACGGGCTGCGAATACATCCCAAAGCGCAGCTTCTGATGCTGCCGGTCATTGCCGGTTATGTCGGGTCAGATACCAGCGCTTGCCTGATGGCAGTCCGGCCAGATCAGAAGGACGCTATTACGCTGCTGCTGGACATTGGCACGAATGGGGAAATGGTGCTTGGAAACCGCAGAAGACTGCTTGCCTGTTCCACAGCAGCCGGTCCCGCCTTTGAAGGTGCGAAAATCACCTGCGGGATGCGCGGCGCTGCGGGGGCGGTCGATCACGTGTATTTTAAGGATGGGGTCTGGAGTTATACGACAATCGGCAGTGAGCCGGCTATTGGTCTTTGCGGTTCCGGTTTGATTGATCTGGCAACCTGCCTGATCCGCGCAGGAAAAATTGATGAGAATGGGAGACTGGAAAGCGGACAGGAAAATCCGCAGACATTTGTACTTGTGCCGCCCGAAGATTCCGGAAATGGAAGGGGCGTCTATCTGACCGGGAAGGATATAGGAGAATTACAGCTGGCGAAGGCGGCAATCGCGGCTGGGATACAGCTTCTGATGAAAGAGCTTCAGGTCACAGAAGACGATGTTGCGGAAGTATGTATTGCGGGCGCGTTTGGCAGCTACATGAACCCTGAAAGCGCAGGAGAAATCGGACTGCTGCCGCAGTCCATGATTGGACGGGTACGGGTGGTCGGCAATGCTGCCGGAGAGGGGGCTAAGCTTGCCCTGATCAGCCAGGAAGAAAGAAAAGCAGCGGATGAACTTGCACACAAAACAGAATTTGTCGAGCTGGCAGCATTGCCTGAATTTCAGGACTTCTTTGTGGAACAGCTGGGATTTTGAATTGCGTTCTTTTTGTGTGAATGGAGGGAAGTACAAATTGATAGATATGGAGATGCTAAAAAAACTGGGAGAAGCGCAGGGGTTCTCCCACGTTGCGCTTTTGGATTGTTCTACCCTGAAGCTGCACGAAGAAGTGAGACAGATGTGCGAAGCGGATACCTGCCATATGTATGGGAAATGCTGGAGCTGCCCGCCAGGCTGCGGATCACTGGATGAATGCAGGGAAAAAATCGGACAGTATCAGGAAGGTATTATTGTACAGACGGTCGGCGAGCTGGAGGACGAACTGGACGGGGAGGGCATGATGGCGGCGGAAAGCCGGCACAAGGAGAATTTTTACGCTTTTGAGAAAACGCTGCGCAAACAATACCCTGGAATGCTCGCAATCGGTGCAGGCTGCTGTACGAAGTGTCAACGATGCACGTACCCGGATGCTCCCTGCCGATTTCCAGAAGAGGCTTTCTCTTCCATGGAAGCGTATGGGATGCTGGTCACAGAAGTTTGCCAGGCTAATCATCTGGAGTATTATTATGGAATCTGCACGATTGCCTATACGAGCTGCTATCTGCTGATTTAGGATTTGACGCAAATCCACCCACTCAAAGAAATGCATATTGGAAACAGGAGGATCGGGCTATGACGATTCAAATGCTCAGGTGTTTTGCTGCTGTGGCAAAATATTTAAGCTTTTCAAAGGCGGCAGGGGAATTATGCATTACGCAGCCCGCAGTAACACACCAGATACAGATGCTGGAAGATGAACTGGGGGTGCGGCTGCTTGACAGGACCAGAAGAAGCGTTGAGCTGACACCGTCTGGTATTTCTTTCTATGGGGACGCGACTGATATACTGGAGCGGATTGACCTGGCGGTGGAGCATGTGCATGATGCGGATTCGTATAAAGATACGCTCCACGTAGGCTGCCAGACTACCATACAGATGGAACGGCTGCCACAGATTTATGAGAAATACAGTGAATGCTGTCCGGATATTTATATTAATACGATCGAAATTTCGGTTGACAATAAGGGGAGTTTAACACAGTCAAGAGAATTTGATGCAGCATTTCTGACAAAGGACTGTGCGGATAATTTGAAAGATTTTCGGTATTATCCTCTGTTTTACGGGAAGTTTTGCTGCATCGTTCCCGCGGGGCACCGGCTTGCTTCTTATGAGGAGGTGTCTGTGGAGGACCTGAGCGGTGAGGTACTGATCTCTCTTGATACCCTGCTTTGCCCTCCGGAAATGGGGCAGGTACAGATGGAATTGCGGAAAAATTGTGTAAATGCTGAGTTTTACCGGAGTACATCTTCCCTTTACACACTGCTGATGATCCGCGGCAATCTCGGCATAGCAGTTATGCCGGATTTTGTCTGCCCGCCGTCACCGGATATTGTGGCGGTACCATTTAAAACGGAAGTGAAACCAGAATTTGGCATTGTAGTTCGCGCGAAGAATAACCTGAAAAAAATCAGGCAGTTTGTTACGATTGCGCAAGAAGTATATGATGAGGCGGAATGAAAAAAATCTTAATGTAGAAAACGCCATCCTGCGTGAAAGTCTGTGTTGCAGAATGGCGTTTGTCATATTTTTACATTGTAGGTTGAAAGCCTGACATCCTGATGCAGGCACGGCTGCTGCTCTCGTTGCCATACGGATATAAAGATTTGTGCCTGATCCTGAATAGTTATGCTGCCACAAGCTTTTTGGCCAGAGTAGCTGCGCTCGCAGCATCTTCCGAATAGCCGTCAGCTCCGATTTCATCTGCAAATGCCTGCGTGATCGGCGCGCCGCCTACCATTATCTTGATATGATCTCTGAAGTCGGTTTCATTGAGCGCTGCCACAGTGTCTTTCAAGGCAGGCATGGTAGTGGTCAGCAGGGCGGACAGGGCGATAATTTTCGTGTCGGGATTCTCCCTGTATGCCTCGATCACTTTTTCAGTGGAAACGTCCACGCCCAGGTCAATGACTTCAAAGCCTGCGCTTTCGATCATCATGGCAACCAGATTCTTCCCGATGTCATGAAGATCTCCGGCAACGGTTGCAATAATCACTTTTCCGTTGGCACCGGTCGATCCGCTTGCAAGATGCGGCTTGAGTACCTCTACTCCCTTTTTCATGGCACGTGCTGCTACCAGCATTTCCGGTACATAGATTTCCCCATTTTTAAATTTATCACCGACAATGCCCATGGTATCGATCATCCCGTGATTCAGGATATCCATCGGATCGCAGCCCTCATCCAG
>JAJQFO010000144.1 GCA_021201095.1 Lachnospiraceae bacterium
ATATAATTTTCACAATTATATACTGGAATAACAACTGTTACTATTGGAATATTTTCTTTATCCATGTTGCTTGTCCTTCCTTATTGGTTTAAAAATATACATCCAAATCCCATTTTGAATTGCTCTAAATTTCATAAAACCAAACTTAATCTTAGGATTGATCAAGCAATAAAAGCTCTGAACAAAATAGAATCCCCAACGTATAATCATCCATAACAAACCATCAAATTTTTTCGCATTTGCCAGTGCATTTCTAAAATAATATTTATATAGAGAAACTCGATCTTTATTATCTTCTGTCAAAATTGATATGATTTTAGAATTAAAACGCTTATGCAAAACCTTACTTGTTCCACACAAATAAGCAGGACCATACTTTTTAATCAATCGCCTGGTATATTCTGTATCATCTCCCCATATAAAGTAATCAGCAATAGGATACCCCACTTCTATCATCGCCCTTTTAGATATCAATATTGAAACAAAAGTAGCTTGTGAAACAGGAACTAACCCTTTGTCTAAATATTTATACCAAAAAGAATAGCCATTTTCACATTTGTCCATTCGTAATTTAGGTACATTCATTGGTTCTTCATTCGGGCCATATACATAACTTGATAAAAAGCTAATTCTTTTTTCCTGTTCCAAGATAAATTTAATGGAATTTAACAATTCTTCCAAAGCTGTTTTCTCTGGTATTGTATCGTCATCCATACACCATATCCAATCACACTCTTGTTCGCTGGCTAATTGCATACCTTTGCTAAATCCGCCAGCTCCTCCTAGATTTTTTTCACTATTTATAACTTCAATCATTTCATTGTGATACTTGCTTCCTGGTTCAAAAAGCTTCTCGGTTCCATCAGTGCTATTATTATTAAATACTAAAATTCTAGAAACCAAAACGCTTTGTCCCAGTAATGCATCTAAGCATTGAATTAATAATTCTTTTCTATTATAGGTAACCACAACAGCAATAACACACGGCATCTTTTGTCAACTCCCTTTTTATATGCTTTATCTAAGTATACTTTGAAAAAGGGTCAGCATTTCGCAGCCCAAAAACCATTTTAATCTAATCACTATTGACAATATTTTTTCTTTTACGGGAAAATGACACAAATTCACTCTTTTTATCGCAGTAGCATATGGTTCCTTATCCATCAAGTCAAGGAATTCTTTTTTTCGCTCGGCATAGCTTTTCTCATTTTTTCTATTACAAAAATATAGAACCGTACAAGTCCTACTATGGGTTGCGATCCTTTCCCAAAAAACACTTTCAAATATTTCCTGTGGTTTGTTTTGAACAAAAGGAAGTAAAAACTCGTGAATCACATCAAATTTATGAACAATATCCGGTTGATAGCGATTAGTCACCGATGCCGGATTATACCGATAATCATACAAGGCTGTATTTAAATATATGCCATTTTTCGCATAATCATATACCTGCAGGTTAAATGTCAAGTCCTGAAGCTTTTGAATTTCCGGGATAAAAGCTATATGATTCTCTATCAAAAAATTTCTTTTGTATATTTTATTCCAGCAACTAACAGGATCCAGACATTTCAGGTTATATTTATACGGTCCCAGACGATTTAAGGAAGATATCTGCAAATCAACAAAGTCCGCTTCCTTAAATTCTATCTTTTCCGCATTAGATTCCATTCTTTTTTTATCATTTCCAAAGACTTTATAAAAGGAATAAATAATCACATCATAATCCTGTGACATGTACTGGTCAAGGGTATCACAAAAATTCGATTCTATCCAATCATCTCCATCTATGAAGCATACCCATTTCCCTTTCGCTTCCATCAAGCCCTTGTTTCTGGCCACATTTGCACCCTGATTCGTCTGATGATACACTCTAATCCGGCTATCCTGTTTTTCATACTTCCTGCATATATTTAAAGAATCGTCTGTGGAACCGTCATCAATCAAAAGAAACTCCAATTCCTGTTCCTTCTGTGCGCATAGGCTCTCTATACACTGTGCAATATATTGTTCATCATTATAAATCGGTACGATAAAGCTTATCTTTATCATGATTCTATCCTCTGCAAATTATTATTTTATAATCCGTTAATTAACAGTCAGTTGTAATTTTGGGGTTTTACTCAACTACAAATACGCCCTGTTTTTGAATGCCTTTCGATCATATGTCCCGAATACAAACGCAAAGAACGCTTTCAGAATCACACCCATTTTCTTGAATTTATACTTTCCCTTGATCAAAACCATCAGAAAATCAAATCCCAGTTTTCCCATGCAGAGGAAACGATACAAAGCCCCCTCGTATTCCCAGAAACCGATCAGATTATTTCTATAATAATAAAAATACATCGGAATCCGTTTGACATTCTGTTCTTTTACAATCGACAGCTCGTCCGATCCAACGCGCTTGTGAATTGCCTGACTCTTCCCTACCATATATGCCGGGCCATAGTCGCGGATCACGCGCTGAGTATATTCTGAGTCATCACCCCAGATGAAAAATTCCGACCAGGGAAGACCGCACTGCCTGATTGCTTCGATATTGATCAACAAAGAGACAAATGTCGCCTTCACAATTTGTACGATGCCTTCATTAAGGTAACGATACCAGTCCGTGTAGCTCATGAACTGTTTTCGATTGATCTTTGGAACATTCATTGCTTCATCGTTCGATCCCCTGACTGCACTAGCAAGAAAGCTCACCTTTCCGTCTATCACTTCTCTCGCATGAAGTAACTCCTCAAGACATGTCTCCGTAGGAAGAACATCGTCATCCATAATCCACACCCAGTCAGGCTCATCTTCTCTCGCCACTTTCATTCCTTCATGAAATCCGCCTGCACCGCCGATATTCTCCGGAAGCCTGATATATTTAATCACTGAATTGTCCAAATATTTTTTTTTTCTGAGGTAATCCTCCGTTCCATCTGTACTATTGTTATCGATCAAAATCAGCTTTTCGACCGGAACTGTCTGTGCAAGGATGGCATCTATGCACTCTGTCAGAAGTTCTTTTCTATTATAAGTAACAACCACAGCCTGTACTCTAATCATAGTAGTTTTTAAATCATACCTCCTCGTACAGAATAATCCGAGCAATCAATCAACATAGTCTTTATCTGTAATTTCATATAGCACCACGCTAAATCATATCAAACCTTATCTTTTATATTTAATTAAGGTATGTATAGTTTATCCCAAGCCTTGTGCATTATAACAATTACATCTATACATTGCAAGCTTTTCACCTAAAAAAGGAGCTTTGCATTCCGTCCATATTCCCTTCCGATTCTTTCTCACCGTCTGCAGGACTTCTATCTGACGTGATGTCCATCTGCTCTTCTTCTTTTCGACATATTCTGTCCCTCTGCCTGCTAACTTTTGAAGATATTCGCTTTATATCACAACCCCAGCCATTCCTTCACTTCTTCAACACTCCTCCAAAAGTTCAGCGATTTCCTCTGGTTTCGAACCTTTCTGGTACATTTTTATAGCAAGCTTTCTGGAATTGTTGATTTCGCCTTCCTCAATACCCCACTTCACTAATTTCTCAGCCGCTTCACACATAGTCTGATAACCTCCCTGCTCTTTTTTCAGGAAACGCACTCGTCTTGATAAATCGCCCTGACTCAAATCATCCGGGTCTGCCGTCTTGAAGTATTTCATCATCTTCGCCGCTTCGCTCCCGTCGTCCACTGCCGCATTTACGTAAATGGCATGACGGCCGTCATCGTATGGGATAGCCTTTTTCCCTAATGTCTTTTTCACGAAGGAAACCGCCTCTTCGGTTTCCCATATGTCCGTTTCGCTGATGTAAATCACATACACATCCGGGAACTAATCGTAGACTTTTCCCTTTTCCAGAATACAATTCTTATTGTTTCACACTGTCCGCAGCACTTCTATCTTGCAGTGATGGTCCTTCTTCTTTTTGCTGTACCCAATCCCTACCATCAGCACGCGCCCGGTGTGGCGTTTTTTCTCAGCCATTTTCCCTTTGAATTTCACCACATAGTTTCTGTCTTTAATCTGCTGTATCGCTGCTTCCGGTGTATCATCTACCTTCAGCTCCAGGATAATGCCGTCATCACCTGGTCTTTCCGGATAGAAGATAAAGTCCGTGTATCCTTCGCCCGCTTTGTTTTCGCGTTCTACATAATAAATATCCCGCGCTGCCAGATAAACCAGATTTACAATTGCGGTCAGCTCGGTCTCATCATTATAATCCAACAATGGTGTCTCCGTATCGTGCGCAAACTGAAGAATTTCCTCCATCGTCTTTGTATCGCCCTTTAATGTTGCCCTGAGCATCCGGTCAGATTCTACAGCCAGCCGGTTGATATAGCCCAGTTCTTGTCTCTCCCGGATGGTCTTCGCGAACTCGTCCATCAGCTCCTTGTTGGGTATATGAACCTTTCCATCTTCATAATTCAGGAATCCATATACAACCATCGCGGAAAGAATTTCATTACGCGTACTTAACTGCATTGCAGTAGCTGCGTACTCCTCCACATCAGCTGGAACCGCTTCCCCTGCAACCATGAGAGCCACATCCTTTTTCACATCAGCCCGGTCGTTTATGATATATGAGGAGATCTCCGCATAAGAGCCTGTCGATGTCCAATAGCTCCGAATACGGTTTCGAGTCAATGCCTCCACTACCGATCTGGGATTATACATCCGCTCTGACGAGGGCGTATGATACCCGTCATACCAGTATTTCAAATCTTCACGTGCAATAACAGGATTGGAAGTCCTTGCCATATATCTCTGATAAAGCTCATCTACCTCGGCTTCCGTGAAGCCGAAATATTCGCTAAACAGATCGTCTGTCGCCATCGTGTACTCCTGAAAATTGTTGATCGTAGAGCCGCTGGAATACTTCGCGATCGGCAGCACGCCTGTCATATAGGTTAAGGCAACATAACCGGTATCCTTAGTCAGGGCCGCAAGCCAGTTGATAAAATTTCTCCTGTCCTCATCTGTCGTATATGTCTTGTGGAAAATACAGTCCCATTCGTCAAGAACCAGGATGAATTTTTCATTTTTTTCCTCATGAATCATTCCCAGAAAATCAAACAATGATAATCCGTTCCAATATTCGACATCCGGAAAACTTTTCCGAAGATCTCGAATGATAAACATTTCTATATTTTTGATAAAGTCACGATAGCAGCTATTTGCATTGGCCGGTTTAATAAAATTAATATAAATCACATTGTACTGATTCATGTAATCTCTGTAGTCAAATTCATTACTTGCGTCTTTTCCCATATATTCTGCCGGATTATCTGAATCTGTCGCTGGAGTCTTCGCAATCTTCAGAGAAGCAAAAAAGCTGCTTTCCATATCCTTGCTAAAAAAAGCTCCAATCATTGCCGCCATCACAGATTTTCCAAATCGTCTCGGTCGGGAAATACAAACGTGCTTATTACCAGCCTTTACCAATGGAAACAGCTTTTCCAACAGCAATGTCTTATCGACAAAATAGGGACTGTCTACTTCACTTTTATAAAGAGAGAAGGCCTGTGTACTATTCAAATAATACCCCATCTGTTTTTACCTCCGGGTAACTAAGGAAACTATTGGTTAGACCCCTGTAAGAAAAAATAAATTTTAGAATTCACTAAGGGGTCTGACCCCGATAAGAAAGTGTAAGCTTTATAAAATGCCTATAAACTTCCCTTTACGTCATACCCGCACAAGTTTCCAAAACCATATGCATTATAACAATTCCGTCTTTATATTGCAAGGTTTTCGTCACCATCTGAAAGACAGAGCCTTAAGACACCAGCTCGATCCACAATATCTCCGCCTCTACGCTTCCTCCGTGCCAGGTGTACACTTCGCAGGTAAGATTTTCCATCTCGACAGTCGATGTCGTAAGGGATATGAGCAGGCTGTCGGTCTCCAGCAGCCGGTAGGCATCCAGGCTGGTGCTGCCGCATTTTTCTTTGTAGGAAGCCAGTCCTTCTGCCTCTGAAACGGTATAGCCGGAGTCAATCAGCTCCTCGATTTCCTCCTCTATCTCGCTCTCGGTGCTGTCTCTATAGAGATATACTTCTACTGTATCGTCAAGTTCAAGTTCCTGCGCGGTCAGCTTGAGGTAGATCCGATACTGGGCCTTGGGCAGGTAAGCGACTACGCTCTCTGCTGCATCATCTGCCGTTGCCGCTGTATTGTCTGCCGTATCGCTATCTGTCTTCTCTGTTGTCTCGGTTTCAATGCCCGCCATTGCCGCTATGCTTGCGGGGGATATTTTGGAGCCGCTGCTTAATACAGCTGCGCCGGCGGCGGTCAGCTCCTGAAGGTACTCTCCGCTGCTTTTCGCCCAGAGGGTATACTGTCCGGCGTGAGCGAGGATGCTGTAGGTGCCTGCCAGCTTTATGATATTGGTGTTGAAGCCATAGGTCAGCAGCAGTCCGTCTCCGGTCAGAGCGGTTGCTTCCGTGTAGGTAATCTCCGTAACCGGGTAGTCCGGGAGCACCTCCTGCAGGTAAGAGCTCATGGCACGGGTATTGCTCTTTGCGGTCGTAGCGCGCGGCACATAGACGGCCGCACCTTTTTCCGCGGTTTCGATGAGGCTGATGATTTCTGTAAGATCCTCGCTTTTTCCCAGCTGGTACATTTCGGAGGCCAGCTCTATGGAAAGCGGCGTGAGAACCGCATTGATCGGATCCGTCATTTCTACGGTGCAGGTGATCTCTTTTGTTTTTTGTGAAAGGTTCAGCGGAATCACAACCTCTGTGATGCCGTCGATCCGCTCCAGCATCTGCGCACAGGATACTTCTACGCTGGCGATCTCCTCTCCCTCACTTAAGACACGGACGATAGCGCCTGTGTCGTCGCCTTCGCCGGTCACCAGCTCTGGATTGAATGCCAGCCGGACATGATAATTATAATCGCCCCGCTCCAGGGTAATAACGGACGTATCACCGCCTGACGCAAATACGCTGGGGTCGATCTCGTATCCGTCGGATAAAATCATATCAGCCTCCTGGCAGGCCTCGTAGAGCGCGGAATCGTTGCGCACCAGGAGCGTATAGGTGCCATCTCTTCTTATGATAGAGTACCGTTCCATTGCTCCGTAATAGGAATGTGATGTCGTAAGGCCGATCAGGTAATCCGTATCCACGGCATCCAGCTCCTCTACTGTAACTGCGGTCACTTCATATCCCGGCAGCAGGTTTTCCAGGATCTCGAGGGAGAGCTCGTCCGCGTCGTCCACCAGCTTATCCACGTAGGCGACTGTACCCTTTGTGCCGGTCAGTTCATCCGTCGACTCAATTTTACTCGTTGTCTTTTTCAGCTTGTCTGATGTGTCCAGTGCCACTGTGACCAGATCACTGGTCTTCTGACAGATCACCTGATCCACAGTCGATACGGTCGGCATGGTGCCGTAAATAGTGATGCTGACCTTCTGCATCACATTTATGTCCGTAAAGGTAATCGAAAAAGCAGCGTCTCCATTATCATCAAAAGCTTCCTGCGTATAGCTTGCCGCAGCCAGGGTTCCGTCTCCGTCGGACACGGTAATCGTTCCGCTCATCTCCTCGTCAGAATCGGTGTGAAGGAAAGCCGTCATCCGATACGTCCCGGGAGCCAGAACCATACTGCCGCCATAGATGACTGTCGTATTTGTAAGCGCGACGGTCTCGGTTTCCGCGGCGGACTCTGATTCCGCAACAGTTTCTGTGTCCACAGTGGTCTCTGTCTCCGCAACAGTCTCTGTTTCTGCAGCAGTCCCTGTTTCTGCATTGGTTTCTGTTTCTCCGGCAGTTTCCGACTCCGCGGCGGTCACAGCATCAGTTTCGGATTCCGTCTCCACACCAGTTTCCGTCCCCGCAGCGATCTCAGTTTCAGTTTCGGTTTCGGTCTCAGTTTCCGTCTCAGTCTCTGTCTCAGTTTCTGTCTCCGGCTCTTCTTCCTCCCTTGAGCTAAAGGACACATTCTCTATGCGGGCAGCCGCGCCCTCTTCCAGCTCCGAGTACGCCTGGCTTCCTTTTTTCGCCCAAACCGCCCAGGTCTCTGTCGTATACAGGATGCGGTAGCCTTCCAGCTTCTCTCCATAGGTTTCCACAGTACTCGCGGAAGATCCTGTCAGAATGATCAGATTATCCGACTCCTCATCCAGCCCGTCGAAAAACAGCGCTTTCGCCTCCTCATCGTTCGCCAGAATGCGGATTTCCTCATCTGGAAGCAGCGACTGCAGCACTGCCAAAGCGCTGTCTGAAGCGGTTCCTCCGAGATACAGACATTCCGTGTCTGCCGTTGTTCCAGAAATCAGGGAAGCTGCCGGGGCAGTCTTTGCCAGATAATCATCGGAGCTCGAAGCTGCCGTAAGAGACACTGCCTGCATATTCATATAAATAGAAAGGCATACACAAATCACTACGCCAAAACCGCGCAGAGCAACCACGAGCCGTTTCCCGGGTCGGAAACGGGAAACCTTTTCCACGTTTGGTGTCTCGTTTATTGCTTCGCCAAGTGCCTCGTTAGATGCATTGCTTATAGCCGCATTTGTTGTTTCGTTTGTTATTTTGCCTATTGTCACCTTTGATGCTTCCTCTGATTCAGAGGAAGATGTTTTGGAGAAATCTGGTTTCAATAAGCTTTCGGTCGCAGTATCGTCTTCTTTATTGCATTGCGGACTCTCTGCCGTCTTTTTCTGCTCTTTTTTATCAAAGGGAGCGCGCAGAAGCGCAAAGAGCAGCAATGCCGCCAACAGTACCAGGCAGGTGGCTGAATACACTGCAGCTGTGGGCTTCATGAGTGATCCATCCGTCCGAAACAGGGTAAAAAATCCGCAGTACGCGCTGCTGATGCTCTCGGTTCCGGCGCTCTGGAGGGTGTTGCCCACCAGGAAGGTGCAGATGCAGAGCAGCAGCAGATAACCGGTCGCTTCCTTCTCCGGTTCCCGGCTCTGGCGGAAGCAGACAATCCCCAGCAAAATCATCGGGGAAATCACCATTTCCAGACCTGACAGAGAAAGCAAACTGCTGTCATAGCTCCCGGTTCGGTCATAAAGGCTCATAAAAAGCGTCTGTGCCAGGAAAATGCACACGATCGCGCAAATGAGAAAATCGGAGCTGTGAGAGGATTTTTCTTCCCATCTGGATTCCGCGTCTGCCAGACGGGCATTATCTTCACCCATTGCATCCGCCTGTTGCATGGTTGCATCGTCTGCAGCATCTGCAATAGGATCATTCAGATCATCCTCCGCAGCGGCCATTCCAGCTTTTACCGCGCGATTTTCCTCCGCAGGCATTTTAAACACACGTCTAAAAAGCTTCCTGCAGAAGAACCACAGTGCCGGGCACAAAAACAGAAAGCTTGCGATCAGCAGGCTGTAGAATTTGCCGGTCAGGGATGTAAACAGGCTGTACAGGTAATCTGTCTCCTGCAGCTCTCCGACTGCGTCCAGCAGCACTTCAAGAGAAGAGCGGACCGTCGTGATATCCAGATCCGCAGCAAAGCGATAGAGGAAAATACGTTCCGCGATGTTTCCTGCAGCGAGGCCGAGAAGTACGGCCAGCACAAAGAGTAAAAAGGAATTCTCTTCGATTTTCTTCTTTTTTACATAGTAAGCAAGCAAAGCTGTCACGGCGAGAATGACGCCGAGTGCGGTGATCTGCAAAAATCCGATCAGGATCATGCATACCGCGAGCAGCACCAGGTGGAGTTTCCAGTATAGTCTTTGCCGGAAGCGTCTCGGAGCCTTCCAGATGGCAGTCAGCAAATAAAGGGAGACCCAGGTTAAAAGCAGCACCGCCACCTCAGGACCGGTAAAGGTCCTGGAAGCAAAGAGAGCAGGTGTAAATACCGCAAAGAAACAGGCCGTGCTCAGAAAGCTCTCATTTTCTCTGGAAAAGAGCTTTCTCGCCGTTTTCACAGATGCCAGATATGCCAGGCAGAGCAAAAATCCATTCAGCAAAATGGCGGCTTTGTACGCACCGTAGGGGCTCTTGATCAGTGCGCAGATAGGCACGAGCAGCAGGCTGTAGCCCAGAGAGCATATCGAGCTGCCTGTATACAGAGTCGCACCCCCCTGTCCGAGAATAAATCTGGCGCGTTCCCAATATACATTCTCCGTCCCTATCTGAGAGAGAACGCCCGTCTGTCCGATCGTCCACAATGCCATTCCCAGGATGATGATGAGAGAAATACCCTGAATCATCCAGGCATTTGGCCGAAATTCCTTTTTCCTGTTTCCCATTCTGCTTTTCTCCTGCCTCTGTATCTGTTCCTGCAAATGCAAAATCTGCGGTAGATTAAAATATACGAAGTCCTGTAATCCGCGGTGGAATAAAATACCTTTCCTGGTCTGCTAACCAGAAATATCGAGCATATTTACAACTTTTCAATCTACACTGTCCATAGTTTCAGGGACATCGCTGTGTTTCTCCAGACTTTCCTCTGCGGCAGCAGCCTCGGCCCGGGAGGTTTTCTCCCGCTTATCCACGGAAGCCGCTGCTTCATCCTGAGAGGCTTTCTCCAGCTTTTCTACGGAAGCCGCTGCTTCATCCTGAGAATCTTCCCGGGGTGCCCTGGTCTGCTCCATCCGCGCCTTGCGCAGCATCTCATTCTCATAGTCCAGCTTTCGCACATGGTACTGAATATCCTCGAGAATCTTGCGGTTCGCGGAAATGATGTCTCCCTGCAGCCCGACGATAAAGGTCATGACGCCGAGGATGATCATCATGCTGGAGAGGATCAGAGACTGAATATGCCCGCCTCCGCTGCCGCCAAAGAAATGTCCCAGGAACCGGATGCCGATGCCGACACCGATCAGACCCATAATACTCCCCATGACGGTAAAGACCATCAGAGGGCGGTACATCAGAAACGCCCGGAAAATCGTCAGTATGGATTTTTTTATATAACTGTACATACTGCTGAACAGCCGCGAGGGCCGCAGTTCCCGGTTGGTGCGGATCGGCACGGAGGTGATCGCCATCTTGTTGCGCCCCGCCTGTACAATCGTCTCCAGAGTATATGTATACTCATTAATCACATTCATATGCATGGCAGCGTCCCGGCTGAACGCGCGGAAGCCGCTCGGCGCGTCCGGAATGTCCGTTTTGGACGCCACACGGACCACCCAGCTGCCGAAATGCTGCAGTTTCTTTTTTAAGGGAGAAAAGTGCTCAGTTTGGTCGATCGGCCGTTCACCGATCACCACGTCCGCCTTGCCGTCCAGGATCGGCTGAATCAGCTTGGCGATGTCTTCGCCGACATACTGATCGTCGGCGTCTGTGTTCACGATAATGTCCGCGCCATTGCGCAGACACGCATCTAGCCCGGCCATAAAGCCCTTGGCAAGTCCTTTATTCTGTGTAAAGCTGACGATGTAGTTGACTCCCCAGCGTCTCGCCACCTCAACTGTATCGTCCCTGCTCCCGTCGTTGATAATCAGGTATTCAATCTCATCGACCCCGTCAATATGCTTTGGCAAATCATTCAGTGCAATTTCCAGCGTCTCTGCTTCATTATAACAGGGTATCTGAATAATCAGCTTCATCCCGTTTCCTCCATCCCATCGTTTTAGCGGATACAGCATACCTTATTTTGGGCTGTTTGTAAATATTTTTTAAAATATTTTCACAATTTTGTAAAAATATACAACTATGAGGCTCGCATATAGAAAGAAATGCCGCGCACTGGCAATGGCGGCAAAGCCGCATCATGAAAGCAAAAAAGGAGCCGCAGGATTTTTTCCTGCGGCCCCTTAAGCCTCTTACTTTGCGTAGTCGACCGATCTGCTCTCGCGTATGACGCTGACCTTGATCTGTCCCGGATACTCCAGCTCTGCCTCAATCTGCTTGGCGATCTCTCTCGCAAGAAGCGCCATGCCTGCATCGTTGACCTGATCCGGCACTACCATTACTCGAATTTCCCTACCAGCCTGAATAGCAAATGATTTTTCAACACCCTTGAAGGCGTTCGCAATATCTTCTAACTGTTTTAATCTGTTTGTATATGTTTCCAGAGTCTCACGCCGTGCGCCCGGGCGAGCCGCTGAAATGGTATCTGCGGCCTGTACGATGCAGGCAATCAATGATTCTGGTTCTACATCTCCATGATGGGACTCTACTGCATTGATGACAATCGGAGATTCCTTGTACTTCCTGCACAATTCCGCGCCAATCTGAACATGGGAGCCCTCCATCTCATGGTCAATGGATTTGCCAATGTCATGCAATAAACCAGCGCGCTTGGCCGTGCGCACATCGACACCAATCTCTCCGGCAAGCAGCCCGGACAGCTGCGCCACCTCGATCGAATGCTTCAGAGCGTTCTGACCATAGCTGGTCCTGTATTTCATTCTGCCCAGCAGACGGATCAGCTCCGGATGGATCCCGTGCACCCCGACCTCCAGGGCTGCAGACTCACCTTCCTCGCGGATGACCGTCTCCACTTCCTTTTGCGCCTTTTCCACCATTTCTTCAATCCTGGCCGGGTGGATACGGCCATCTACGATCAGCTTCTCAAGGGCGATCCTCGCCACTTCTCTTCTGATCGGATCAAATGCCGACAGGATGACGGCTTCCGGCGTATCGTCGATGATGAGATCCACACCCGTCAATGTTTCCAGCGTACGGATGTTTCTTCCTTCACGTCCGATAATCCTTCCCTTCATCTCGTCGCCAGGCAACTGAACAACGGAGATCGTCGTCTCCGCCACGTGGTCGGCGGCACATTTCTGAATCGCGGTGACCACATATTCCTTTGCCTTTTTACTGGCTTCTTCTTTTGCCTGGCTCTCCAGTTCCCTATAGAGCTTGGCTGTGTCAATTTTTACTTCATCTTCAACAGTTTTTAAAAGATATTCTTTTGCTTGTTCAGAGGTAAGTCCTGAGATTCTTTCGAGTTCTGCAAGCCGCTGGTCATGAAGCGTCTCGATTTCCGCAGCTTTTTTCTTTAACTCTTCTTCCCTGGCTGTAATCCCTGATTCCCGGCGTTCCAAAGCATCCGCTTTCCTGTCAACGCTTTCTTCCTTTGACAGGACGCGCTTCTCGTAACGCTGCAATTCTGATCTGCGCTCTCTGGTCTCTTTTTCCAACTCATTTTTCGTCTTCAAAGATTCTTCCTTCGCTTCCAGAAGTGCTTCGCGTTTCTTTGTCTCAGCCGTCTTCAGCGCGTCATCGATGATCTGCCTTGCCTTCTCCTCAGCGCTGCCAAGCTTTGCTTCTATCGACTTTTTATAGTAGCTGACGGAGACAAGGGAGGATATCGCGACTGCCGCCAGAATCAGTACAATTACAACAGCAATTGTAATCACTGTAGGCACAGGAGCACCTCCTTATTCATTTTTCATTGTTCGAAATATATCGTTTGCCATCCTTATCTTCTACTCAAAAAGGATGACTCGCATGTCCAAACAACGTCCTAATTTTATACTGTTTTCACAAATGTGTCAAGTCATTCTGAAACGTTTTCGGAATTTCTCCGCCCGCCGGATTTTCCGTCAGTATCTGCCATCGGTATTTCTGACGATGAAATCACAACAGCGTTCAGCAATCATAATCGCTTTTTAATTATAAACCATGCAAAAAAGCAGCGGCGGATCCCTCTGGTTCAAAATCCGCCGCTGTGTAATACCATATAATATTCTCTGATTCCAGAGCTTTTACTCTGTTTTATACAGGAAAATCGGCGTGCCCTCTTCCAGCTCGTTGTAGATTGTCTCAGCCACATCATACGGCAGATTGACACAGCCATGAGAGCCGTTGGTCTTATAAATAGTGCCTCCGAAGGAAGAACGCCAGGTCGCATCATGCAGTCCCTGCCCGTCATGGAATGGCATCCAGTAGGTCACGTCAGTCTCCCAGGCACTCGAACCAGTGCCTCCTTTTAAAGTGACATTCATCTGCTTATAGGGAATCATGAAAACGCCCGTCGTGGTCTCACGTTCATCCGTCGGCTTACCTGTGACGCAGTCGCTCTCGACGATCAGCTCGCCGTCTTTATAATACCAGATGTGCTGGCCGGTCAGGTCGACCTCCACATAGGTGCCGCAGATATCGTCCACGCCATTGCGTGCGCGGCCCTCTGTCGAGTAAACCGGCTCGCGCGTGACCTCTGTATTGGACGCGATGTCTGCCAGCAGCTGCTCTTTTTCAGCGCTCTGATCGATCTGGTAGCCGTAGTCGCTGCTCTCGTATTCGATCGTCTTCCCGTTGCTTGTCGTAAAGGTGCGCGGAAGATAGAGGGTATTGTAGGTGGCGGCCAGATTGTAGACAAAATCCTCCACCTGCTGCTCATCAATGGAGGAAAGCTCTCCGTCTATGATAATCCAGTCCTGCAGCGTAGACCAGTCCAGGACAATCTCCTCCTCGCCGAAGGTCAGCGTGATCACCGTTTTGCAGTAAGAATTGTAGATGTCCATCAAGGTATTCAGTTCAAAATCGTCCTGTGTGACTGCCGGCAGATAGTAAAAGGACTCTGGAACGGCAATTGTAAAATCATCCTGCGGGCCGTCCTCTGCGAGGAGATTATCTACGTAGTCCTTTACCAGAACCTGCAGATCTGCGTCGTCAAACTCGGTGCCGTAGACTTCCTGCTCAATATAGTACTCTGTACCGTCATATTCCAGCGTCGCGTCCGAGCAGACCGTACGGGCCGCTGAAAAATTGTCAGCTGCCACGGCAGAGGTAAATACACTTTCATCATAGTCGAAGGAAACCTCCACCTCGAACGAATTGCCCTCCCGCAGGCTGAGAAGCAGCCCCATATTCTGCTCGCGCATGCAGGATTGAATGTCAGAAAGAAGAGCCGTCTCATTTATGGTATATCCCATCTCTTCAAGCGTCAGCGTCAGCACCGCCTCGTCCCCCTCCGTGATGGTCATCGTCGGCGCACTGTAATCCGCTTTCAGCATTTGAAGTACTTCTCTGCAGGACATGCCTGATACATCATATCCGTTCAGAGTCGTCTCCTCAAAAAACAGGCCGCTGTTTACCTTTTGATAAAGGTAATAGCCGCCGCCGCACAATCCCGCCAGTATCAGACAGATGATCACAAGGACAGTGATCTGTAATCCCCTGTGTTTTTTCTTCATTCCTTCCCCTTGCCCTTCTATATTATATTCTGCACAGCCGTCTGCGCTGGAATCTATTCTGCACAGATAACCTGCGCAGTATTCTGTTCTGCACAGATGCCCAGGCTGTATTTTATTCTGCACAGATGCCCGCGCTGTATTCTGTGCCCGGCCGCCGCTTCCAACCAGGCTTTAAGCCATTCTGGCAGGCCGGTTCCTGACCGGCAACATTTGCCGTAACTGGTAATTAATATTGCACTAATCCGATAAATTAGTCAAGTAGGGGAATATTAAAAAAGATTTAAATCTGGGATTTTTCAAATGTTACTGTAATCTCCGTTCCCTCTCCCACTCTGCTGGCAAGCTCAATCCGTGCGTTGTGCTGTGCAACAATGTGTTTCACAATTGCAAGCCCAAGACCGGTTCCGCCGGTGTTTTTGGAGCGGCTCTTGTCAACACAGTAGAAACGTTCAAAGACACGCTCCTGGCTTTCTTCGGGGATTCCGATGCCGGTGTCCTTCACCCGCAGGACAATGTGTCCATCCTGTTCTCCCACATTGACGTCCACCGAACCGTGGGGCTTATTGTAGCGGATCGCGTTGTCGCAAAG
Source organism: Lachnospiraceae bacterium (assembly GCA_021201095.1). Classification (GTDB taxonomy): domain Bacteria; phylum Bacillota; class Clostridia; order Lachnospirales; family Lachnospiraceae; genus Choladousia. Next base: position 15,648 of record JAJQFO010000144.1, read on the forward strand.
GTTATAGATGAGCTCCTCCAGCATGTTTTTATCGCCCTGAACCACGCAGGGGCTGCCTGTACACTGGATCGAAATATGGTTTTTCTGGGCATTCAGGCGGACGCTTTCCACGCAGGCGGAAGCGACCGCATACAGATCTACTTCAGAAGCGGCCAGACTCATTTTGTCCGAATCCAGCTCGGAAAGACGGATAATATCATTGATCATGGTCAGCAGCCGCTGCGCTCCCCGGTGAATCTCATGTGCAAAATGCCGGACCTCCTTTTCTCCGGCGATCCCGGTCTCAATCAGCTCCGCGTAACCGGAAATAGAGGTCAGAGGCGTTTTCAGCTCATGGGATACGTTCGCGGTAAATTCCTGTCTCATTTTCGCGCTCTTTAAAATGTCCTCATGCTGCGCACGGATCGTCATCACAAAAGGCACCAGCTCCTCGTAGATGCCATCCGCGCTGACACTGTCGATATTGGCGGCCATCTGCTCAATCGGATGAACGATACTGGCGGTAATGGTGCGGGCCAGGAACATACATGCCAGAAACATCACCACCGCCACGATAAATATTCCTGTAAGCGTACCAGTAAAAATCCCCCAGATGCTGGCTTCCTCTTTGCTGATGCGCAGAATGGAGCCGTCGTCTCTTTTTACCGCGTAATAATACAGCTCAGAATCCAGGGAATCCGAATAGCGGGTCGTCCAGCCTTCTCCTTCCGCCCCCGCTTCCTGCACTTCTTCCCGGTCCGCGTGGTTTTCCAGGGTACCGTCCACGTCACTGTCATATAAGACGGAGCCATCCTCGTCAATCAGCGTCACGCGCAGCCCCGCCACATCTTCCGTGTACTGGGAATCGAGTTCCTCCACTGAGGTTGTCAGACTGTTGATCAGAGCCGCGCAGGTTCGCATTTCTGAAAGAACCTGATTTTTATACATATTACGAAAAATGGCAACCGCTATGATAAGCGTTGCCACAAGCGCCGCAAAAACAGTCAGAACCAGATATCTGTTGATTTTCTTTTTCATACTGGCAGTATCCCCTTTTGTCATTTCATTCATTCTGCTATGGCAGACCTGCAAAATCTATGCGTAACTGTTTCGCAGCTGATAAAAACGGTTCTGTATCTTCACAGCTACTGTTTATCACTGTTCAGCATGTAGCCGACATTGCGCACGGTCCTTATCATCGTCCCGGCCTGGCCCAGCTTCTGGCGCAGGGTTTTGATATGCATGTCGAGCGTCCTGGATTCTCCCTCAAAATCCGTCCCCCAGACGCGGTCGAGGATCATTTCCCGGGATACCACAATCCCTGCATTTAAAAGAAGAAGCTTCAGCAGCTCATATTCCTTAAAGGTAAGCTCCACCGGCGCATCGTCCACAAAAACCGCCCTTTTTTCATCATCCATAAAAATTCCGTCCAGGCGGATAAGGCGCTCCTCCTCCATGTCCTTCGTGCGCCTCATCAGCGCCTTGACACGGGAAATCAGCTCCATCACGCCAAACGGCTTTGTAATATAATCATCCGCCCCGATATCCAGTCCCTTTACCTTATCAATCTCTGAGGTCTTTGCCGTCACGAGAATGATCGGCAGCTTGCGCGTCCGTGCGGAAAGACGCAGCTTTTTGACAATCTCCAGCCCGCTCTCATCCGGCAGCATGATATCCAGCAGCACCAGAGAGGGCAGGCGGTCCTTCAGCCTGGTATAAAAAGCAGAGGCACAGTCAAACCCCTGCACCTCATAACCCGCATTCTTGAGCGCAAAAATCTCAATTTCCCGGATATTTTCATCATCCTCAACCACATAAATAAGAGCCATCCTGGTTCCCCGCTTTCGTTTTCTCTGAATCTGTGCAGCTGTTTTGTACCTTCGCAATTACAATTTCAATCGGGCAGAAGACAACTTGTCGGCTCCTGCCCGCCCGCACGGTATGCCATAGGGACTGCTGAAGCGAAGCGTAGACCCTTATGGCTACGGGCCGGGTGCCTTTTCAGCCGCAAAATTCTTGTCCGACCCTGCACGTAAACACAACAACAGAAACATACATTCCTGGCATTATCTCAGCCATTAATCATTCTATGCAAGTAGCAGCAAAATTTCAAGTCTTTTCTTCCTGCAAGAGACAATAACAGAGTCAGCCCGCCACAGAGGAACCGAAGGATCCCTGTGCCAGTCTGGCTCGTCCGTATGTGTTCGAAAGCACTCCAAGCCTACTGCGCGTATGTTCCAAACACCTTGTATACCTTTTTTCCCTGCCTGTGTACGCCGGTCAGGGAGAATTCCACCCATTCCCCGATGTTGGTCGCATGGTCGCCGATCCGCTCATAATATTTCGCGATCATCAAAAGGTCAAGAATCTGGTCGGAGCTGAACTGGCTGCTGGTTTCCGGCTCGGTCAGCGTCTTGCGGACCTCCAGAAACATTGCGTCCAGCTTGTCGTCACTCTCAATGACTTCCTTTGCCAGCTCCAGGTCACGGTTTACATAAGACTCGACACTTTTGTTTAACATATCGATCGTAAATTCGGCCATCTGTGTGATTGCCACACCCTTTACCGGTACATCAATGCTGCCAGTCTTCATGATCTCGGCAATATCTGTCGCCTGATCGCCGATCCGCTCCAGATCCGTGATCATTTTCATAGCCGCAGAAATCCGGCGCAGGTCAGAAGCAACGGGCTGCTGACGCAGAAGCAGCTGCAGGCAGATGGATTCGATTGCCTGCTCTTTGCCGTCAATCTCGTTTTCCAGGCGGTCGATTTCTTCCGCCATAGTTTCTCTGTTTTCTGTGGTGACAAGCAAACGATAGGTATTCATAATCGCCTCTTCACAGAGCATTCCCATTTCCAGCAGCTCTTTTTGCAGCTGGTCCAGTTTTTCTACAAATCGATCTCTCATAATCAGCCAAACCTCCCCGTAATGTATTCTTCTGTTTTTTTATTCTTCGGCATGGAGAACAGGGTCGTCGTATCGTCGAACTCAATCATTTCACCGAGAAGGAAAAATGCGGTCTTATCGGAGATTCGTGCTGCCTGCTGCATGTTGTGTGTAACCATCGCGATGGTGTATTTTTCTTTCAGTTCAATGACCAGATCCTCGATTCTCGATGTCGAAATCGGATCCAGTGCGGAAGTGGATTCATCCATCAGAAGCACTTCCGGCTCTACCGCGAGGGCTCTGGCGATGCAGAGTCTCTGCTGCTGTCCGCCGGACATGCCCAACGCACTTTTTTTGAGACGGTCCTTGACCTCATCCCAGATGGCCGCGTCCCGCAGGGCTTTTTCCACGATCTCGTCCAGCTTTGCCTTGTTCCGGATCCCATGCGTTCTGGGTCCGTAGGCCACATTGTCATAGATGCTCATCGGAAACGGGTTTGCTTTCTGGAAAACCATCCCGACTCGTTTTCTCAGAAGATTCACATCCATGTTTCCGTAGATGTCTTCCCCATCCAGCGTGATTTCGCCCGTGATTTTACATCCCTCCACCAGATCGTTCATGCGGTTTAAGGATTTTAAAAGTGTTGATTTACCGCAGCCGCTGGGCCCGATAAAAGCAGTAATTTTATTCGCAGGGATTTCGAGATTGATATTTTTGAGCGCATGAAAATCCCCGTAATACAGATCTGTATTTTTAATGTCTATTTTTCCCATTTCATCTTTTCCTCTCACTCAATTACGGTCTTCTGATTTCATTTTGACATTTCTGCTTCCGAAATCTGAGAAGCAGGCTGATTCTGTATCCAGCCTTATTGGACAGCTTTTTTATTTCTGCCCTTTCATCAGCAGACCGGCACACATGGATGAAAGCCCATTGAGAGCCAGTACAAGCACAATCAGGACGACCGCTGTGGCGTATGCCTCCCCCATGTGGAGGCCTTCGTTGGAAAGTACGTACATATGGACGGCCAGAGTCCGGCCGCTGCCGAAGAGGGTGCTCGGCACCTGCGCGACGGTGCTGGCCGTATAAAGCAGCGCCGCTGTCTCGCCGACGATTCGTCCGGTCGCCAGCACAACTCCGGAGAGGATTC
>JAJQFO010000059.1 GCA_021201095.1 Lachnospiraceae bacterium
GTTGATTTCGTAAACTGTCCCTGCGCAAACAAAGCATTCAGCTCCAGAAACATCAAAGCAGTCCAGCCAACAATGAGGAACAGTTCCGTCGTCACCTGTCGCTTAAAAAGGACGCTGGTTCCTATCAGCAGGATGATATAAACGACTACGCCGCCGATCAGCACCATATTTCTCGGGAACAGCAGCGCACTGCTCTCCACAGCGCCGCTGCCCTGAACAATTTGGATCACCGCAGCCACGCCTAACAGCAGAGCCGGGATCAGAAGCCACCCACTCCGGATGCCCTTAACAGCGCCTTGAGGCTTAAACGCAATCAGCCACCATGCCAGGTAAAAGACACAACAGCCAATCATAAGCAGATTCCCTGTCAGCATCTGACGGGTCTGTGCGTCAAAATCTGAAAACATCAAATTTCCTCCTCCCTGCATTGGTCACGGTATAACCGCCTCTATCTTTCAAAACAGACTGTTCCAATCGGCAGATAATACTGTTTACCGTCTGTCCATTCACTTTGGAACAGGATCATTTCATTTACAAGGAATGCATCATTTTTTTCCAGCCTGCAGAAGTTACCGGATTCATTCAGCTAAGCTGCTTTCGCCTGTACTATAGTCAATTACAATTCCCGGCTGAACATTATAGCAATAGACACAAAAGCAAATCCCTGCGCCATTATCTTCAACAGAATATGCTTCCATCAGGACACCGCTTGCTAATAAATTGCTGCCTTCAAATACAGGAGTTACCCGATACAAAACATGATTGTCATTTTCATCGAGATAATTTGCCACCTGGTTTTCAAACGGAAGCATTCCTTCGATATTCAGGTATCTCGTTCCTGTGATCAGATTCTTCTCATTCGCATTTTCGGCGGTCAGACAATAAGCAATCAAATGACAGCGGTTGTAAAGATAAGCAGGTTCGGAATCGATCACTCCTTCATATTTAGCCTGATTCCATCCGGATGGCTGAACACTTCCAATCTCTCCTCTTTCCTCTGTCGGCATCAATTCCCGGCTGATGTTTGCGTAAGCAACTCCGCATCTCCCCAAATCGTCCAGATCACTGTAGCTTTCAAACGAATCGGTATTCATTTCTGACGCTTCAAAAAAGGGAATATTGTTATTTACTTCTACCCATGCCTTCCCAGTATACTCCGGGATTTCCAGTTCTGAAATAATCTCGTCTCCATCTGACGCAGCAAATGGAAATCCGTTTACCCCAAAATAGTTTACTCCAAAATACGCAGCTAATAGAATGACTACTATGACTGCCGCAAGTGCAGCGTGCTTTCCTTTCTTATGTTTTTTTCCTGTTTTCTTCCTTGCTGAGTTCCGGTGAAAACGTGTATTCTTTCTGTCATTCACATCTGTCTGAGTATGAGAATCCGTTTGATAAGAATACGAGCTATATAAATCCGTGCCTGTTTTGGATGATTTCTTGTTTAATGTATAGCCAAGGACTCCTCCGATAACGCCGCCTACAATATGCGCCATATTGGAAATGTTGTCCTGCACGGTCAGCCCTTCGTATACCTGCTGCCCCAGGAAAAGGACAGCAACCAGTATAAATGTGGCAGGAATTTCTCCTTCTCTGAAATTCGTAAAAGAAGCAAGCAGCATAAATAAAAAAACTATTCCACTCGCTCCACACAAGGCAGTATTGGGGAAGAAAACATAATTAATCATGCTTGTCACTACAGCCGTAACAGCTACCGCTTCCGCCAATGTCCGGGATGAATATTTTTCTTCAAGCATCGGGCCAAGCAATAACAGATAGGTCATATTCCCAATCAAATGTGTCCAGTCTGAGTGTCCGAAGATATGTGTAAAAGCTCTCACCCATGTCATTGGAGACAAAATTGCCGAGTGATACGTCATGAACAGCAGTCTCTGTGAAGCTCCATCCGTCAGATAATTCAACAGTGTTGCAATAAAACTGATTGCTGCCAGACTCAATACAAGCGGAGCATTGATCGTAACTCTTAATCTTTTTTTCATACTCATCCTCCACCCGCTATGACGGATAAATTTCCGTCATTTTTTTCAATTCATCCTTCATTTTTATAAACTCCTCCTGAACTTCGACGCGTCTTTTTGTTCCTTCTCCATGAATCCTTACGACCTCGTCAACGGAAGCAATCATGCTGTCATTCGCCTTCTTAAGTTCTTCCGCATCAACGAATTCTTTTTGCGACGCGATTGCAGCATCGACAGCACTTTTCTTGATATTTTCCGTATTTCGTCGGAGTATTTTCTTCGTTGTTCTGTCAACGGAATCCTGCTCTTCCATCGTCGCTGTCATATGAGCAAGCCCCATCGACAAAGCCATCTGATTTCTCCAAAGCGGAATCGTATGAAGGACATCCTGGTTCAGCTTATCCACCACTTGCTGATCTGCGTTTTGCAGTAACCGAATCTGTGCTGCCATCTGCATTGAAATCAGCCGTGTTGTCTCAAGATCAGAGACTTTTTTCTCAAAACGATTGCATGATTCTTCGTAATCTCTAAAGGATTGTAATGCCAGAAGATCCCCTGAGTTTTCGGCGTTTCCTTTCCGCTCGTCCAACTTCGTGCTTCTCAAAGAAGAAAGAGCCTGCTTTCCAGCCATAATGTACATTGACAATTCCCTGTAAAAGCCAAGATTTGTATGATACATCTGCTCAAAAACCTGAATATCCTTCATTAAAAGCTTTTGACGCTGGCGTAAATTATTCTCAATCTGTTTAATTCTTTCATTTGCACATTCATAATTGTTTATGGTTTCCGAAGCTTTGTTCTTTCGTTTTCCTAAAAAACCGAATATGCCTTTCTTTTCAGGAAGAATTGCTCGATTGAGCGCATCACACAATTCCTTTAAATCGCTGCCTATATCTGCATAATCCTGAGAATTTACTGCATCAGATACAGCAGCTGTTAACGTGGCTACCTTTTTTTGAACATCTGCGCAGTAGGAATTCACCATTCTGTCGTTTCGCACATCAATACGTTTTGCAAATTCCTGTATCTGTTGCTTTTCTTTTTCAGAAAGCTGCAATTCATCTGATAATATTCCATCTAATGTTCCTTCCGGCGCCTCCATATGTCAAGCCTCTCTCAATTAATATATTTCTCGTATCAAGCACGTCCATCCTGAATAGTAAGCTGTGCTGCGTCCTCTAAAGTCGCGCTATCTGATTTTAAATATCGGATCAACATAACCATCCTGACTCATCATTGTATCTAGCACTCTGGCTTTTGCTTTGATATCCATAGAGGCAAACGAATAAACTTCATCAATCTTTTCGTTTACCGCCAGAAGAAGTTTTTCTAACGCGCGCAGCACTTCCCGTTCCGTGTCCTGTACAATATTCCTGTCAATATCCACATCCAGATATTCGATATAAGCAGCGGTCAACTGAAGCGTTTCCGGAATGTAATAATTACAGAACTGATCGATATCCGTCTTGTAAACATCTTTATATTTCTCAATTGTCTCCTGCAAAACAGGAATCCGAGCCAATAACTCTCTGTATAATTTGTTCATCTCTTCTGGAAGATTGCAGGCAATAAGCAATCCACATGCCTGTATGTAGCTTTTCAGTGTCCGTTCGCCAATAAGCTGCTGAAAACGATTCTTGTCCAAAAGTGGACGTTTTGGTTCGATCTGTTGTCCCACCGAATCCGAACTTTCCTGAAGTTGTGAGTTCTGGTGTTCCGTGCTTTCCATTTTTTCCGAAGAAGCCATCCCATTCCCTTCATCAGACTTCTCCTGCATATCCGTATGGCTCCCCTCATCTTTCTTAGCCGGAGCGCTGGAAACCAATTCCGTTACATCTGCTTCATATAGTGGATTTCGCATTCTGCTATAATCAGACTTTTTCACCCGCATTCTGGAATTATCCGTTTTCATTGCAGAATATAGCTTGTGATCCCTGTCCAGATTTTCCATCCACAGCGAATCATTCGGACGGATTCCTAGATATAGATAATAACCGAGCAACACTGACAATTTCTCGCAGGAATCAATAAATTCAATCCATAATACATCCTCTTTCGTATTCTGATGGCCAATCCATTTCCAGAATAATTTCCCCGAGGCCAAATCAAAACAATTATCAAAATACCTGCGATAAGCAGCATTATCTCTCATGTTGCCGTAATGTTCCTCTGCAGAAGTAACATTTGAAAGTCGAAATGCCTTCTCAAGGAAGGTTTGATAACAGGTATTTCTCTTATCCACATTGATGGGAAAAGAGGACAATTGCTTTGTGACAGTGGCAATACAGAAGTCTTTCCACAAAATATCAGTATTAAACGGAAGTGCTTCATCCTGCTTTAGCAGAAGTCTATCCTCCAGCTTTTTCACCTGCCTGTACTGGAGCATAATGTGCCGAATCAGGTCGTGAAAGGACAAACCGACATAGCGATAGCCGTCTTCGAACCGCTCAGCCATCCATCTTCCAATCCTGGCATCTTCCAGCCGACGCTTTTCTTCCTCCTGCTGGGCTTTTGCAAATTCAATTACATCTGTATAGTTGTCTTCCTTTTGCCCTGTATAGTCGACAAATCCCATTTACTTCCCGCCCTTTACTTCTTACACTTTGTAAACCAACTCGTCCGATATCCGGTAGCGCGGCCACCATTCTGGCTGAACGTCCATCGCGCTCCAAATATTTTTTGCGATTCCTTAATCACAGGATCAAGTTCTTTACCCCCAATGATCCAAAGTGCCCCGCCCTGCTCTCTTTTGTCACTGGTTTTGATCCCTTTCTCTTTCAAAAAGTCTAAAAGCCTTTTCGGCTGTTCAGACGGCTGTGGTTCAGTATCAGGCTCTGGATTTATCAAATCATCTTCAGCTGGTGACTTGAATATAAATGGTTTTCCTTCCAGTTCATAAAGCTCCTTTGGCATATCATTAAGGAACCTTGAGCCTCCATCTCCCCACCATGTAATAACCAGGACATTCTTTGCGCGTGTCATCGAAACATACACAAGATTCCTCATCTTTATCATGAATTGTTCCATTTCTTCTGCATCATCCGAAGCGTACTTATATGGGAAATATCCCTCTGCAAACATCGGAATAATGACAACGTTAAACTCCAGCCCCTTAGAACTAAAAGCCGATGCCACTTTCACGCCAGGCTTAGCCATTGAGAATGTAGAGTCTTTCCGTACCTGCTCGTGCTGAATTCCCTCTTCTGCCAGCCATCCACTGTAAAGAGTAATCTGATTATTCTTTGCCGCAAGGATTCCAATTGTAATCTTGGGGTTTGCTTTTAAGTAGGATTTTACAAGCTTTACCACATATTTTCTCTCCGCCTCCCGATTATCCAGATGCACCAGCTTAGGCAGACTTCCTTCTCTTTCCGGAACTGCTCTCAGGCTCTTATCATCCTCATCCAGCTGCTTATCATTTTTACTTCGGACAGCTTCCGCAAGATTATCAATCTGCTTCGTAGTCCGCATTGATTTCGTGAGCTTCTTCGTAGTTGTCTCTATCCCAAGCAGCTTCGGAGTCCAGTATTTTCCATGAATTTTCTGGTTCGCATCCATCGCGACAATCATATCCCCGCCAGGTCTTATCAGCAACATAAGTGCGCTCATCTGTGCAAGTGACAAATCCTGCGCCTCATCAATCAGTATATGGTCAAACTTGAAGCAGTCTGGAATCAGATCGCTGTGGCGGAGCAAATACATCGGCTGATCTGCCCAATCACCACACCCTTTTGATTCCTGATAGAGTAAATAACAGGTATAGATCTGAAATGCCGTCAGGTAATCCGCACTGCTAAATCGATATTTGCTTCCACGTCCTTTCCGTTTGTAGGAAATATACGCAGGAAGATCGTTCATGCCTATATTCATATCCTTCATCCAGTCAAATTCTTCCAGCCAGAAATCATATGGAATGTCATGAAATCTGTGTTTTCCAAACTTAGTCTGATGCTGGTTCATGGCTATCTCTACACTTTTCAGTCGTTTTTCTTCTTCTGTCCTTCCAGAACCCGGATAATTTCTTTTTGGAGCCTTCTTTTGCCTTACCAGTTCGTTGTATATTTTTCCCATCCAGGAATTCACCGTACAAACGATAATGCCCTCATCTTCTGCATCACTGTTCACCTGCAGAAATTCCTTTGTCGTGGACACCAGCGTATTTTGGAACGTAAAGATGGCAACCTTATTTTTTGAAGAATGCCCATATTTCTCTATATACTTTTTTGCGATAGCTATAAGCACAAGACTTTTCCCCGCCCCGGCGTAACCCTTCACCATAAGTGTCCGGTTACCGGTGTACTTCAAACACGCTTGTTGCTCGGTTGTCAGCTCAATTTCCTGGTTATAGGCGTCATACATTTTCTCTGCCATCTTTTGTCTCCCCTATCAATTTCCAGGCTATCCCAGAAGCGTAGTAAAATCAGCCGGAATGTTCACGCAGTGCAGGTCATTCTACATTTTCATAAAATGAAGAACGGCATCTCATCCTCGCAACTTGATTTTGCCAGCATTCCATTCCCTTTTAGAAATCAGAAAGCCCCAGTTCGTCCAATATATCATTGATTTCATCATCCGTGATTCCTTCATCAAACGGTATCATATCATCATCTGAATCGTCTATTATTATAGGGTCTCCTATATCAGGAATTTCAATATCGTCATCATCAAGTGCCCATTTATCCGCAACCCTTTTCCAAAAATTGTTATCAATCATAATAATTCTCCTGATCCACGGCAAAAACAGCGTTTCGGCAATAGCTCACATGTGGGCAAAATGTGCAGAATTCCTGCTGTTCTACTGTCTCGTACAAATCCAATCCTTTGCGTCCATCCGGCGTATACAGCTTTCCATAACGCGAAATCGCTTCTGTCCTGACTGCCTGATTTGGATAATGGATTTTTATGCGCTCATCTGTATAATATTTCCCTCCACATTCTGTACGATGTTCATAGTCCAGGTCATTTTCCCCGCGATCATAAGCGATATAATCATAAACCTGACGTTTTTCCACCTTCCGCATATTCGGGAACAATCCTACCACTGCCTCGTAGACCTGATCAACCGATACGTCATCCTCCTCCATCAGATGGAACAATGCCGAAATAAGAGCATTTAATGCATAGCCTGTCTGAAATTCCGACTGCCATGTCGGATATTTTTCCAGCACATAACCGAGTACATATCTCATCGGACAAAGTGCGTAATCCATGCATGCTTCTTTGATCATTCCCACCGGAGCCTTATCACTCTGATAGGGTTTTACCCTGCCTGGGCTGGCTGGTGTATCCGCTACCCTGCCAAATGTAATCGCATTTCTCGCAGCCGGAGTCAATGACACATTTGTTGCCTCAAGCAGCAGCTTAATATATGGTGACGGAGCTAACAATTTATAACCCAAACTGCTCACCCAGGAGAGCGTCACTTCCCTGTTTTTTAAAGCACAGTACGTAAAATACCGGTTGCAGACGGAGGTTGCTTCCATAATCTGCATCAGGTTCAGCAGAAGGGTATTTCCCGTCCGCTCATAAGTCTCTTTCATCTTTTTCCCGGTCAGCGGCCATATATAGTCCTTTCCACCGCCTGGGAGATGCTCTACGTCGCTAAAGCACAAATGCACCTTGCTGCGGTTTTTCACGCAGGCAGCATCCACAAAATAAAGTGGAAGGACCATTCCTACCTGGTTGGACTGAACTTCTCCCTCCTCATATTTCCCACAAAGGTACAAATCCAGTGCACCGGCAATATCCGCTGGATGACATCTGACATCAAAGTCATTGTCGCTGTCCAGTTTTTCAAATATATCCTGAATGATTTCCCGTTCTTCCGCGTACAGTTCATGAGAAACCTCATGCGTTTTCAGAATACGGTCCAACGTGCGGATATGGTCTCGAATCCGCACCGGTTCCTTCTTTCCAAACAATTCCTCGGCCATGTCAAGAAGCTGTTGGATAAGTTTAGTGATCACTTCCAGCTTCTGAGAATCTACTGCAAAAACACTGAAATTAGTGAGTGGATTCTCAATTGCCTCCTGCCACCTTGATACTGCAATGTCCGGATCTAATTCTGTCTCAAAGGGGCTTAACACATTTTCTTCGGTCTCCCAAAGCAATTCCAGTCTTTGCTCCCATTGATCAGCTGTATGGCACCCCTTGAAAAAGGGAAGGATATACATAAGATCCTGCAAATACTGTTTTCCGGAAACACCATCCACGGCAAGCCATCCGGAGGAAAAGCACTCGATCAGCTGATCTTCATCCAGTGAAACCGTCTGCTGTTCCTCATCCCACATCCGATTCAGCGTCCGGATAAACTGACCAATCGGATAAGACAGCATTTTTCGTTCTCCGTACTCTTCCGGAAAATATTCCTTCAATATCCGATTTACAGAATGGTTATCCGCAGAATAAATGGTAAAGCCCTTTTCCCGGATGTGCCTGACATCATTCACAAATTCCATTATAGAAGCATATTCTTTAATTTCAAGCTGATTCTGAATCTTGGCAGGTCTTCCCTCAAAGATCTCTCCATAAGGATCATCAGCGAACGATTTCTCTATCTGCCATTTTGTTTTCGGGTCAAACCCTCTCTCCGCAGAATAGGTCTCGTCCCAGATCTCATAAACGTATGGATAACGAACATCATACGGGATCAGAAAAACAAGCCGGAAGCCAGCCTGTTCCAGCAGGCGCATAATCTGTTCCTGATACGGTGTAATATAATAGAACCCATGAAAAACAAGCGTATCAATCCCTTGCAGAGAATCGAGCAAAAATGCTTTCTGAAAAATTGGTTTCCACGCTTCTTTGGATGTCAGCGTCTCCATTTTTCGCCTGAACTGTAGTATCGCCTGATCTTCTTCTGACAATGCTTTCCACGCTTCGGTAAAGAGCTCCAGGTTTCTGTCTCCGTCAGGATTCAAATCCTCCGGCTTCACCCTGGCCTGTTCCAGGAGAAGAATTGCCGACAGCATAGAATCCAGATTCCGCATACAGCCGACCAGCCAGTTCTGTTTCTTTTTATCGTTTACTGCCGCATCAAGTTTTTCTCTCATAAACTCAGAGAGAAAAATCATTTCATGAAACTTGCTTTGATCCGAAGACCACTCCTCGTCAATCGCTTTCGAGAAGCTGTAAAACTCCGTCACTCGGAACTTCTCGTAAGAAAATAATCCCTTTACCCGATCGGTCTTTGGGGTTCCGACAAGACACACCTTTAAATCCGATGATACCGTAATCTGCGGATAGCGCATCAGGCTCTGGAAATTTCTGCTGGTATTCAGTCTTCTGAGATCAGTATATGTATAAACGGCTCTACTCATAATCGACACCCACTTCCTCGATCAGTCTGGCCCACGACATCGGATTTTTGGATTTCTCCACAATACAGATCAGTGTATCAATCGCCCGCGTCATTCCGACATAAAGTACCCGGACTCCTTCCAATTTACCGCTCTTAGATTCATCCGCCTGTATTCTTTCGTAATAAGAATTCTCCATCTCCGGATAATAATATTTTCTTTTTTGGTCCTTCTTATCTCCGGAATAATACCATCCTACCTTCTTCTCAATCGGATCTATGAGTAATTCCGTCTGCTTCCACCCGCCAAAGTTTTCATCGGTGTAGGGAATGATCACCGTATCAAACTCCAGGCCTTTCGATTTGTGTATCGTCATGCAAAGAACCGAGGTGTAATCATCCTTCGACTGAACCTTCGCTTCACCTTCCGAACGGTTGGTCGCAATGTTAATCTTCAGGAAATGGTAGACATCATAGAGGCTGACCTTATCCCCTCCCAGATTGTTCTGAAGCACTTCCATCAGCTTTTCGAGATCCGCCTGATATTGTCTGGCTCTTGTGAGCGTATCCGCATTCACCCTGGCCTCCTGCCAGCCCTCCGCAATTCTCCTTGCCTTATTATTCTCGATAAAATGGTCAACAACAGACTCATTATCCAGCATGTCCTTAAAAACAGCCATCACAGGCTTGATACGCAGCTGTCTGTGATATTTTTTCCAGGACGTCTGGTTCAGAAAATGATCCAGATAATCGACCAAATTCTCATAATCACCGCCCAGCCGTTCCATGACATTCACATCCATCGGCTCCAGTTCTCCCGCATACGGCGTCAGAAGATAGTTGAAAATATACTTCGGCTCGTCACAGAACAAAAAGGAAGATATCATCATATAAAAATCCCGTACTGCCTCCGAGGCGTAAAATGCCCCGTCCCTGCGGACCGAAACCGGTATTTTCGCCTTCCGAAGAATACCGGCCAGCTGGCTTAATTCTTTATTCGTCCTTGTAAGCAAAACAACACGATTTTTCTCGTTTGGTTCCTTACCAGATGTCTCCACCTTTTTGACCAGAGCATCCAGTTCCCGGTTCACAATATTTGAAAGCTGCACTGGATCGATTCTCTGCTTTTCCGCCTTATTCGCCGTGGAAGCAATCATCTGAATCTTTCCCTGATTTCTGTTAAAAGGAACCACCGCAGTATCATAGATAAGATATCCCTGCCTTGCCCAGGTAAAGAAATAGTCATCCATCCGCTTCAGGACACCAGACGCTGTACGATAGTTATTGATCAGTGTAAACTCTGCCGGAGCTTTCAGCCCCATCTCTTTCATATCGTCATGTAGGATCTGAAAAGCCTTATCCGTCGCTCCACGAAACCGATAGATGCTCTGTTTCACATCACCCACCACAAATAAAGCAGATTCATATATCTTGCTCAACAGACAAGCAACCTTAATCTGAGATAAATCCGAATCCTGAAATTCATCAATAAACAGATATTTCATAGAAAGATCCGTATCCGGAATCTCCCCGCTCATAAGCACTTCCTGGAGATCCTTCATAATATCATTGATGGCCACTGCCTCTTCCTGTCTCTGCAGATCAAAATACTGCTCGTCAAGCTCCTCAACTAATCCCTGAATCACACCATGAAAATGAACCGAAGCATCATCCGCTGGTTCTCCCCAGTCCATCGTCTTCAAATCCTGATGAGATACGCCCAGCTGGGCAAACTTTCCCCAATAATCATTCACCAGAGAGTTTGCACGATAAAAAGGCACTCCCAACTGCTGCCTGATATTCTTTCCGGAATCAATCTTTTCATCGATTGCGTTCTTAATCAGTTCTTTTTTTTCATACTCAAAAGAGCGAATCGAAAGGCTCTTCGTAAAGCTCTCCCCGATCCCCAGCTGTTTCAGAATCGTATAAGCAAAACTGTGTATCGTAGAAATATTCATCTGCGACTGTTCTTCCACCCATCGAAGATACTTCTTCTGCCGGGTAAGGGTAAAGCGTGTCATAAAAGCATCCTGAAGCCGATTGCTCATCTGCTGCGCAGCATCATTCGTAAATGTAATCATATACATCTCCGAAAGTCGAAGATCCGGTCTGGTATGCAAAAGATACATAATACGGTCAATCATGACCGTCGTCTTCCCGGTACCCGCCGAAGCCTGTACCACAATATGCTCGTCTGCATCACAATGCTCGACTTCATATTGCGCAGCATTAAATAAGGGGCAGTCATCTGCGATAGCAGCAAACAATCTTTTATCGCCGTCGCCATCCACAATGATTCCCGACTGTGTCAGGGAAGTTGTATATGCCTGTAAAAGAAAAGCTTTTGCAAAGTTCTCATGCTCCCGCTTTAACGCAGCTACATCCTCTTCCCTGCCAAACCAGAGAACCTTATTGCCCATGGAAAGCCACTGGGATATTTGAGATTGATAAGTCCGCAAGGGCTGATTGCAAAGAAGAATCGAATATCTTGGAGCCATGATGAAGCCTCCTACTATTTTGTGATGAATGTATTAATGTGCGTTCTCTTTCCAACCAATTGATTGAAAGCTATTTGAAATTGTTC
Organism: Lachnospiraceae bacterium; assembly: GCA_021201095.1. Classification (GTDB taxonomy): domain Bacteria; phylum Bacillota; class Clostridia; order Lachnospirales; family Lachnospiraceae; genus Choladousia. The sequence continues at coordinate 11,861 of JAJQFO010000059.1, forward strand.
CCCAACTTGGGGAACAATCTGATTCTCCAAAAGTACACTATACGATTGTAATCAGCCCTTTTGACAAACAAATTTCTAACGAATACTTTTTTATTTTGCCGGCTGTATCACCTTTTTCAAATTCAATGCCCAGATTAGTGCCATCACATTCTCTTACAACACCATATCCCTTGGTCTTATGAAAAACTCTTTTTCCGATATAACTTTTATACACATCCGTTCCAGCCACTGTCATATCTGCTTCAGGATCGTCTTCAATCTCCTGTTCAGTTTTGGCTGTATTAGCGGAACCCTTTCTCACAGATCCAGAATGCGTTTTACCATAATTATCCGCTTCTTTTTTAAGCGCCATCATTTCCCTGATTTCTGCAATATGGGTCTGTGTAAACCAAATAGATTCATTTTCAAAATCAATTTTCACCGGATCCTGTGTATTTATGTCCCGTTCTTCAAGATTCTCAATCCTTTTCAAAAAAAGGTTTAACTCATATTCATCTGAACGCATCTGACGATATTCTGTTGCACAATTAGGGCACATGCATAAATACATGGGATCCAACTCTTTCTCCATGCCTGTGGAGATTTGGCATTTTTCAAACTTTGCAACCGGTTCATGACACATTTGACAAGCATATTTATAAGCCCATTCAACCCTATACATTCCCCGCAGATAAGCATCAATTTCACGGTCCGGTTTACTAACGCGAATTTTTCTAACCTTATACTCATATTCTACAGGGCTCGCAAATACTAAAACCTCCGCAACATGTTTACGCAGAGAATCCCAATTTTTTACTTTTGAGGAAGGGAACTCAAATGTGTCCTGCTTTATATATGCAGGTGTTCCTGTGTCTTTTGTTCCACTTGTACCGTAGGTTTTTTCCAGATCAGTGATGGAAATTCCAAATCTTCGCCGCAATTCAATCTCCAGATACTGTTCCTTCGTTTCCTCATCTAGGCGATCATAAACCTTTTCAGTCTCTTCCAACTGGTCTTCTTCACTCTTGCAAAAACCAAGTATTTCATATAATTTTGATTCATGTTTAATTTCACCGTACAACTGCGGATGAAGATCCCTCTTTGTAATTTCTTTCTGGGAAACCAGTTCACCAGATTCAGTAAACAGCCATTTGCCATCCCATTTTATTCCATAATATCGATACTTAGGTCCATCCATTCGCAGTTGTGTAACGATATCTGAATAGGCATTAGATATATTAGGGTGGCTTCCACTGATATAAACCGAGCCTTGAAGCATTTCCTCATGATTCTGCAAAAAGCGGAAAATAAAACTGGATTTAGCCATTGAGTCAGCCGCTCTCGGATGGCTTGATATATATTCCAGAACTGCATCCAGTTTATCCAAATTCAGCCTCCATCGAAAGCTTGAAATTGTCGACCATGTTGGCTGGTGTCCTGGGTTCCCTGTACGATATTCTCCACTTCTCTTATCTAAACCAATTGCCACTTCCTCTGAAATTCCCAAAAGCTTTAAGTCATCTCTGTCGATGCCCTCAATCTTATAAAACTCCTCATCAATATAAGGATAGCTGATAATATGAAAATAATATTGCTCTATACTCATGCCTTCAGAATTAACCGAAAAGAACACTCTTTCCTTTTTCGGATTTACATAAACCTTCTTTCCGTCTTTCGTACACCTGACATTCAGATGTTTTTCAATAAGGCTGATGATTTCCTGTCGGTATTCTTCATTTTTATAATAATGCAGCAATCTTTTCAGGTCGGTAATATGTTGGTCATCCGAAACAAACTGCCCGCCTTCATAGCGTTTCTTAAAGTCTCTAATGAAAAATTCATATTCATTTGGTTTCTGAAGGCCAAGAATCTCCGTAAAGAAATGGCCACACTTTTGTAGTATTCCTTCATCAACAAAGTCGATATCTTCCATACCTTCTGAGTTCTTACTCGGTAAAAACACATTCGGAAGATACGACGCATTCTCATATCCACTAAAATAAAATGTGTTCTGATCTTTTCCATCGCTTTTCCGATAAGGCGCCACAAATGATCCCTTCGATGTCTTAACAAATTGAGCTGTCAACATGTTGGATCCCCCTTTTTGCTTAGAAAAAGCAGCTCCAACAGACTCATACATTTTATAAAATCTCACCAGCCACTCATCATCTCGTCGCAGCAAAAATGATGGATTAGCATTAATAGCACTCCTTAGATTCTCAGGTCTGATCATTTCGATATTTATAATGCCGGTTAAAAACTCATATAACATCTTATATTTTTTACTTGTCTCTGTAAGAAATGTTGGAAGCCAGTGATACTCTATGCCATCATTAATCAATTCTGTAAGCAGATCCTCTGACAAAACTTCTGCAAATTCAGATCCTCTGGCGATCTTAACGCATTTTGCCGAAGCATAGGCTCCATCTTTGCACAAAAGGATGTTCTCCTCTTCCAGCATATTAACCGTTTCTGAATACATACATCTGAATAAAGGTGTGCTGTAAAACACCTCTTCATCAATCGGCAGTATATTTATAAAACTATAATTTAGTTTCCCAAAATTCCTTAACTCTATAACGCTGTCACGTAAAAGTAAGGCCGTCTGCTTCGCGAGATCAATATTATCCTTATCATCCAATGGAACACTGCTCCTGTTTGGCGTTGTTCGATACGGTCCCTGTACAATAAATTTCAGCTTACTCTCTGTTTCTGTCGGAAAATAAACTGAGATGTAAGGTGATTTTGCCGTTTGAAAAGTATACTCTCCCGCTTCATTTACAGATACAGCAAAGGCAATATCAATCGTCCTTCCTTCCTGTATCCCAGCAACTTTCCTGGAAAAGACAAGATATGATATCTGCTCTGTCTTCTTCTTCTCTTTCTTTTTCTTTGTCTTTAGACCAGTTTCACCAACAGCAGACACCAAAGCGCAATGATCATTCAATGTTTCTTTATTAAGCAAATAAGAACCGGATGTCTTTAGCTTAGGCAATTCTATTTTATAATCTATGGATTGCAAATTTTTCATAAAAAGCAAAGTAGTAATCCCAAGATGCTGCAGTCGGCCAGAAAGAACTTCATTCAATTTTTCAATGGTCTGAAATCCGGAAAAGGTATAACCCACACTATATGGGAACACAAACTTTGTGGTATATCCAGGATCCACATCCTGATCCTCAATATCTACGGGATGCGTAAAATCTTTTATTTCCACGGCGAACAGCTGGTATCCCTGTTCCAGATCTTCTTCGCTTGGATGACTATAAAGACGCACTTTCTCACAGATCCCGAACACGGACTTAAATCCCACACCAAATTCACCAATCTGGTTTAAATCATCTGTCTTATCCGATTTTCCAATATCACATAAGCCCTGTAGGTTCTCCGTCGTAAACGGATGCCCATCATGCAAAACCACCAGTCTGTCAGCATATTGTTCAAATTTAATTTTAGTTGCGCCTGCATCCTCCGCGTTCTGCAATAACTCATACACGAAATGAGATTTATCCGTATAAAGCTGAATAATCCTTTCCAATGCCCGGCGGAGCATCTCATCCTTATCCTGATGTTGCAAAATCTGATCCGCAATGGCCACTTTTTCCATACCGGTACCTCCCAATCTTCCCCCAGAGAACTCTTAATTAACAACCTTAAGAATTCCATTTGCTATTAGTGTAGTATGAATATCCGTCTGCCCGACCCGTTTCCTTATTTCTTCAATTTTCAATTCATATTTTTCTGTCGCGGTTTCCAGTTCGCTCGTGTACATTCTGCGGATACTTTCGCTGCTTGTATCCAATATTTTCTGCTCCAGAGACCTCTTTCTATTGTTAAAATTATTAGATAAACTCTCAATTTTATATGTAGATGTATTTTCCGCCTCTTTAATTTCGGCATTTTTTTCATCTAACCAGAGCCTAACCTGCTTCTTTTCAAGAGCATCCCAATCCGTAGACTGAATTTTAACCGGTGCTACACCACTTTGAGATTCCTGCAAAATTTCCGGAAGCTCTGATGCAATCACATCATCATCACATACTACAACCAATTTGAAATGCGGATTAATTCCAACATAACTCCAGGCATAAACAGAAAAATGATACTCTCCTTTAGGAATATCTTCCGTTGCATATTGAAGCCTTATATAGGCTCTTTCATTTGTAGCAAAATATGATGCAGCCTGTTTCGCAAGGGGATGCATCGCGGTAATAAAAAACGTATCCCGTCTCTTTTCTGCAGCCTCTGAGTCAAACGTGATCGGATGGATAGGCGTCTTTCCTTTCAGATAAACATCCCAGCTCTGTCTTACGGCGCTTCGTCCGCTCGGCAGCTTCCGAAAATCGTCTCTTAACTCGGCTCTTGCTGTAGCAGAAAGCCTCAGCTGCTTCACATCGCCTTCTCCTAAAATGTAGCTTCCTCGCCCCAATCTTCTTAACAAGTATTCCTCAATCAGTATTTGAAGACTTTTCTGAGTCAGCCATGGATTTTCAGCTTTATGAATCTCTTGAGATGTCATGTATTCTGACAGATCAAATCCAAAAAATTCTTTTTCTTCCTCCTCCAGTCGATTCATTTCCTGCAATTTTCGCACTTCATTATCAGCCATTTGCTCTAATTTCAGCTTGCGTTCATCATCTGTTAAAGACGTATCCATTACAATCTGGGTAATCTGAGTAGCGATATCACCCAATATCTCCTCACACTCTCCAATACTACTTTCAAAAATTCCTATACGCATAAGACAACGGCTATAAACATCTGCGTCTACTGTACCATTCGTAATCATATTATAAATGCTAACAGTTTCACTCTGCTGTCCTCGGCGGTCAATACGACCAATACGCTGCTCAATTTTCATCGGATTCCACGGCAAATCATAATTAATCATCATATCGCAAAATTGATAATCCAGGCCTTCGGATCCTACTTCTGTGAACAACAAAATATCAATCGCATCCACATCACCCTTGGGTTTCTCAAATTTTGTGCGAAGCTCCTGCCTTTCAATGTCTTTTACACTGCCGTCAACCTGTGCCACCCGAAGCCCCGCCTCTGTCAGTTTCTTTTTCAAATATGCCAGCGTAAAGCGAAATGTACTGAAGATAATTATTTTATTGTTCTCCAGTTTCTGTTTTTCCATAATCGCTTGCAGCATCTGATCAAATTTTGGATCTTCTTCCGGAAGATTATCTGCCATAATTAACAGATCCTGCGCCATTCTCTCCAGGGCATCCGCATCCGATCTATCAAAGGCAAAGCCTTCGGAATCCATATCCGGATCGTCCTCCAGCTGCTGAAATCTTCTCTTAATCAAGTCTCTGATATGTGGTGCCAATCCAAAAATACAGCTTGCTGCCTGCCTTTTTATTGTAGTCATCATAAAAGGAATAGATCTGGCGCTTCCGTGAAGCTGCAGTAATGCATTCTGCTCAAATTGTAAAAGCTCATCATGCAGTTCTTGCTGCCTAGGTGTAAACTCAGCAACCAAGGTATATGGCCTTCTGATACAAAAATCCTGTATATCCTTTCTCCTTGTTCTGTTCAGCATGGAATTAAAGCTATGTAAACTTTCTGCATCAGATATGAGTTTTACACGTTCCTGTCGCGTGATTGTATCCTGCTGCAGTGTCTTTACCATCTCGCCATACGCCGGATTCGCTGCAATGACATTTTCTCCCCATTGTGTTTCCGGAACACCCTTCAAGGCCTCTGTAGCCTTTGCTTGCCAGTCTTCTCCTGCTCTCCGTATTATCTTCACTGCTTCTGATATATGCGCGTTCGGTTTCGACATCAAATTAAATGTCTGCTTATCAATGACAACATCCGGGCGAAGGACATTAAGCAGTGTAAACAAATCATTGTCACTGGTCTGGAGAGGCGTCGCGGTCAACATAACCACCGCGTCCGCATTATCACAGAAATATTTTACGCATTTATACTCGTAAGCTTTCTCTTTCTCCATACTTCCGTTACGAATATGGTGAGCCTCATCAACTATTACAAGATCAAAATGCGGTGCCGGATCCAGATCTTTCAGGCCAAAGGTATGTTTTTTTTTCTTTGTGTCTCCTTCGTAGGTTCTACTATCCAGAATAGAATACGGCACAATAGTTTTATTGAAACGTATCGGCCATTCTCCATCCCTGTCAGTATCAGAAATAATCTGACGAAGCAGCGGGCCGTCAATCGGTACAAATTCTTCATCAAATCGCTTCATTTCCAATTCCCATTTCCGTTCGGTTACCAACGGCTTAGGACAGATTATCATAATATTTTCCAGTTCATTTCTTGCTTGTAACTCCTTAATAATAAGTCCTGCTTCTATGGTTTTCCCAACACCAACGCTGTCCGCAATCAGAATTCTTGGTTCATCCGCGTGAATCAATTTCAGCGCCGGTCGGAACTGATATGGCACAAAATCAATACGTGCCGCATTCAGGGAATACAGATTATTTCCAGAAGGATTATTAATCTGATACGCGGTCAGGTAACTTCTAAAGGTATTGATATCTACCCAATTATAAGTTGCTTCCTCTACATACAATGCAATCTGTCCGGAATAAAAAGTTTTGAAATTTCCGTCCACAAAAACATCATACTTCCTTGTTTCCCCCAGATCAGTAACAGACATCACTATGCCACGTATTTCAGGGTTTCCAACCAGATAGACCAGACTTTTTTCCGCAATTTCATCATCTTTTTCCGCTGCAGATTCTTCGCCCGATTTTGTTTCAGATGGATTTTCCTGTGAAAAAGAATCAAAATCAACTGTAGAAGACGATCTCACAGCCTCAATCATCCGATCAACTTCATTAACTAGGCTGTCTTCACACTCTCTTTGTTGAAAAAAATCACGTAAAGTTTCCAAATCAGCAAGAACCGCATCCTTACCTGGAAGCATTGCACTAACATGCGCCCAGTTATTACGGACACGCATCATATCACGAATACATTCCCTCTCCCTTGTTGGAAGAAATGCTACACTTCGCATGGTATACCACGATTTATCAGCAATGCGGAGAAGCGCCGCCAAATCAAATTCCTCAAGTTCTGTAAATCCTCTTTCTTTCGCCATGTCGCGCTGATTATAACTCAGCTTTTCCAGGACACATTCTTCCCACCAATCGTCAGATGTCTTAGGCAATAGCTTGCCAAGCCATTTTGCTAACACATGAGCAGCAGTGTGTAAATATGTATTCATCCTGCTAATAATCTGGTCATTATCCATCTTGAGGTCTCCCATCTGCATATTACCTTACCGAAGTATGCTCTGCCAATATTCGTGGTTACTTCATTACCTTATCCATCAGTGACTGATAACTATCCACTACATCATAGACAACATTGTCGCCGGAGATGGCTTTAAAGTGTTCCCTTGCACAGTGAATTTTTGATTCCTCAATAAGCCGCAGTTGCATACTGCTCATGGAGCCTTTGGTTTCTGCCACGAAGTAAATGTGTTTCACGGTTCCTTCGTAGAATGCGATTGCCCAGTCTGGATTATAATGCCCGACAGGGGTGGAGATGTAGAAACCGCTCGGTAGCTTCACATACACGGCCACATCTGTATTTGCATCCAGATCCGTTGCGAACTTCTGCTCGTTTGTGGAGTCATAGACGATATGGTCATACAGGTGCTTGTTTGCCTTCATCGCATTTACACCGAGTTTCCCTTTGATGGTGGCAT